>NKPV01000007.1 GCA_002254605.1 Armatimonadetes bacterium JP3_11
GTTGCATGAAAATACGCTCGCAGGTGGAACCTAACACTAAAAGCGTTGAAAAATCAGTTGGCATCGGGTATAAAACACCCGATGAAACGTCGCTATCCTCACCACCTTATTGCGTGGGGTGGGATAGCGGAGCGCCCTCACATGTGCGCCCTTCTCTTCCTGTCCCGTTTTTCCCATTTTTTTTTCGAGCGCCCTCGCAGTCCCTTGACAAACACCTCATTATGGGGTATAATCATATATCATAGCTCTACAAGCGCCGCGCCGATGAGCCTCTGTACACCTTCAAAAAATGATAGATAACAGCCATCTGGACGCTAAATTAAAAAGGGCGATCGCGCATGTGCTCCATCGCAAGGGATGGACGCAACAAGAGATTGCAACCTATCTGCGCATATCAAGACAGTCTGTAGCAAAACACCTAAAATCGTCCTGTGACTATCAACCAGAAATCATTCAAGCAGCGCGCGACGGCAAAATATCGCTCCAATCGCTCGCCTATCTACTTGGAGTTTCAGAAGCCAAAGCCCGCAGGATACTCAAACAAACCCCAAAAGAGCCGAAATCGCGTGGCAGGCCCACAATCCCCAAGCCACACATCCTCAATCAGCTGAACGCTGACCCCGCGTCCCAACACCTCAACGCCGCACCCCTCTCGGATACGGAACGCGCGCTTATTCAGGCGGCGCGGGCGGTGCGCGCTTTCGCCTACGCGCCCTACTCGAACTACGCGGTGGGCGCGGCGGTGCTGACCGACGACCAGCGGATTGTATCGGGCTGTAATGTGGAGAACGCCAGCTATGGCTTGAGCATCTGCGCGGAGCGCGCCGCCGTGTTCAACGCTATCGCATCGGGCGCACGCAACATCCTCGCTGTCGCCGTTTGTACACCCGACGGCGGCACGCCCTGCGGCGCATGCCGACAGGTGCTGCTGGAGTTTGCACCCGAACCAGACAACTGCCCCGTGTGGGTGGTCAAACCCGATGCAATCGTGCGACGCTACACGCTGGCAGAGCTGCTCCCACACGCATTTCGGTTGCTATAGGCGACAGCTTCGCGAGCGCGCACCCTCTGCAGGTATAATCCCTCTATGAGGCGAATGGGGCTCACTTTGGCAATCGTGTGCGGGTTGATGCTCGGCATCCCGCAGCAATCTAATACGCCAACGCTTTCCGAAGTAGACCAATTGCTGCTTGCGCTGAGCGACATCACCTGGTTCAACAATATCCGCCCCCTGAACCTCACCAAATCGCAGATCGAGCGACTGATTCCCGTTCACGAACGCGCCTATAAACAGCTCGAGCAACTCATTCAGGAGGAGGCGAAAGAGCTACGCAACCGTAAAGACGAGATCCTCCGCATTCGCGAAGACACCTCACGGGGCAAGAGCCTGCCCAAAGAGTTCCAGGACACGATCAAGCGACTGGAAAGCGACGCCGCGCAGAAACGCCGCCAACTGCGTGCGCGCGTGGTCAGCGAAGTCGCGACGGAACTCAAACCGCACTTTACGGAAGAGCAAATCGGCTACATGGTCAAGCGCAGTAAGGAGGTCCTCGAGGCAACGCGTGTGGATGTCTCGCAACTCAAGGACGACCAACTGTACGCGCTGTTCGTGGAGAATGTGTTTCTGGATTCGCGCGCCCCTGAACTGCTCCACGAATGGCGCAGGAAAAACCTGGAATAACCGAAGGAAGGTCTGGTGCGCGTGTTCCAGCAATACTCGAGGCGTTTATGCAAGCCGCGTTAGAGATTCTGCAGGAGGCGATACAGCATGCGCTGGCGTTGGGGCTGGGGCGTGCGGGCGGGTTGGAGCCGTTGCGCGACGCGCAGCGCGCCCTTCAGCCCTACGACGCGCTCGCCCCGCTGGCGGAAAGCCTCCAGCGCGTGCTGGAAACCGACGATACGCGCGTGCAACTCAACGAACTCACACGACTGTACTACGCCTGCGACCAAGCGTTGGCGCGTCTCCACGCCTACACGCTGCCCACACGGGCACAAGACCTCCTCACCGAGCCAACACGCCAAACCGCAGCGCCTGCCCTGGAAGACACTGAGCCGTTCGCGGCACTGTTTCGCGGCGACATCTCCCTCGCTCAAGCGATGCCCGCAATTTACGAGCGTATTGCAAGATGGAGACCCGAAGATTCGATTTTGCCGCTGCAGTTGACCTTAGCGCACAGTAGCATTGCACACATCGCGATCGAGAAACTGCAGTCGCTGGGTTCAGACGCACTCCCTCTACTGATTCGGCTTGCGGGCAGCAAAAACCCTCTGACACGCCTACGCGCCTGCGAACTGCTTTTGGAACGCCCGGAGCCAAAAGCGACCGCCGCATTGCGCAGTGCGCTGCCACAAGTGCCCCGCGCTCTGCCCCTGTTCCAAAAGTTGCGCTCGCGCACCGACTTACACCAGATTTTTCTCGGCGAGAACGCGCCTACGCTGGAGCAGTGGCTCGCAGCCCTCCACACCCGCGAGCAGCTGCGCCAAATGCTGCAACGCGCGGCAATCCAGATTATGCTCCAGCCGCCTGACAGCGCAGCGCTCCGCTTGCTGAGCGAAAAACTCCGTGAGTTCGCACGCTTCGAGTCGGATTACCTCGGTCTCATCGCCGCTGTACCTCACGAACGGGTGACCCAGTATATCTTGGTTCAGAATCGCTTTAGCGGGGTCGGCTTCCAGCACTTCGTCGCAACGCTGGACTATCGCTTGACGCCGATGGTGCTAAACCACTCTACGCGGTTCTGGGGCTCGGATTTGGACAAGGTGGCGCGGCTCGGCGACGCGGCGTTCCTGCCCCATGTGCTGCAGGCGAATCACAATAGCTTGCGCCATTACGGAGAACCCGCGCAGATCCTAAAGCAAAATTAGGACTTAAGTCCCAATTTGCGCCACGGCGCCACACCGTATAGTACAGTGGAGGCGATTCGATGCGCTACCGAAAAATCACAGGACTGCTCGGAAGCCTGCTTCTAATTGCTTGGCTTTCAGGCTGTGGCGATCAGGGCTGGGTTCGAGCCTCACCCGACGGGAGATATACGACCCTGATTCGCCCCGTACAGTCGTCGGAAGACAAAGAATATTTCGAACTGTCTTTGTACGACTTCGAGCGTGACGAAACGACGCTTATAACCCAGTTCTCCCCCGACGAGCAACTCAAGATGCCGTTTGCATGGGTGATGAACTGCCAGTGGACGCCAGATTCGCGCGCCCTAAGTTTCATAGCGGTCTACTCCACACCACCACAGGCGGAGGATGTACCCAACTCAAGCGTTCAGGAATCGGAGAGGTCCGAGGAAGCGCGCTGGTCTGGTTATAACCTGATGCTGTATGAACTGGCTTCGGGTAAACTGCTGCGCCTGCCGATAGACCCCCCTGCTGCCGTCAATTGGAGCCGCGACGGAAAGCACCTGATAATGTACGATGCGGACTCCATAAGTGTCTATCGCGTGGGTGTCTGGACGCGCGTGGCGAGTGTGAAGAATACCACTGGGTACAACGATATCGTCTCGTGGGAGTGGGCGGTGCTGCTTTCGGAGTCGCCTGTCAGCGCGCTTGTGCTGTTGGGAGATTGGGAGCTTGATGCGCAGCAGGACAGTTCTCTGTGGGGATCGCGTGGGGTGCGTCAGGGCAACCTCTACCTGATGCGTGGGGGACGCCTGACGCCGTTTACGAATTCAGGCGATGTGCAGGCGTTTTGGGTGGACGATGCCCGGGACCTCGTGCGCTGGGTGCGCGTGAAGCACAAGGAATATCTCGCGGTGTTTGAGCGTTCTCTCTACGGCGGCATGCCCCGACGACTAATCCTGATTCCACACGCTACCCATCCATCCGACGCACAGGCGTACCACACTTACTACCGCTTCTCCCCCAATGGCGACAAAGTGGCGTGGTATACCGAGGAAGGGGTGTATGTGCTGGATATTGGGCGGGGAACCGTGCGTACGGTGAGTACTCAACGACCCCAAAATACACGAGGCGGTGTTATTCGCGGACTGGCGCAGTGCGATACCTATGGTTTTGACTGGCGCGATAACGAAACGCTGGTTCTCCAGCGCGGCGACGAATTGGAGATGATTTCGGTGCGCCGTTTGTGGCAGTAGGGGCAAGTGCCGCAGTCTAACCATGGAGACGCGGCAAATAAAAACGCGGTGAGGAGGTAGGTGCGCCTCCCTCACCGCGTGCGAATGATCAAGGTGGATTACTGACAGGTCTGATCCTCGGAGTCGGTGACTCCCGTACCCGGGATACCGTGCAGGTCGTTGTAAGGACCGTTCACACCGCTCGGAGTGCTCTGAACGGCTTGCAGCTGCGCTTCCGTCGCCAACAGTCCTTCACCCGGAACATCGCGCCAGTTGTAGTAGTAGTTGCCTGCGCCCACGCGGGTCGCCTGACCGTTATACGCCGTAGCCGGGGTGGGGAACTGGTTGTTCGGCGCGATGTTCTTCACCGCGTTCCAGCGCCACCACTTGGCATGACCGTCGGCGAAGTTAATCACCAAGCCTTCCTTGTGGCGGGCGAAGCCGAGGAAGTTGAAATACTCTAACGCGGCTTGGTTCTTCAAGTAGCCGTCAAACAGCATAATCGTGTTCACGGGCGACTCAACCATCGCCATCTTGGTCACAGGCGTGCGCTTCTGCACGATGGGGCAGAAGTTCTCGCCAAAAAGACCCAAGTTGGGAATGTAGCCCACATAGCGAAAAGTACCCAACGCCGGGGCAGGGGAACCCGCAGCCTGTACGCGCTGGGGCCAGTCGATGCCGGGACGATAGCTGGGGCACACGAAGATGTCGACATTTTTAATGTAAGGCGCCAATACATCATAGACGGCGACTAACGCCAGCTGCCCAGCGTTGTTGCGTCCGAAGTACGCACTCATGGGGAAGGTCTCGTCGTAGTCTTGCACATACATCAGCACACTGGTCGCAATCTGCTTCTGGTTGTTGGTACACTGCGTCTGACGCGCGCTTTCCCGTGCCTGCGCAAAGACCGGGAACAGAATCGCCGCTAGGATCGCGATAATCGCAATCACCACCAGCAGCTCAATCAGCGTAAAACCCTTGCGGTTCATGGTTCTGCTCATACCTCCTAATGGGTTTGTACTCCGATATAAGGAAAAGGCAGTCCCGTTTGTGGGGCTGCCCTCCTGGGAGTTATTTGATTATACCCCAAATGCAGGTTTGTCAAGAAGGATCTGACAAAACTCGTATTTTTTGGGGGGTTATGGTTCGGTCGGGGAGAGCAGGCTGAGGTCTCAAAACAGATGGGGAGTCTGCCGATTCGGAGTCTTCAACTTGGAAGGGGCGATCCTCGTTGCAAGACCGTTAGTATTGCTTCGAGCGGAGCGAGGAAGCGCGTCCGCTCGAAGTCGGTGTCAGCCACTTGGGAGGTATCGGTCGCCCTCTTTACAAAATCTCCGATGCGGTGATAATGCTTTGGGCGATGTCTTTCATGGTTTTGTTCTGATTACGTGCCATAAAGTGGATTCGGCGGAACGCCTCCGCTTCGCTCAAGCCGAGCCGATCCATCAGGATTCCCTTAGCGCGTTCGATGAGTTTGCGCGTTTCGAGGGCTTCCTGCAGTTCACGAACTTCTTTATCTTTTGCTTGCATTTGCTGGAATCGGGTGAGTGCGACACTGATAGCAGGCGCGAGTTCCTGCTTGCGAAAGGGTTTAAGCAGGTAGGCGTACGCGCCTGCTGCGGTCGCCTGATTGACGAGTTCCTCTTCCGCATAGGCGGTGAGGAACACAATAGCGCATGGATGTTGCGCTACAATTTGCCGAGCCGCCTCAATACCATCCATCAGTGGCATGCGGATATCCATGATAATCACATCGGGCTGCGTTTGGAGTGCGATGCGGACGGCGTCCTCCCCGGTCTCTGCCTCGCCGACCACTTCGTAGCCCAGCTGTTCCAGCTGGGTACGCACCATTAATCGAGTGAGCTCCTCATCCTCCGCAACCATGACACGAATTGGTGATCTGTGCATTTCCATAGTTCCCTCCATCTCTCGCTAAGTTCGCTCCGCTTTTCGTGCGGTATAGCGCCGTGCCATCTCCAGTTTACCTGCTGTGGTATAGCAAGGGCTTTCGGGAGTGATTGGAAGTTGTACCACATCCTTCGTGAATGCAGACTGGTAGACGGCGGTAACCAGTTCCAGCGTGCGCCGTCCTTCGGCGGCGGGCACGCGTGGCTCGCGCTTCTCCAGAACACTGAACACGAAATCATGGATTTCGGCGGTATGACCGGGAATCTCTTGCTCGGGGATGGTGCGGCATGCTTCCGCGATTTGTAGATGGCGCTCCTCTTGCCGCGAATGGGGTCGGAAGGGGAACATTTGGATCGAGCCGTTTGCGCCCAGGATGAGCATCCGACTGGAGTCGGCTTCCAGTTCGGCGCAAGTGGAGGCGCAGAAGCTCGCCTTCATCCCGTCCCAGTAGAGCGTCGCCAGGCACCAGTCTTCCACTTCGATTTTGTGGGCGATGGTGTCGATTTCGGCGTACACACGCTGGGGCATTCCCAAGAGATAGATTAGCAGGTCGATGTGGTGTGTGGCTTGATTGATGACCGCGCCGCCGCCTTCGGTCGCCCACTTGCCGCGCCAACTGTTTTCGTAGTACATAGGACGGCGCCACCAGAGGCAACTGACCTCGGCGTAGAACGGCGTCCCAATCAGCCCGCGCTCTAATATAAGCCGCGCGCGCTGCACATCGCTTTCGAAACGCAGCTGGAACACGACGCCCAGATTGCGTTTCGCTTTCTGCGCGGCGCGAATCATCGCATCCGCTTCCTCCAAACTAATTGCCAGTGGCTTTTCGACCAGCACATGTTTGCCTGCCTGCAGCGCTGCAATAGCGATGGGGGCGTGCAAGTGATGGGGCAAACAGAGGCTCACCACCTGAATATCGTCACGCTTGAAGATTTCCTCGTTTTCGCTGCTCCAGAGAGGAACCTCGAAGCGTCTCGCAAACGCGCGGGCGCGTTCCTCATCGATGTCGGAAACCCCAATCAGCTGCGCTTTGGCGCCCAGCATCTGATAGGCTTTCGCGTGCGCCGCCGCAATACCGCCTGCCCCAATGATTCCAACGCCTACGGTCTCCATCGCTTGATCCCGGTCAAGTCCAGTCTTCTGGAACGCGAGCCATGCCTTTATTGTACCCGTTTCTGACCGCGCGCAATTCGCAATGCAAGGTATACTGCAGGTGATGACGCCGTTTTTTTACGATTCGGCGATCGAACGCTACCAGTTCAGCGAGTCGCACCCGCTCAAACCGCAGCGGCTGGCGCTTCTGCGTGCGCTGATGGAGGCGTACGGCTTGCCCGCGCACTTGGACTGGCGCACGCCCCCACAGATCGACGAGGCGGAGTTGCGCCGTATTCATACGCCAGAGTATATCGAGGTGGTGCGTCAGCTCAGCGTGGGTGCGCCCGTCATGGAAGCGCATCGCTGGGGCTTTTCGGCGTATGGCGATAACCCGCCATTTCTGGGAATGTGGGAGGCTGCGCTGGCATATACCAGTGCCACCGTTGCCGCGGCGTATGCCGTGCGCGACGGTGCACCCCTCGCAATTAATATCACCGGCGGACTGCACCATGCGCTGCCCGACCGCGCGAGTGGGTTCTGCATATTCAACGATCCAGCAATCGCCATTCACATCCTGCGTGAGCGGTTCGAGCGCGTGGCGTATCTGGATATCGATTTACATCATGGCGACGGCGTCCAGTGGATTTTCTATCGCGACCCGCATGTGCTCACGGTCTCGATCCACGAAAGTGGTCAGTGGCTCTTTCCGGGCACGGGCTTTGTGAACGAGTTGGGCGAGGGTGCTGCGGAGGGGACTTCGGTGAATATCCCGCTGGCGCCGTACACGGACGACGCGATTTGGTGGGAGGCGTTTGAGGCGGTGGTTCCCCGCGCGTTCGAGCGGTTTCAACCCCAAGCGCTGGTGCTGCAGATGGGCTGCGACCCGCATTATTTAGACCCACTGGGGCACTTATGCCTCACGGCGCAGGGCTGGCTGCGCGGGGTACAGTGGGCGAAATCGCTGGGGCTGCCGATGGTGGCGCTGGGGGGCGGCGGCTATAACCTGACCACCGTACCGCGCATGTGGACGCTGGCGATTGCCACCCTCATTGGCGTTGAACTCCCTAATGAGACGCCCGAAACTTTCACATGGCACGACCGCATCCCGACGCTGAGCGACCACACTCTACCCAGCATCGACCCCGCAGATTTGGAGTTTGCCCGCCGCTACGCCGCGCAACAAATCGGCTTCTGGCAGCGTTATTGGGGATGATCAACCTTCCATCCCGCGTTGCACCACCGCCTCCGCCTGTTCCAGATTCTGCGCTACCGCGTTCAAAAACTCCGCGCCCCCCACACCGTTAATTAGGCGATGGTCGAAGGTTAGCACTAAGTTCACATGCGGAACCCCCTCAACGGGGAACGCCTCCCCAGCAAACAGGATGGCGACCGCAGGCGCGACCAACACGGGGATGGCGTCAACCATCTGGTAGCCGCCCATGTAGGTTAAGAGCAGTTGAATGCTGGCGTCTGCTTGGTCTTCGCCCGCACGCGCCTTGCGAATCTGGCTTTGGAGCGTGCGCACAAAGCGCACAAAATCGAGCGCAGAAGCATTTTTCACTAACGCCGTCACCAACTCGTCGCCCGGACGCGCCACGGCGATTCCCAGATTCACATGCGGATACTGGCGCAGCGTATCCTCGCCTACAAGTTGAGAGCGGAACTTGGGATGCTGTAAAGTCGCCTGCGCGGCGCAGTAGGCAAACACCTGAAACTCCGAGGGCTGTACAGGGGCGTTGGGATTCGATTTGAACTGCTCCACGACACGCCGCACGGCATCCCAGCGTGCGGGGCGGCGCAACACCGCAGGCACAACCAGTTGACTGCTGCGCTTGAGGCGGTAGATGAAAGTGCGCTGCTGTTGTGGTAGGGGGTAGTCTACATACTCCGCGCTCGAAGCCGACTCGGAGCGCCCTGCAAGGTAGGCGTCGATATCTTCGGGCATTAGTTTGTTGCCCGACGCGGCGGGAATGCGGCGCAACTCTTCCTCCGAGATGCCTTTCTGTCGGGCGTAGGCGCGTGTGCGGGGTGGGATAATCAATTCCAGCCGCGCCCCTACGGCAACTGGCTCGCGCGGCGGCGCAGCCGAAGCAACCGCTGGTGCAGGCTGGGGCGCATGCGCCGCTGGGGCGGCTGTCTCAACAACGCCTTCCACCTCCATCCGCGCAATCGGCGCACCAATCGGTAAGATATCGCCCTCCTTCGCCAACCATTCCACAATCACACCCGCATAAGGGCTTTCCACTTCAACATTTGCTTTATCTGTTTCCATTTCGTAGATATGCTCGTCGCGCTCCACGCGATCGCCCGGTTGCTTCAAAAAGCGCATCACACGCACTTCCTGCAATCCTTCGCCTAACTGGGGTACGACAACCTCGATAATCGCCATCGATAACGCCTCCTACAGGAACAGATTGTACCCGTTTCGGGTATAGTTCGATGTACGGAGACGATTATCATGAGAACCCTATGGATTGCAGCAGTAGTCGTGACGGCGACCGCACTGGGCACGGCGCAGCAGGACGCAAAAGCGTTCCTCAAGCAGGTCCAGCAAAAGTACCGCAATGTAAAATCGTGGGAAGTGAGCATCGATATGACCGTCGAGATGAACTTCGGGGGCAACACGAACAAGCAACAAATGAGCTCCACCATCGCGATGCAGCGTCCGAACCGCGTGGCAGCGAAGATTGGCGCCAGCGCGTTTGCTCCACCCCGTGAGATCTATTCCGACGGAAAGACGGTCTATGAGTATGTGCCCAGCGCCAAGCAGTATATGAAACGCCCTGCCCCCCCCGACCTCAAAGGCGGCAACGCGCTCTTGCTGGGTGAAGCGGGCCTGCTGATGGGCATCGCAGACCAGAACCTCGATCAATTGGGACCGAACACCAAAATTCAGTTCCGTGGAACCCAAACGATTGCGGGCAAGCAGACCCGCGTGGTCGAAATCACGGACACCCAAGGAAACTCTTCTCTGAATCTAAAACTCTATATCGGTGCGCAAGACCAGCTGATCTATCGCGTGGAGCTGAATCAGACGATGCGCTCGCAGGGCGGTCAAGGCGATTCGCAAGCCCCCCAGCAGATCACAAGGAAAATCACCGCCAACTTGCGGTATCTCAGTTTCGACAAGCCGATTCCCGCATCGCGCTTCCGCTTCACACCGCCCAAAGACGCCAAAGAAGTGCAGCCTCCCCAGCAAGGGGGAATAGCGCCGCCGCAAGGAGGGGGGCGAGGGCGTTAGCCTGTCTTTAAGAACCGCCGTGTGCTGACGATTGCAGGAACAGCTCTGCCCCGGATTTCGACGGCGCAGGGCGTTCCTGCTTTTGCCCATTCTGCGGGCAGATACGCCATGCCGATGCCTTGCTCCAGCGTGGGTGAGTAGACGCCGCTGGTCAGCACGCTGACTGGGCGCCCCTCCATCAGCACAGGATAGCCCTCACGCGGTACGCCGCGCTCGTGCAGGCGGATGCCCATCAGTTTGCGCGCTGGACCCGCTTGCTTGACCTGCTGGATGACCGCTGCGCCGATATAGTCGGTACGGTCGCTCACAAGCCAACTCAGCCCCGCCTCGATGGGATTGGTCTCGTCGGTGAGTTCGTGCCCGTAGAGGTGAAGTCCTGCTTCCACGCGCAGCACATCGCGTGCGCCTAACCCACACGGCGTCGCACCGCTGTCCAACAGCACGCGCCACAGAGTCGCTCCAACTTGCGCTGGTGCAATCAGTTCGAACCCGTCCTCGCCCGTGTAGCCCGTGCGCGCCGCGAAGAGACGCACGCCTTGCCACTCCACGAAACGCGCTCCGAACCGCGGCGTGTTCTGCAGATCGGCGTTGAGAATCGCGCTCAAGCGGACCGTCGCTTCCGGACCTTGTACCGCCAGCATCACCGTTTGTTCTGTGTGGTCCTCGATAGATACTGCAAGCCCCCACTCTGCGCGCCAGTGGTGAAACCAGTTCAGGTCTTTTTGGCGATTGGCGGCGTTGAACACCATCAGGTACTCGTCGGGCGTGAGTTCGTAGAGAATCACATCGTCCACGACCCCGCCGCGCTCGTTGGTCAGCACGGTATATTGCCCGGTCATCGGGGCGACTTTACTAAGGTCTGAGGGGACGAGGCGACTTAGGAAGGCACGGGCATCGGCGCCGCGGAAGTAGGCGCGCGCCATATGACTCACATCGAACATACCCCAACGCTGGCGCACCGCTTGCACTTCGTGGATAATCCCGGCATATTGCACGGGCATCTCCCACCCCGCGAACGCCACCATCCGTCCGCCCGCCTGTAGGTGCGCCTCATAGAGCGCTGTGCGTTGCATACGCGTATTATACCGAGCCGAATCGGCATGAGTTGAGGTATCCTCTCTGCTATGCCTGAAACCCAGCGTTGCGATATTCTCTTGCGCGGCGGAACCGTGTTCGATGGACTGGGCAATCCCGGTTTTTGCGCAGATGTGGCGATTGCGGGCGAGCGCATCGTCGCGATTGGCGAGTTGGAAGGCTGGCACGCAGGGCTGGAAGTAAATGTAGAAGGCTTATGCGTTGCACCGGGCTTCATCGATATCCACACCCATGCCGACTTCTCGCTGAACCATCATCCCGAGCAGCTCAGTGTGCTGTTTCAGGGCGTGACGACGCAGGTGGGGGGCAACTGCGGCTTCGCCGTGGGGCAAATCACCGACAGCCCACTCTTTCGCCAAGAGCAACGCTGGCTCAAGCCGTACGGCGTGGAAATCAATTGGCGTTCGTTCGCCGAGTATCTGACGATTCTGGATGAGTTAGGGCTTGCAACGAACTATGTCCCCCAGTGTGGGCACGGCACGGCTCGCAAAAAGGTAATGGGCTACGAAAAACGCCCACCCACCCCCGCCGAACTGGAGGCGATGCGCCAAGAGATCGCGCTCTGCTTCGAGGCAGGCGCGTTTGCGTTCACAACAGGCTTGGAGTACCCCCCCAACAGCTTCGCCGAGACCGAAGAGATTATCGAACTCGCCAAAGTCGCGGCGCAGTACGGTGGCTTCTACGCCACGCACCTGCGCAGCGAGGGCGATGGGCTGATTGAAAGCGTTCAGGAAGCGTTGCATATCGCTCAGGAAGCCGAGCTCCCGCTCCAACTGGCGCACCACAAAGCCGAAGGCAAGCGGAACTGGGGCAAGGTGCATCATACTTTGCAGATGGTCAGCGACGCCGTGACGCAGGGGATGGATGTGACGCTGGATGTGTACCCTTACACGGCGTATCAGACCTCCTTGGCGGTCGCCGCGCTGCCCAGCTGGGCGTTGGACGGCGATCCCGACACGCTCCTTGAACGCCTGCACGACCCGCGCGAACGCGAACGGCTCATCCACGCCATGCAGGCGATGCAACCCGACTGGCACAGCACCGTCATCGGCAGCACGCCCCACAACCGCGAATATCAGGGCTTGACCATTGCCGATGCCGCACGACTGGCGGGCAAGCAGCCTGAGGCGTTTATCCTCGACCTACTGCTGGACGCTGGGGGGCATGTGGGCGTGGCATGGTTCAACATGGCAGAAGACGACCTGCGCACCGTGCTGAAGTACCCGCTCACGATGGTCGGCTCGGATGGGGTCGGCACGGAGCCGAGCAAATACGCCGCCGAACGCCCTCACCCGCGCAGCTACGGAACCTTCCCGCGCGTGCTGGCAAAATATGTACGTCAGGACGGCTTGCTCAGTTTAGAAGAGGCGATTTTCAAAATGACCGGCTTGCCCGCCGCACGACTGAAACTAAGCGACCGCGGCGTCCTCCAAGAGGGCGCGTATGCCGATATCGTGGTGTTCGACTTCGGCGCGATTCAAGACCTGTCGGATTTCACCCACCCTCACCGCTTCTCACAGGGCATCGTGCATCTGCTGGTGAATGGACGCTGGACGATTCGCGACGGCGCATACACAGGCGCACGCTCGGGGAAGGTGCTCCGAAGAGTTTAGGAGATATTGTCTGCGCTGGACCGATTCGTTTTGTGTTTGCGAGCGCGTTTCGGCGTGGTGGGGCGCGGTAGTGGTCGCCATGGCACATTATATACTCTATCGGCGAGAACAGCGACGCCACGATTTGTCGTTTGGGATCGCCATGCAGGTTCGCCGCAAAAGCAAGGATAAGTGGAACCAAACTGTAAAGCCAAGGATGTGAGCCGAGACAATCTGCGCCTCATATGGTACGCCCAGCATCTCCAGCGTCTCCACCGCATGACGCATCGTCGCCCAGTCGGAGCGGGAACCCACAATCACGCCTACCAGTGGATGCTGTTGCACAGGGGAATTCTCCTGACCAAGTTGACTTGGTCCGACCCTACGCTCCAGCAGGGGGCAGTGATTGAACCCACCCTCAAAGGCGCCCTCTATAGACGCGAACGCAACCCCATCGGCGCACCCCGACGATACAGCCTTTACGACCTGTACCGTGCCATGCTCTATGGGCTTGTCAACGGCATCCACTAACGCAACTTGTCATGCGACCTGCCCCCGTGGCAAACCGTCTACTATCACTTCCATCACTAACAAGCGTTGGGCGTGTTGGAACAGGTGCAAAATGCGCTCGTCGCAAGGTCGCGTCGGCGGGAGTGACGCGGACAACTCAAGACGGCGGCGGTAGATAGTCAGAGTGTGCCGACTACCCAAAAAGGAGGGTGCGTGGCTACGACGGTGGCAAGAAAATCAAAGGGCGCAAACGGCACAGAGCGGTGTCTCACAGGGGAAATAGATGGCATCACTCATGGTGTATAATAGAAGTATCACTTGGGGGAGGCAAACAGTGGCAACGACGCCTCATCAATGGTGGCAGTATGTGCAAGGGCTCTGTCTTCGTGTCGGGCTGACAGAGGACGACGCGAACGACTGTGTGTGGGCGGTTCTGGCACGCTACCAACAGCGACGTGGCAGCTATCCGTGGCAAGAGCCGTCGCCTGACCTGCGCTTATTAGGGCAGCTCACGCGCAACATCGTTGCCGAATCCTGTCGCGCGAACCGGCGTCGCCATCAAAACGAGCAGAGCTACTGTGCGTTCGTCGCTAGGAGGTATAATGGAATGGGGTGAAGAGTCATGCGCTATCGAAAGCTAACATGGTTCATAGGCTTCACTTTGCTGGTTACGATGGTGGTCGTCTCTTGTCGTCAGCAAACGCCCGCCTCTTCTTACAGTGGGTCTCCCGATGAACGGCGCTCCATGACGCTGTTAGAAAAGGCAGAAACGACGGGACGCCTCACCGACGCCGAGTTCGCAGAAGTCGTGCAACTGACTCAGCACACAAATGTGATCGTGAGTGCCAATGCATATACGGCGCTCTGGTTTGTCAAGGATCCAAAACAGAAGGAGCGCGCCGCCGAACTCTTCCGTGAAGCGATGAAGCATCCCGAGCCCCTTGTGCGCGTTTCGGCATGCAAAGGCATCGGATTTGTGGGCACGACAAACGATGTCCCGCTGCTTCTTCCGCGCTTGCAAGACCCCGACCCCTCTGTAAGGTTAGTTACTCTGCAATCGTTGCAAAGGCTTGGTGAACCTGCTCAAAAAGAGCCTGTGCGGACGATGTTGCAAGACCCCGATCCAGAAGTTCGGCAGCTTGCAGAGAAGATATTAACAGAGTGGGAGGCGAAATCACAGGGTAGGTGAGTAACGTATGTGCGTTCGGGGTAGACAGCTCACCGTTCGGTGCAGGGCGTTTACACTGATCGAGATTCTGGTGGTTATTGCCATCATCGCAGTGATTGTGGCGATTGTTTTTCCTGTATTTGCCAGTGTGCGCGAGAAAGGGCGTACCACAAGTTGCCTAAACCATCTGAGTCAGCTGGGCAAAGCCTTCCAGATGTATGTACAGGATTACGATGGTTATCTGCCACGCGCCATCAACATAGCCGCGCAAGGACGTGGCATGTGGGTTGCCCTCTCGTCACCCTGCACCTTTGCTCTCCACTTGGGACGATGCCACTTTCTGCCAGAGCAGGGGACTATCTATCCCTATGTAAAAAACCCTGCAGTCTATGTATGCCCGTCCGACCCTTATGGTACGCAGATACGCCTTAGCTATGTTATGAATGCAGCTCTGGGCACAGACATCATAGTCGTTCACGAGTCGGAAATTACCAAGCCCTCTCAAACGGTGTTGCTTATCGAGAAGGTTCTTTATAATAGTGTTTTTCCATCCCCCGCTTTTAGGGGTTATTACCCGCAGCTGGATGATGTGGCTCTTCCTTGCCATACGGAAGGCAGGCGATGTGTCGACCTGCCTGATTACACACACTGTTTTGAGCCCGTCGCATGCTATCACAACCGCGCGAGCAATGTGTTATTTGTGAACGGAAATGCGAAAACTTTCCCACAGGATACACTAAAAGCCAAGTTTTTCAGAATCGACCAATAATTGCGGCTCGCTGTCTTTTCGAATCGGCATTGCCGGCACTGAAGTCATTTCTAAGCGACTCGGCGCACATCGGGCATAAACGCCAGCAGCAGCGCGAACGCGACACACACGCTGGCGCATGCCGCCACAGCCGTAGGTGCGCCCAACTGCTGTGCAAGCTTGCCTATCAGCAGCGAGGCGAACGGCGCTGGCGCGTTAATCGCCCATGTGTGCAGGGACACCACACGCCCGCGTAAATAGTCGGGCGCAGCGGTCTGCAACGCCGTGTTCGTACTCACGAGCTGCATCACGCCGAACATCCCCGCCAACGCCAATAAGCCCTTCGCCAGCCACGGGTTCGGCGTCAGTGCAAAGCCCATCACACTCCAAGCAAATCCGTTCGCCGCGAAGATGACCAGCCCGCCGCGCGAAACCTCGCCCGACAGACGCGCCGTCAGCAATAACCCCGCCAACGAGCCAACCCCGGCAACAGTATACATCTGCCCCAGCCCCGCCTTGCCAACTTTCAACACCTCCTCGGCGAACACGGGCATTAGCACCAGATAGGATAGCCCAAACATACTCAGAATCAGCACATTCACCCAGAGCATCAGCAGCCCGCGTCGCGCCCGCACGAAGTCCACCCCCTCACGCAGCGACTGCCATAGCCCCGCTTGCGCCCGCCCATCGGTGGTAGACTGTATCCGTATGGTCAGCAGCGCAAGCAGGATTGCTGAAAAGCTCAGCCCATTAATCAGAAAACATGGCGCAGGTCCGACCCACTCCAACAGCAAGCCGCCAACCGCAGGTCCTAAAATACGCGCTGTATGAAACGCGGCGGCGTTGAGCGCGATTCCGTTGGCTAAGTCCTCGCGATGCACCAGATGCGCCACCAGCGACTGGCGCGTGGGCAGGTCAATCGCCATCACCAAGCCGTTCAGCAGCACCAGCGCAAGGATGTACTCATAGCGGACGACGCCTGTATAGGTCAGCAGGGCAAGCGTCAATGCGCTAAGCGCGAATAGACTCTGCGTGATTAGCAGAATCTGGCGTCGGTTCCAGCGGTCGGAGAGCGCTCCGCCAATTGGGGCAAGGAACAGCATCGGCAAGCCCTGTACAAACCCCACCACGCCCAGCAGGAACTCCGAGCGCGTGAGGTCGTACACCAGCCAGCTCTGCGCCACATTCTGGATCCACGAGCCGACAAACGACAGAAACGCGCCCACCCAGTAGCGTCTGAAGGTGGGCGAGCGCATCGCCTGAAAAGTCTTACTGCGCCAAGCCGAGGGTGAACTTGCTTTGGATAAATCCGATTCGAACGATGGTTGAGACACGCTGCGTCGAATATACCCTAAGGCAAGGGAGGTATTATCGCCGTTGCAAGAGTCGTCAGGCTCTTACTGTTGTCGCTGCCTTTTGATTTCCAGGAGGCGACGGGTTGTATCGGCGGGCGCTGTGGGCGGCGCTACCTGCCTCGGTGGCGTGCCGGCAGGCTCGGTTTTGCTGGCAGATGCGGCGGCGACAGGCGTCGGCTTGGGCTGCACAGTTGCTCCGTCGGGTTCGGTGCGGCGGGTGCCCACGCGCTCTTTGGCTCCCAGCAGTCGCGCGGTCGCTTGCGCTTGCGGGGTAGGGCGTCGGGCGCGGGTTCCGCCGAGCAGTTTTTCCGGTACGCGACGCAGCAACGCCAGCCACTCGCTCACTGGGATGACCACGCGCCGCAGGGTGATGTCCAGCAGCAGCAACGCAAGCGCCAGCCACAGGAAGGTGCGCCAGAGGTCGCGTACGGAGCGCGCCTCTTTAGCGACGGGGCGGAACGCTTCCGCAGGCTGCGGGTTCACTTTACCGCCAGTAATCTCCGCGATACGCGTCAGAAGTGGCAAGTTTGCCCGCGTGAAGCGATACTCGCTGGGGTACGGAATCGCGAAACCTGTGGTGGTGGTGCGTACCGTGCCGTCGGAGTCTTTTTCGACGACCGTGAGCGTGTAATCACCTACGCCGCGCGCCGGGAACCGCCCCCCATAGCGCCCCGGTGCTTCTTGCTGGAGGGTCATCGTGAGTCCTTCGCCTATGGGCATCCCGATACGCACCTCAGGCTGCAAAAAGTTAATCGGCTCGCCCTGCGGGGTGAAGGCTTGCATCTCCACGACGACCTGCCCCCCTTCCAAACGCACGGTGGTCTGGTAATCCTGTTTGCCGCCTTTGCGCAGGAGGGAGCGCGTGAGTTGCGTCCAGAACGGCGCAAACTCGCTCCAACCGACCCAGCGCTGCGCCCACTTCGGCTTCGCATCGGAGGTAAACGCCAGCGACTGCCCCAGCCCATAGTGCCACACGGCGAGCAGGGGGTCGTCTTTGTGGGTGCGCATCAGGGTTCGGGCAAGCGGGCGATCCGAGACGAGGTCATACGCCAGCAGTGGTGGGGTGCTTTGCCAGTTGATGCCCTGCAGCACCTCCTCGCCTACGCTCACTTTGGGGATGAACGCGCCCTCCTCAATTGCGGAGCGGGTCATCAGCGCGACATCGGCGGTGAACAGGCGGGGCAGGTCGCGCGCCCGCTCCGTTAGATAGAAGTTGCCCCCTGCAACCCGCGCCAGTTGACGCAGGTATTCCACATCCCGACCCCTACCCAGCGACACGACCGACATGGTGATGCCCATGCGACGCATGCGGGCAGCGATTTCGAAAGTGCCCTCCTGTTCATCGCAATCGTCGCCGTCCGCCAACAGAATCACATGGCGCGTGGTGGTCTGAATCGGCATCAGCGCACTCTCGGCGAATAGCAAAGACGGGCGCACATAGATGCCGCCGCCCCCTGCGTACATCCGCTCGATTTGGGCGATCACGGCTTCGCGGTTCTCGGCTTTGCGGATGGGCGCGAGCCAATCCACCCCGGTGCCGCTCACAATCACGCCGAACTGGTCTTGCGGGCGCAACAGTTTCAGCGTCTCGATGGCAGCTTTGGCAGCGAGTTGGATTTTGGGGATGCCGTCCTCTTCAACAGCCATACTGCCCGAAATGTCCACGATAATCACCACGGTGGCGGGGGGAAACACCTTGCGCTGGCGCACATTCAAATCCACAGGCAGCATCTCGGCGATAGGTGTCTCGTAGTAGCCTCCTGGCAGGAACGAGTTCTCGCCGCCGATCATCGCGAAGCCGATGCCTGTGTCGCGTACCGCACTTTGCAAGGCAAGCATCATTTGCGGGCTGAGCGCAACGGCGGGGAAGTCGTGGAACAGGATGGCATCATAGTTCTGCAAATCTTCCGCACGGGCAGGGAAGGTATTCGGGTCTACGCGCGTTACTTCCAGATTGTTTGCACGCAACGCCTTTTCGAGGGCGCGCGTAGGGTCGGGGGCGCCGCCTTCTGCCAGGAGCACGCGCGGCTTGCCGCGCACGCGCACAAAGACCCTCCCAATATTGTTTCGCGCGTCGCCGTCGGGGGAAGCCTCCAGCGTGACGCGATACCGGTGGAAGCCCTCGCGCTCGGTTTGTACGGGCACAACCACCACATTTTTGCCTGGCGCGAGTTTCACAGGCACGCGCTTAACTGGCTCGCCATCGCGGTCAATCATCAGCACGCCCTCGGCGGCTTTACGCGATTCGATCACCACGCGCAGGTTGAACGGCTCGCCGATTTTGACCTCGCTGGGGGCTTGGGTCTCCAACACCAGCGTCTCCGAGTCGGGCGTCGCAGCGGCGAGCTGCACGACATCGATTTCGATATTCTCGGTAGAGGCAACCAGCGCGGCGTCTTGGGCGCTGCCTTCGGTCTCGTTGCCGTCGCTGAGCAGCACGATGCGTTTATTCTTGCCGTCTGGAAACATCGCGCTGGCAAGGCGCAACGCGGCGGCGATGTTCGTGCCGTCTGGCTCAGGCTTGGAGTAGATCGTGGGCAACTCACGCAGATGGGTGGGCATCCAATCGACGAGCGCATCGCGCCCAAATACGACCAACCCTGCGACATCATGTTCGCCTAAGTTCCGAATCGCCTCCTTGAGGTACGCTTGTGCGGCTTGCCGTCCGCGGTCGGAAATACTGTCGGACAGATCTAAGACGAAAATCACGCACACCCCCCGATTGGACTGCACCACCTGCGGCGCTGCGAGGGCAAGTATCAGGAGGGTCATCACCGCGAAGCGCAGCGCCAGCACGAGCCGTTTCCGCGCCCGGCTCATCCCCAGCATGCGCCGCCCCATCCACCAGACCCCCAGCAGCGCAATCGGCAACAGCCCCAGATAGCTCGGCTCCAGAAAACGCATAAACAGAAGTATTGTACCCCCAGCGGGAACGAACTCAGGCTCTGGGTTGAGGGAACGCTCCCTCCAAAACTGCTATGCCCCGTCCTACACCAGTGAATCGCGCCAAGCCTATCGCACGGGGCGGAGCGCGGTGGTCTTCTCGCGAAGCCGTTTGTACGCCAATCCCGCCAGCGGCTTGAGGTTCACAATATCCTCGCGATTGTAGCGCAGCAGGGTCTCCAGCGCGGAATCGTGTCCCAGTCGGTACGCCTGCCATAGGAGCACCGCCTCGCGCCCGCTAAGACCTTCTAAATCGGGGTCGCGCACCAAGCCCAACTGCTGCTCTATTCGCTTCAAGCCGCCGCGCAACCCCACCCGACGCAGCGTCGGGCATAAATCCATATGGAGCTGGTCTAATGCAAGCCCCGGAAAGTTGCGATAAAGCATCGGCACATCGAAATGCAAGCCGTTAAAGGTCACCAGCATCGAGAACTCCTGGATGAATTCGGGGAACTCGTCGAGGTTCTCACCCAAGATGAATTGATAAGTCTCCTCGCCATCGTAAACGCCAATGACGGTGATTTGCGAGCCGCCGTCGGTTTCGATATCGAGATAGGCAGTGTTCTGACGGAACTCTTCGTAGGCGCGCCAGTGTTCCTTGATGGGGAGCCGACCTGCGAAATAAGCATGGTCTTCCTCTTCCAGCGCCTCTATCGAGGTGGCAGCGCCTTGCAACACCGCACTCAGGTACGGCTCGCTGATGCGCCACCGAGTCGGGGTTTCCAGCAGGGTGTACCAGTCCTCCGCGCCCTGAAGCCACAACTCTCGCTCGATAGACTCGGCGATGCCCGGGATGTGAATGTAGGTTCGCGTTAACACAGCACTATGAGTGTACCCTGTCATACGATCCCTACAGGAATCGCGCGTAAGGGGCAGAACTCTGTCCTATGCGACGCAGCGCAGCGATACAGGATTGGAAACCGAAAATTGACGAGAAACTTCTGATTATCCACGCAGACGACCTCGGGATGTGCCACTCGAAGAACCTTGCGGTGATGCGTGCGTTCGAGAGCGGAGCCATCAGCAGCGCAAGTATTATGATGCCGTGCGCGTGGGTTGCGGAGGCGGTGGAGTGGGTCAAAAAGAACCCCGACGCCGATGTGGGGCTTCACCTCACACTCACGAGCGAGTGGAACTCTATCCGTTGGCGACCCGTTGCGCCAGTGGATAAGGTAAAAGGTTTGCTGGACACGCAAGGCTATATGTGGCGCAGTGTGGAAGAGGTGGTGCGCCACGCGAAGCCCCAGGAGATCGAGACCGAAATTCGCGCCCAGATTGAACTCGCGCTCCAGATGGGGCTGAAACCCACCCATTTAGACTCGCATATGGGCACGCTCTACGCGGATGCACGCTTCTTTGAAGTGTTTCTGAAGGTGGGTATGGAGTACAAAATCCCGCCGATGGTGTTCAGCCCCACGCCCGAGATGATGCTCATGGCGGCGGCGCGCGGGCTGAACTATCGGGAGGTGTACCAGCGCATTCAAGCGGCAGGGTTGCCTACGATTGACTATCTCAATCCCCAGTATGCGCCGGGCGAAAGTAAAGAGAAGCATCGCCAACGCCTGCACGAGTACCTGCGCGCGCTCAAACCCGGCGTGAACGAACTTATCGTCCACCTGGGCATGGACGACCCCGAAGGCAATGCGGTTACCAACGGGTGGCGCTATCGCGTGCAGGAACTGGAAATCCTCCAAGAGCCAGAGTTCAAGCGCATCCTACGCGAGCAAAACATTCGCCTGTTTACCTATCGCGAGTTAGCGAAGCTGTATGACTATCCCGCATTGCGCTAACGCGCCTTGCACGCAGACACGAACGCCTCGAAGAGCCGGCGCGTGGCGGGCGCGTCAGGGTCGCGCTCGGGGTGCCACTGCACGCCGATAAAAAACGGAAGGTCGGGGTCCTCAATCGCTTCCACCACGCCGTCGGGCGCGTAGGCGGTAATCACCAGCCGCTTGCCCAGCGTTTTAATCGCCTGATGGTGGGCGCTGGTAATCTCGAAGCGGGTCTGGGCGACAATCCGCGCGAGTTTTGAATCGGGCTGCACCTCCACGAAGTGGCGCGGGAACGGTTCCTCTTTGCTGGCGCGCTGGTGCGTGAGCGTTACGGTGGGGAGGTCGGGGAGATGTTGATACAACGAGCCACCGCGCCACACATTGAGTAGTTGGCAGCCGTAGCAGATGCCCAGTATCGGCTTACGACGCGCCTCGAACGCCTCCATCAGCGCCCACTCTTGCTCAAAACGCGCCGCGTTGACCAGTTCCGCTTTGGGGTGAAGCGTTTCGCCGTAGTGCTTCGGGTCGATATCGTCGCCGCCGGGAATAAGCAAGCCGTCCAAGTGGTCTGCCAGCGCATGCGCGTCAGCGCCAGGCGGAATCAACACCGCCACACCGCCTGCCCGAAACACGGAGCGGGCATAGGCATCGTTCAGACTGACCTGCCCGCTGATTTCATCGACCGAGCTCCAGTTCGCCGTAATGCCAATTAGGGGTTTCGCTTCGCTCATCAGGGGTAAGTATACACCACAGCTCGAAAAAAAAATGAGCGACGCTGTCGAAAGGAGGATCAAAGCCCAGCGCCGCTGATATCTATTCAATTCGCCCTGTGGAACGCCCTCGCAGGGAGTTCCATCCTATTAAGACTCAAAACGCCCCCAAAAGCGGACAACGAATTCGGTAAATAGGCGGGAATTTGCCCTGAATGGGTGATTGGGGGTGGGTGATTCTATCGGCTGCCGCGCTTGGTGAGGGGAAGACCCTGCTGACAAAGGGGACATTCAGCGGGGTCGTAGGTTTTCGCGGGCAGGCGCAACGCGCTTGCCAGCGGCGCTCCGAAGTCGGGCGGCGTCTCCGAACGGTCAATCAGTACACCGACTCCGACCACAGAGACTTGGTAATCCTGCAGCAGTTCCAGCACCTCACGGATAGAGGTTCCTGTCGTCAGCACATCGTCCACAATAAGTACATGGGTTCCGGGTTCGAGAGCGCTGCCCCGTCGGAAGGCGCGTTTATCACCCTCGCGCTCGGCGTAGAGCGCACGCACACCCAGCTGACGCGCGGCTTCACACGCTACCAGCACACCCCCCAGAGTCGGTCCCACGACCACCTCAACAGAGCGCCATGGGGTGTTCGCCAGCATCGCGTCCACCCACTCTTCCAGCATGCGCGGCTGTTCTAACAGGCGAAACTTCTCGAAGTAGATGTCGCTGTGCCTGCCCGAAGTGAGCAGAAAGTGCCCGCGCAGCACCGCGCCGATGTGTTCCAATTCTTTGAGGCTCATGGCTCCAGTTCGAAACTATGTTCGGGTGTGGGGAACTGGCGTTGGCGCACCTCGTCGGCGTATTGGCGCAGGGCGTGGGTAATCACCGAGCGCAGATCGGCGTAGCGTTTTGTGTGCTTGAAGGTCTTTTCGCTGAGCCCCAAGATGTCGTGCCAGACCTGAATCTCGCCATCGCAGTGGACACCTGCGCCGATGCCGATGGTGGGGATGTGGAGACTTTCGGTGATGCGTTTCGCGAGGCTAGCTGGGATCACCTCCAGCACGAGGCTAAACGCGCCTGCGTCTTGAACCGCTTCTGCGGCGTGCAGGAGTGCTTCCTGTTCGGACGCGGTGCGCCCCTGCAGGCGATACCCCCCGAACTGGTGAATCGACTGTGGGGTTAGTCCCAAGTGCGCCATCACGGGGATTCCGATGCCGACCATCGCTCGAATCGATTCCAGCACGCGCGGCGTCGCTCCCTCCACCTTGACGGCTTCCGCGCCTGACTGCATGAGTTTGCCTGCGTGGTAGACGGCATCCTCCACCGAAACGCCATAACTCAGGAAGGGCATATCCGCCACCAGCAACGCGCGTGTCAAACCGCGTCGAACCGCCTTGAGGTGATGGAGAATTTCGTCCAGTTGCACGGGGAGGGTGGTATCGTAGCCCAGCATCGTGTTGCCCAGCGAGTCGCCCACCAGCACCACATCCACCCCGGCGGCGTCCGCGAGCTGCGCCGAGGGGTAATCGTAGGCGGTAATCGCGACGATGCGTTGCCTCTGCGTCTTCATCTGCTGCAGGGTGCGGGTGGTGACCTTCTCTGGCATGGCAGTATTGTACCTATCTTCCGAATCGGCTACGGAACGCGAGCTGCACGCCCTGCCACTGCAGTCGGAGCAACGCTTTCAGCAAGCGAATGCCCTCTTCGCACTCCTGTTGGGAGAGGGCTTTTGCCGCCGCGCCGCAAAAGTACGCCAGGCACTGCATCGGGCGCAGCTCTTGGGGCAGGCGACACCCCGCGCAGGTGAGTTCATTGCAGCAGCCTTGCGCTTTGGGGGCATCCTGATGCAGAACGCGCCCTTGCGCCTGAGCGATTCGCAGCCCCACCATCTCGCCGGTGCGCCGCCGCGCGCCCAACTGTTCCGTGTGAGGGTCTTGAATCACTCTGTCGAGAAAGGCGTCGCGCTCGCGCATGCCTTTGCAACAGTGCCCACACTGGGCGCACACATGCGCATGGCTGTTGCTGATCCGCCCCAAGCCCTGCTGAATCGCCATCCGCTTTCGGTTCAACTCCGCCCACTCTCGCGAAAAGCGCACCGAGCGCATCCGCTCTTTATGGGCAAGTAGCCGCGCGGCGTGGTTGCAGAAAATCTCCCACGCGCGAAATAGGGGACGGGAATAGAACAGGAACACTACCCGTGTCCTCCAGCGGGCAGGCGTCTGAATTAACGGCGTCTCCTGATGATGACTCATTCCAGCAGGTATTATACTCGTGGGAGGCGACGATGCAGAAGGCGATTTGGACGGGGCTGATCGTCGCGTTGGCGCTCCTTATTGCTCTGTGCTTCGCGCCAGCTTATAGACCCTACACGCTCTGGAAGATGCAAGCGATGTTTTCCGTTGGGTGGCCGCCGCACGCAACATTCTACGACATCTTAGGAACCGAAGCAGATGAGCTCAAACTCTTCCAGCGCATGCGCGAACGGCAGATTGCGCCGCTGGTTCGGAACGATTTTTATTGGGCGTGGGGACGCGCGCTGTTTGAAGGCGGCGCAGAGACTGCGTCAGTTCGGCAGTCGCTCCTGCAACTGCGCCGCCAGTTTCCTGAGCGCGCCGAAGTGTATGCCAGCCTCTTGCGCAACGAAATGCGCGGGTTCCGAATCGGACGCAAGGAAGAGGCGCGTTTTTCTAAGGGTGGAGCCTCCCCCTCCCCTTCAGACCCTCAGCAGGCGCGTCGCGTGCTGGAGTGGGCGCAGAAAGGTGAACAACTGGATCCCGAAAACGCCTTCTTTACAGGCATGCGCGTTCGCGCACTGCTCGCCTTGCAACGCGACTCCGAAGCGATACGCGCCCTCGTGCACGCCGCACAAAAACCGCGCTGGGACGACTATGTAGCCGCGGAAGCCGAGGCGCAAATACGCTATTGGCGACTGCTCCAAAACAAACGCTCAGGCGAAGTCGATATCGCACTGACGATGGGCATCCTGTTCCCCCATCTCGCCACAGAGCGTTCCAATGCGCGTGTTCTGACCGCGCTCGCGCAAGATTTGGAAGCACAAGGACATTTTCGCGAAGCCTTGGAAATCCGAATCGCGCTTACACAATACGCACAAAAGATGATGAGCGAGCAAAAAACCATCGCGCATTTGTTAGTGGGCATAGCGATTGCCCAGATAGCCGTCAGTTCCCCACCAACTGCGTCTCACCTTAGCCCCCAGCAGCGCCAGGAAGGGTTCTTGAAGCGACTTCAGCAAGCGGGATTTGCTAACGAAGCGGCTTGGTTCCACGCCGAGCTCAAGCGAATGGATGCCATCCGCCTCCAAATTAAGAAAGCATTTGGCAAGTTTTATGATGATTATTTGATACCGTTTATGTACAGGTACTACTGGCAGCTGCTCGCCCTTTTCGGGCTGCAAGGGCTGGCGCTGGCGCTTGGAGCGCAATGGGCGGCGCTTTGGTGGGCGCGCCGCGCTTCGAAAGGTCTTATGTCCACACTAATCTTGCTGATTGGGGCGTGGCTTGGGGCGACGCTGTGGTTCATATTTTCCATGTCGGGCATGCTGATGAGCAGGGTGATCGCCTCGATTACTGCAGTTGAAACTCTTTTATCCAGCACCTCGGGCGCGGCGCTGCCGTCGGTCTTCAATGCGCCGTTGCCCATCCACGCGATCCTTCGCTGGGCGCTGCCGATCGGCGCCACGATTTGGGGGCTTGTGCTGATAGGGGTCGCTTTAGTCGTTGCGCTCTTCAGGCGTCCGAGATCGCTCGAAGCGACATATCAGACGCTTCACAATGCGATAGGCATATCTCTGTTGATTGCCTTGTTCGGGTTGAGCGGCGTGCTTTTTCTCAATATGCGCACGGATCAGCAGTTGGAGACGATTACCGAGGCGATTCGCAGGGGCGAAGTTGAAACCGTCTTACGCGCGACGGGCGCGCCGCCGCAGTTGCCGCCGCCCACACCCTTACCCCGCTGAAGCCCCCACCATCGCCGCGCCAATCGCCTCGCGGGAGAACGCCTCGCGGGGGAACTGTTGCACAATCGCGCCTTTGAACAGCACGGCGATGCGGTCGCAGTGTTCCATCAGTTCGTCCAAGTCGAAGGCAATGACCAGCGCCGCCATCCCGTGGTTGCAGGCGCGTCGGATGGCGGCGTAGGTCGCCTCGGCGCCTCGGATATCCAGCCCGCGTGTGGGGGCGTAAGCGATCAGTAGGCGAGGCTGCCCATATAATGCCCGCGCAATCACTAACCGCTGCTGGTTGCCTCCCGACAGTTGCAGAATCGGCGCTCGGAGCGACGGGACTTTGACCTGAAACCGTTCAACGAGCGCCTCGGCGCGACGGCGGAGTGCGCGGGGTTTGAACCAGCCCCATGTTTGCAGTTCGGGGTCGCGTTGCGCCCCCAGAATCGCGTTATCTAGCACGCTCCACTGGGGCGCCATCATACGGCGGAAACGGTCATCGAACAGATATCGAATGCCTGCCCGAATGCGCTGGGCAGTACTCCACCGCTGCATGGGCTGCCCGTTGAGCTGAATCTCACCTTTGGCGACGGGACGCAGCCCTGCCAGCGCTTCCATCAACTCCAGCTGCCCACTGCCGTCTACCCCGGCAACCCCCACAATCTCGCCGGCATAGACCTCGAGATTCAGCCCCTGTACCCCCCACCCCCCGCGGTCGGAAGGCACATACACTTCGTGCAGGGTGAGTACAGCCCTCGTGGCATGGGCAGTCTTGTCCGTGCTGAGAGCCTGCGTCATCGAGACGCCCACGCTTTTGTGGGTGGTTGCTTGGGCAGGACTGTCCAAGCCGCGGGTGTCGTCGCCGATAATCCAGCGCGTTAGAGTGGGCGCATCCACCTCCGATATAGGCGCATCGGCGACTTTGCGACCGCTGCGCAACACGGTTACATAATCTGCATAGCGCAACGCCTCGTTGAGTTTGTGCGTGACCAGCAGAATCGTGCGCCCCTGAGCCTTGAGACGGAGCAAGGTTTCAAACAGCGCGTCCACATCGCGCGGCGAGAGCATCGCCGTCGGTTCATCCAGAATCAGAATCTCCGCATCGCGCCAGAGCAACTTAAGAATCTCCAGTTTCTGGCGGGCAGCGACACTCAGTTCCGCGGCGGGTCGGTTCCAGTCGGGGCTGAACTCCAGCATCTGCGCCAGTTGGTCTGCTTTTTGTAGGGCTTCGCGCCGTTTCAGCCACCCGAGCGCGCCCACAGGCTCCGCACCCAGAATCAGGTTATCTAACGCACTCAGTTCGGGAATGATACTGTAGTGTTGGCTGACCATGCCGATGTGGTGGATGATAGCATCTGCGGGGCTTCGGAAGTGGACACGCTTCCCCTTGAGATAGAGTTCTCCTGCGTCGGGTGCGTAGTAGCCATACAGGATGCGCATCAGCGTTGTTTTGCCTGCGCCGTTCTCGCCCATGAGGGCGTGCAGTGCGCCTGGGGCGACCTTTAAATCGACGGCGTCGCAGGCGACGAGCGTCCCGAACCGTTTTGTGATGCCGCGCATCTCGACGACGGGCGGCGCGCCGTCGGTAGGGTTGGGTGTTCCTGTCGCGTGTTGGGTCGGCTGAACCTGCATGGCGGCTATAGTGTACCTTCAAGACCTGTTTGGGGCGTTGATGCGTGCTTTAGTATCCCAGTTCGAAAAAGTAGCGTAGCCACTCGCCTGCGATGGGTGCAGCGACGGCGCCGCCGCCGCCTGCCTCTTCTGCCATCACGCAGAGGGCGACGCGGGGGTTCTCGGCAGGTGCGAAGGCGATGAACCATGCGTGCGTTTTGCCACCTTTGCGGAACTCGGCGGAACCCGTTTTGCCTGCCACGCGCACGCCGGGCACCCGTGCGGCACCTGCCGTGCCGCGCTCCACCACGCGCACCATGCCCTCAATCACCGCTTCCCAGTGTTGTGGCGATACTTCGTAATGATGGATCGCCTCAGGTTCGATCGCCTTAACAAGTTTGCCATCCGGGGTTCGTATCTCTTTCACGAGATGGGGGCGGTAGATGACGCCGCGGTTCGCAAGTCCCATCGCCATCAGCGCGCCCTGCAACGGGGTAATCGTCAAGTAGCCCTGCCCGATGCCGTAGTTCAGCGTCTCGCCTCCATACCAGGGTTGCTTAAGCGTCTCCCGCTTCCACTGCGTGTCGGGTACAAGTCCCTTGCGCTCGTGGGGCAGGTCAATTCCAGTGCGCTGTCCCAGCCCGAAAGCGCGTGCTACCTGGGCGATCGCGTCTGGTCCCAGTCGCTGCGCCAGTTGGTAGTAGAACACATCGCATGACAAGGCAATCGAGTTATAGAAATCGACATAGCCGTGGTGCTTCCAGCATCGGAAAGTGCGCGTTCCGAACCGATAGCCGCCTGGGCAATGAACGCTCGTACGGGTTGTGATGAGACCGCGTTTAAGTCCTTCCAGTGCGACGAGGGGTTTGAAAATCGAGCCGGGGGCGTACGCCGATTGGAGAGCACGATTGTTCAAAGGTGCGCGCGGGTCGTTGAGCAGAGGGCGCCAGACCTCGTTGGGAATGCGTGGCACAAAGAGGTTCGGGTCAAACGACGGCTGGCTCACCATCGTTAGCACC
Source organism: Armatimonadetes bacterium JP3_11 (assembly GCA_002254605.1). GTDB lineage: Bacteria > Armatimonadota > Fimbriimonadia > Fimbriimonadales > GBS-DC > GBS-DC. Next base: position 28,799 of record NKPV01000007.1, read on the forward strand.
TCGCCTGTGCGTGGGTCTAACGCCACCACCGCTCCAATGTGCCCCTGCAGCAACTCGAACGCTTTCTGCTGTAGGCGCAGGTCGATGCTCAGCACGATGCGATTGCCCGGCGTCGGTTCAAACTCCTGCAGGGTGCGCACACGCCTACCCAGCGGGGTGACTTCCACCTGTTCGCCGCCGGGCTTGCCGTGGAGTTCGGTCTCGTATGCCCGCTCGATGCCGTTTTTGCCGACGAAGTCCGTGCCGTCATAAAGGCGCAAGCTAAGCCAATCGGTCGCGTCGTTCTGTTGCGCGGAGTACTCTTTCAGCTCTTCTGGCGAAATTTGCCCCACATAGCCCAGCACATGCGCGAACATCTTCCCGTAGGGGTAGCGGCGCATCGCCTGCAGTGAGACCTCCACTTCTGGCAGGTTATACTGGCTCTCCAGCAGGTCGACGGCTTGCTCGAACGCCACGCCTTTCTGCACTGCCAGCGGCGTGTAGGGGTTGATTTTCGGGTTCTCGACCAGTTCACGCAGGTCGTCGGGGCGCATACCCAGTCGTTGCGCCACGAGCGGGATCCGTTCTGGATTGCGCCGCAGCAGGTCGGGGATCACGCTCACGATAATCTGGGCGCGATTGGTCGCCAGCACGCGCTGCTGACGGTCGACGATCAGCCCGCGTGGGGGCGCGACGCGCAGCAGGCGTGTGCGTACCAGCTCGGCGCGCGCCGCCAGCTCCTCGCCGTTCAGGATTTGCAGGTACCACAGACGCGCAATGAGGATGCTAAGCACCCCAAACATGGCAAGCAGCATGCTGTACTCGCGCTTTGTGATGAGGCGCTTCTCCTCGCGACGGATGCCCAGATACCGCTTCGGACGCTCAATCATCGCAGTCGGACCCCGTGTCGGTTGCAGCGCGATTTCGGCTCTTTGCCTTTCTCAAAGCGTTTGCTGATGACTTCAGGGCAGTAATCGGTAGCGATTAGCCCCGTGTCCGCGCAGATGCTGACGGTGATGTATTCAGGCGCCGGTGGCGGGGCGGGCGGTCTCGATTCGCGTGGCGCGCCACCGGCAACACTCGGCGCTGCGTCTGCTGTGCGCGTATCGGTGGGCGTACTGGCAATCGGTGTGGTCGGTGCGCTGGTGGTCGTGGGAGAATCGGGTTCCGTGCCTGCTGGAGGCTCCGTCGGTGTGCGAGGTGGCTCTTCCGTGTGCGGTGGGGCGATAGGAGGTGGCGCCTCGTCACCTGTATTATCCGTGGGAAGCGGTTCCTGCTCAGGGGAGGACGCAGGTTCCCCAACGGCAGGCTGCGACGGGCGCGCCTGTCGCAGCTGCAGCTGTCTCTCGATGGCGTTTACCCGCTCCATCAGGTCTGCCCAGATGCGGGCGCACACCGTGCCGCCGAACACGCGCTTCATCGGGCGATATTCCCAGCGTTGCGTCTGCGGATTGTAATACTCGCTGGCAACCCACACCAATGCCAGATACTCGTCCGTATAGCCCACGAACCAAGCGTCGCGATGATCGCTGGTTGTCCCCGTTTTGCCGCGTGCGTTGGGGATGCGTGACGCCGCCTGCCCCGTGCCGCTGACAACCGCCGTGCGCAAAATCTGGTCAATCCATTCCGCGGTTTGCGGCGAGAGCACATTCGGCGTTATCTGCCCTTGCTGGTCCAGCAGCACAACGCCGTTTTGGTCCTCCACGCGCCGTATCATGAACGGCTCGATACGGTTGCCCTTGAGGGGGAACACACTATAGGCGCGTGCTAACTCGATAGGACGCACCGCCGACGCGCCCAACGCAAGCGGCAGAACAGGATCTAACGGCGATTCGATACCGAAGCGGGTACGGGCGAACTCGGCGACTTTATCGGCGCCCACCAGTTGCGCCGCCCTGATTGCCGGGATATTAATAGACGCTGCCAGTGCACGCGTCACGCTTACCACGCCGCGGAACTTGCCATCGGCGTTTTGCGGACGCCAGCGTTTCCCGCCGCCTGCGGGCAAATCCAGCGGCGTATCGGAAAGTGTGGAGTTCGGCGTGAGCTTGCCCAGTTCGAACGCTGTTGCGTACACAATCGGCTTGAAGGCGGAGCCGGGCTGCCGACGCCCCTGCGTGATATTGTTGAACTGCGTGCGTCGAAAGTCCACCCCGCCCACCAGCGCACGAATCTGACCCGTGCGCAGATCTATCAGCACAATCGCGCCCTGCGTCACGCCCTGCGCACGGAACGCCTGGATCCCCCGTCGCAACGCCGACTCCGCCGCACGCTGCATCTCCATATGCAGGGTCGTGTTGACCTTTAAGTTGCCTTGCAGGAGCAGCTCGCGTCCATAGAGCGCTTCTAACTCGCGTAGCACATCCATCACGAAGTAAGGCGCGAGGAATTGCGAGCGGGGACGGCTACGCGCCAGGCGCAACGGCTCGGCTTTGGCAGCGTCGCGTTGGGCGGGGGTAATGTAGCCCTCACGCGCCATCAGATCCAGCACGAGATTGCGCTGAGAAATCGCCTCGTCGGGGTTGCTGAAGGGGTCATACCCCGAAGGACGCTGCGGTAACGCCGCCAACAGCGCACACTCCGCCAGTGTGAGTTGCTCCAACGGCTTGTTGAAATAGACCCGCGCGGCTGCTTTTACCCCGTACGCCCCGTTGCCGTAGTACACCTGATTCAGGTACAGTTCCAAAATGCGCTCTTTCGTGAGGCGACGCTCCATCTCTTGGGCTAAGATAATCTCTTGAATCTTGCGGGCGATTGTGCGCCGCTGCGTTAAAAACACATTCCGCGCCAGCTGCTGCGTGAGCGTGCTACCCCCCTGCTTGATGTCGCCTTCGGTGAGGTTGACCCATAGGGCGCGTGCGGCGCCGCGCCAGTCCACCCCACTGTGCTGCCAGAAGCGGCGATCCTCTTTGGCGATGGTGGCATTAATAAGGTGCTTCGGAATCTCTTCCAGCGTGGCAGGTTCGCGATACTCTTCGGCGATGCGCGCGAGCAGCACGCCGTCAGCAGAGTAGATAAAGCTCGCCTCGCGGGGCTGATAGTTTTCGATCACGCCCACCGACGGCATCATCTGCGCCACTTGATAATACAGCACTCCTGCGAAGGTCATCCCGCCCAGCAGAAGTATCAGAAACATCAGCGTCAGGTACGCCAGCACGCGTTTCCACAAGCGGCGTTTCTTGCGCTTGCGCGGTTGCGCCTGCCCACCCGCCGACATCGCTTTGCGCATTAACACACCAAAGTATACCCCCAAGTTGTAGCAGGGACTCCCTGCAGGCAATCAGAATCGAATCGCCATCAGTAGACCGTGCTCGTCGTGCGCAGGCTCGCCTATGCAAAGCTCCGATTGGTTCATCGTGTGCCGCCACGCGCTCCAAGCAAGCGCGCAGGCATCCACCAGATCGTCGTAGCCTGCGCCTGCTTGGCGACAGGATTGCCAGAGGGCGTCCAGATGGGAATCCTCCAGAGGCAAGGCGTGTAGCAGGGCATGCCTTCGCGTTGCCTGCCCTTGCTGCGTGCGCTTGGGATAGGCAATCGGCGCGCCGGTCATCGCGGCAAAGCTCAACTCAGGATGCGACTCCCATACGCGCTCCTGCAACTCTGGTGTGAGGAGCCTGTCCAGTTCGCGGATACGGGGAATGAGGCGGTAGGCTTGTACACTCAGCCCTTGCCCACGCAGCGGAGCGTAGGCGGTTGCGCTCAACATCACGCGTGTGGGCGGAGTGAACACGCACGCGGCGCGTTTGCCGAGTCGCCTACGCGCACAGAGGTCGCAGGGGCGCGCTCGCGCCCGCCCAGACTCCCACAAGCCTATCGGCATATCCACCGCGAATGCGGTTGCATCAGGATATGCGCTCAGCAGCTCTGCAAAATGCGCAAAAACGCGCGCGGTTGCCATGCCCCCCTTCAAGGCGACCGCCAACCAGCCCCCACGACAGCCGTCCACACCCACAACGCACATCGCTCGAAATCGCTACTGTTTCAAAATCGCCCTCAAGAACTGCCCTGTGTAGCTGGCGGCGCACTCGGCGACTTGCTCGGGCGTGCCCTCCGCCACAATCCAGCCACCGCCTGAACCGCCCTCAGGACCTAAGTCGATAATCCAGTCCGCCGTCTTAATCACATCGAGGTTATGCTCAATTACAATCACGGTGTTGCCCGCGTCCACAAGCCGATGCAACACGCCCAATAACTTCCGCACATCCTCGAAGTGCAGCCCTGTGGTCGGCTCGTCTAAGATGTACACCGTGTTGCCAGTAGCGCGTTTGCTGAGTTCGGTGGCAAGTTTAACGCGCTGCGCTTCGCCGCCCGAGAGCGTCGGCGCTGGTTGCCCCAGCCGAATATAGTCCAATCCCACATCGTAGAGCGTCTGCAACTTGCGAGCAATCGCAGGAAATGGCGCAAAAAACGCCAACGCCTCTTCCACCGTCATGTGCAGCACATCGGCGATGGTTTTATCCTTAAACTTCACTTCCAGCGTCTCACGGTTGTAGCGTTGCCCTCTACACACTTCACAGGGCACATACACATCGGGCAGGAACTGCATCTCGATTTTGACCATCCCGTCGCCGCGGCAGGCTTCGCAGCGTCCCCCTTTCACATTGAAACTGAACCTGCCGGGCGTATAGCCGCGTGCGCGTGCTTCGGGAGTGCTGGCAAACAACTCGCGGATCGGGTCGAACACGCCTGTGTAGGTGGCGGGATTGCTGCGGGGCGTGCGCCCAATCGGCGACTGGTCGATATCGATGACCTTGTCCACATATTCCAGCCCTTCGATACAGTCATGCTCGCCCCACACGCGGCGCGTGCCGTACACATGGTACATCAGGCGTGGGAACAGTGTTTCTTGGATGAGTGTGCTTTTGCCCGACCCGGAGACGCCCGTGATACACACAAACAGCCCCAGCGGAATACGCACCGTGAGGTTTTTGAGGTTGTTGGCGCGTGCGCCGTGGAGTATCAACCAGCGGTCGGGGTGCGGAGGGCGGCGCATCGCAGGGATTTCGATCCGTCGCTTCCCCGAAAGGTATTGCCCCGTGAGGCTTTCTGGGCAGTGGATGACCTCCTGCACGGTTCCCGCAACGACGACCTCGCCGCCATGTTCCCCCGCACCCGGTCCCAGATCGATGACCCAGTCGGCGGCGCGGATGGTTTCCTCGTCGTGTTCCACCACCAGCACCGTGTTGCCCAAGTCGCGTAGTCGCTGGAGTGTTTGGATGAGTTTGTGATTATCACGCTGGTGCAGCCCGATACTCGGCTCATCTAACACATACAGCACGCCCATCAGCCCCGAGCCGATTTGCGTGGCGAGTCGGATGCGTTGCGCCTCGCCGCCAGAGAGCGTGGTCGCGGCGCGATCCAGCGTTAGATACCCCAGCCCGACATCGAGCAGAAACTTCAAACGGGCTCGCACCTCTTTGAGGATGCGTTCGGCGATGGTGCGTTCGCGGGGGGTGAGGTGCGTTTCCAACTCGGCGAACCAACGCGCCGCCTCCTCGATGCTCATCGCGCTTACCTCGGCGATGTTTTTGCCCCCCACCGTCACGGCAAGGCTTTCGGGCTTGAGCCGTTTGCCCCGACACACAGGACACGGTCGCGTCGCCATAAACTGCTCTAATTCCTGCTTGATGTAGTCGCTCTCGGTCTCCTCATAACGCCGCTTGAGAATGTTGATCACGCCCTCAAACTCGGTATCGATATAGCGCGTGCGCCCCCAACGATTGCGGAACTCCACCGTGACATTGCCTTTCGTGCCATACATCAGTGCGTGGAACTGTTCGGGCGTGAGATCTTGCAAGGGGGTATCGAGAGTGAAGCCGAGCCGCTTCGCGACGCCGTCTAACATCGCCAATCGCCAGTCGGTCAGTTCGCCGTCGCGTTTGACGAAAGGACGCAAAGCGCCCTGGCGTATCGACAGGTTGCGGTCAGGCGCAATCAGCTCAGGGTCGAACTCGGTTTTTGTGCCCAGTCCTGTGCATTCGGGGCATGCGCCGTAAGGACTATTGAACGAGAAGTTGCGAGGCTCCAGTTCGCCTAAACTAACCCCACAGTCTGGGCAGGCAAAATGCTCGGAAAAATGCAACTCGGCATCAGGCGCGATTGGCTCGCCAGCAATCTGAAGCGTTTGAGGCATATCCCAATTGTACCTCTTAGGCGACGGTTAGCTGGGTAGAACCCTTTCGGTGTACTGTGCATTTTGAATGGTAAGAAGCGACGGGCTAATAGTTTGCCAGCGCCGGGGGAATATATTAAGTGGAGGTCCCCAAAGGGGCTAACGCGGCATTGGAGGAACTTAACGATGGGAACGCTCAAAAAGACAATAGCAGGAATTGCGTCAGGGGTAATCTTAGTATTCTGCTACCTGGCTGGCGAACATAGAGCCAGCCCGACGACACCCAATCCATACTCTGTCCGTCTGGCGCGCGCGTCTCCATGGGTGGGCTTACACCCACTGGTGGCAGAGTCGATGGTCGATGGATCCAAAACAAGGTGAGGCGGTGTCCATACCGAGTTCACTGCGGCAGCTATTACCTGGAAAAGCATCGTCGTTTTGCGAGGTGATATTTTTGGGGTCGTGCAGCGATGCGTCAATCAAGCAACTGTTGGCGTACCTGAAGTATCATCTCTCCACTGGCAATACACAAAAGATGGTTCTTGTGGTTAAGTGTGAACCGAGAAAGCTACTAAAAACCTGGGGCAAGGACTTACCTGCGAATCTAAAGATCTACCACGATAAAGAAGGTACTCTTCATTCAGATTGGAATGCATTTTTTACTCCGCGGCGTTATATGATTGCTCACGATGGAACTCTGATCAACCTTCAAAGGTATCCTCCATTAACGGCTATGGAAGGGGGTTGTGATTGTGAAAAAACTGTTGCGCATTAGAGGACTCACTTTGGTCGAGCTGCTGGTTGTGCTTGCCATCGTGGCATTGTTAGCAGGAATTATCTGGGCTATTCTGCAGCCTGCGCGCGATCGGGCACTTCAAACGACTTGCGCAAGCAAATTACGACAAATCTGGTTAGCCTTAGAAACCTATCGACAGGATTATCGGGGCATTGATCCCCCTGCTGCGAAGAATCCGATAGAGGCAGGGCTGCCAGCAACCTCCTACTCAAGCGATCTGTTCAAAGCGCAGTATGTCAAGCGCTTTCCTGGAGGCTTTCACTGTCCTACCCATAAAATACCGCCGTACGAGCTGGCAGTGATGCGTCGGATACCCAATCATGTTTGTACTTTTCCTTGCTTGGATGCTCAAGGAAGACTTTTAGAAGCATGTCCGTCGCAGAACTGTGCACAATACTGGCTTGGGTACGATGCGTACCGTGATCATGTGACTCAATTTCCGTCGGACATGGCTGAGGCTGAACAGCGTCATAGAGAACGGGAGGATGCTCTATTTCGTGTTCTTGGAATGAACTTCGAGATAGTCTATGATGAACATCACAATCCTTATACGGAGTACCACCCCTCTGATCGCTGGGTTTACCTGTTTGTGCATTTAGACGGTCATTGTTCAAGGAAAATAATTCCGCCATTTGTCCACTATAGGTATAACCTTTATGAAGAATTGATAGGTGATTAGTTGCCATGCGAAGCGTAAAAGGTCGGGGATGGACTTTGTCATCGTGCCACAAGCGGCGATGGATCGCTCTGATTATCAGTTTTATAGCGGCTCTTGCAGCGGGTATCTGGTGGTACCTTCAACCACCAGCTCCACCTCTCGTCGCGATGCGCGTAATGGAAGCGATTCGCAAAAAGGATGCACGCACTCTTAGCGACTATATGTGTGCTGAAGAACGTGAGCGCATGACGCCTGAGCAGCTGCAAAACATTCTGAACACGATAGAAGAGCATTTCCCCGAACTAATGGCATCTTCGCGCGTGCCTGTTGCGTATCGTCCGCATACCACTTTGGTTCCTCAAGATTACAGTTTTTCATTCTATTTTAAATTCTTCCCAAAAAGGAATGAGTTGATTGCTTGTTCTTCAGAAGAAGTAAAGTCGTTGAGTGAGCGGTATGGTGTACTTGGTCGGATGCCTGAAGGGTATGTACGACTATCTGTTGATGTTTCTTCGTTGGGGGAGCCGCGCTCACGCTGTGCGTTAGTGATGCAAGCACTTGTGTTATGTGTACTGCGTCTTAGTATCGCAAAGAATCTATCCGAGCAAGAAATATATTCTAAAATTGATGAGATATTCATAAAAAATGGTGTTCAGTCCATTTTGGTAAGCTCTCATGCAGGTACAAGGAGTCGTCTCGATAAAATTAAGCTCGTACGGCGTTCTGATGGTCGTCTCGGTTTTGAATGGTAAGAAGCGACGGGCTAATAGTTTGCCCACGCCAGGGGAATATATTAAGTGGGGGGGGGCCCAAAGGGGCTAACTAAGCAAGCAATGGAGGAGGATGAAGATGAAAAGACGCACGATACTGATGGTGATAGTCTGCACTTTTGGGATAGCGCTTTTGGTTGCAGCGCCGAGCCGAGTGGCGGGGCAGTCGTTTGGGTTGGACGAGAGCGAATCTCCATCAGACGAGAAACCGGTTCTAACTATTCCCGAAGATATATGCGA
>NKPV01000140.1 GCA_002254605.1 Armatimonadetes bacterium JP3_11
CCAAGTTACCGCTGATTTTGGGGCACGAGGTGGTGGGCGAGGTGGCGAAACTCGGTGCGCGCGTAGAAGGTTTGCAAGTGGGGCAGCGGGTGGGGGTGCCGTGGCTGGGGCGTACCTGCGGACGGTGTCGATTCTGCGAGGCGGGGCGCGAAAATCTTTGTGAATTTGCGCAATTCACTGGCTACACGCTGGATGGCGGCTATGCGGAGTATACCGTCGCCGATGCACGGTATGTGTTCCCCCTTCCCGACGCCTACGACGATGTGGCGGTTGCCCCGCTGCTGTGCGCTGGGCTGATTGGCTACCGCTCGTATCGCATCGCGCGACGCGAAATGCTGGGCAATCGGTTGGGGATTTACGGCTTCGGCGCAGCGGCGCATATTTTAATCCAGATCGCCGTTCGGGAGGGCATGCGCGTGTTCGCTTTCACGCGTCCGGGCGACCATGCGACGCAGGACTATGCCCGCAACATGGGCGCGTGGTGGGCAGGCGGCTCGGATCAGATGCCCCCAGAGCCACTGGACGGGGCAATCTTGTTTGCGCCTGCAGGGGAACTTGTGCCTGCTGCTCTACGCGCCGTCGACAAAGGCGGTGTGGTGGTCTGTGGCGGGATCCATATGAGCGATATACCGAGTTTCCCTTACGCGATTCTGTGGGGCGAGCGGGTGGTGCGCTCAGTCGCGAATCTCACCCGCGCCGACGGCGAGGAGTTTTTCGAAAAGGCGCGCCAGTTCACAATCCAAACGCACACTGTCCCCTTCCCGCTGAAGCAAGCGAACGAGGCTTTAGCCGCGCTTAAGGCAGGGAAGATTCGTGGGGCGGCGGTGTTGGTTGTGGAATAATTATGCAGACTGAAAAAAATGCCCCCGCGAGCACGGGGGCGATTGGTCTCACCTTGAGTTGCTGGCTCAAGCCGTCTCGTGCGCACGCAACGCGATGCGCAAGTCGCCGTGAACGGTCTCCAGCGCGAGGGTTCCTGTCCCGTCGCCAGCAACTCCTGTGTAGTGGTGACGGCTCGACTCGACCTGTTTGCATTCCAGCGCGCATTCGATAGTCCCTGCGCTGGTTTGCATCTGCACACGGCAGTCGTTGCCGTCTGGAACCTGTACGAGGATATCGCCTGACACAGTGGTCAGTCGCACCTCTCCCTGAATTGGCTCCGTTAGATCAAGTGTTATATCGCCGCGTACGGTCTCCACCGTACAATTACGGGCGACGAGGCGTTCTGTTTCCGTGTCGCCGTTGGTTGCCTGAAGGGTTAGTCTCTCTACTTTGAGGTCGTTCAGGGTTGTGTCGCCGTTCACCGTCGTGATGGAGACGCGCTCGCCTTGGAGGTCTTGGATTAGCACATCGCCGTTGACCGTCTCCAGTTTTGCGCTGCCTCGGATGTGGCGCAGCTGGATATCGCCGTGCGGGGTGCGCAGGTCGACTGTGCCGTCTATCTTTTCGATTTCGATATCGCCTTTGTGTGCCAGTCGCACTTGGAGGTTCACCTGGCGTGGGATTTGTAGTTTGAGGTTGACCTTCTGACGCAGGTCGCCTTCCAGTTGCGGGGCGGCGATGCGCACGCCGTTCTCGGTCTGTTCCACGACGAGGTGGTAGTTCGCTTTTGCGTGTTCTACTCGGCTGGGGTCGGCTCCCCGCAGGCGGATGTCGGCTTCGACCCGTCCCCCGTCGAAACCGCCCACGATGTGGATGTCGCCTGCGGGGAGTTCGATGGACAGCGATTGCCCCCCAACAATCGCGAGGTCCATCGCCTGCTGCAAGTTGGCTTCATGTCTGCCCCACCGTCCCAAGGACCAGTCGCCTTTTTCCAGCTCTTCCAAGGTTTTCCGCAGTTCCTCGATGCTGCGTTGGGTTTGCTCACGGACGCTTTGTCCGATTTGTTGCCAGTTCACACTGCGCACGGCTTGCCCTGTGGCTTTGACGGCTTCTTCTGCTGCGCGCAGAATCTGGTCGAACAGCCCACGCACGGGCGGTGCGCCGTTTTGGGTAGATGAATCGTCATCGGTCGCGCTCGGCGCAGGCGCAACTTCGTAGAGCGCGTCGATCAAGTCCGCCGCTTCTTCAGGCGATACGGTACCCTGTTGCATCAGATGCAAGATCCTCAGCAGCGTCTCTTGTCGGTTGTTCATTGGGAAACCTCCTTCATCTTAAGCTGCGCAGTTTTCGCGCCGCTTCTTCGGCAGTAATCTGTCCCTGCTCCAGCAGGTCTAAAATCTCGCGTCGTTGCTGTGCGACATGTCCGTTCAGATCCTGCGTCGTTGCAGGGGTCAGCCCCAGCGCTAAGAGGAGCGCGTCCAACTTGTTGCGGGCAGTCGGGTAGCTAATCCCCAGCTCGCGTTCCACGCCCGCCAACATGCCACGATTTCGCAAAAACACCTCCAAAAACTGCAACTGCTCCGGGTCGAGCTGGCTAAAACGATTCGGCAGGAACTGTCCCTGCACGCTCGTTGCGCAATCTTCGCAGGTCACTTGCGTAACAATCAACTTGCCGCTGCAAATAGGGCAGCGCGTCGGCTGCGCATAGCGCTCTTTCATAATGCGTCGCATGATACCTCATAGATTTCAAAAAAGTCAAGTCTTGACCCGCCTAAAAATGAGAATTTCTGAAATTTGGGTTTGAATTTCGTGGTTCGACGCGCGGCAATGGGTTCTATTGGGGGAGGGGTGTTTGTTTCTGGAGGGATTTCAAGTGTTCCGTTGTGTTTGGTTGTCTACGCGGGTGATGCGGATTTGCCTTTTTGTTTCATCAATTAGCTCGATAGCTACCTCGTAGACCTGTGTTGTGAAGAGTCCCATGCCGCACAGTTCCAATCGTTCTGCCCATTCGATGGCTACGATTCCGCCGCGTTCCAGAATCTCTTCTATTCCCAGTGTATAGAGCTGATCTGGCGTTTCGATTCGGTACAGATCCAAGTGAAAAAACGGCAGTCCACTCAAGTGTGGGGGCTGTTGGATAGTGTATTCGTGGACGAGGGTGAAGGTGGGGCTGCGAATCGGCTCGGGGATGCCCAGTGCGTGGGCGAGTCCGCGAATGAAGGTGGTTTTGCCTGCGCCGAGGTCGCCTTTGAGCAGAATCATGGTGTCGGGTTGTAGGGTGTGTGCCCACTGTGCTGCGAAGGCTTCGGTGGCAGCGGGATTGTCGGAAAGGTACTCAGTCGAGGTCATCGTCGTAGCGTTCGAAGCGGATGAGCAGCGATTGGGGGTCGACGGGGAGATTGTGTTCGTGAATCAGTTGCAGGATGCGCATGTTGGTTTGCGCCACCACTTCTGCCATTTCTTGGTTCATCCGCTCGATGCGCTCCAGCAGGCGCAGGATGATGTCCACGCCGGCGAGGTTCACGCCAAGTTGCTGGGTGAGGCGTTGGATACGGCGCAGTCGGGCGATATCCGCTTCCGAGTAGAGTCGTTTGCTGTTGCCGACGCGATAGGGCTGGATTAAGCCCAGTCGCTCGTAGAGGCGAATGGTCTGCGGATGGAGCCCACACATCCGCGCCGCAACGCTGATCAGGTAGACGGGTTCATCGGAAGGGTACTTTTTGTCTTTCACCGTTTCACCTCCTGCGGGGCGCGTAGTCGTCTTAGTTCTTCGAGTAGTTCGCGTTCGCGCGGGGAGAGTTGCTTGGGCACGATGATTCGGGCGCGGGCATAGAGGTCGCTGGTTCTGCCCTTGCCCAGCGGCAGCCCCTTGCCCGCCAGCCTGAAACGGGTTCCGCTTTGCGTGCCGGGGGGCACTTTCATTTTGACGGTTCCGTGGGGTGTTGGGACTTCCACCTCGCCTCCGAGGACTGCCGTGAGGTAGTCGATGTCCACCTCGGTATAGAGATCGTTGTCTTTGCGTTCGAAGCGTGGGTCGTTTTTGAACTTGATGCGCAGGTAGAGGTCGCCGCGTTTGCCGTTTGCGCGTGCAGCGCCTTCGCCTGCGAGGCGCAATCGTTGTCCTTCTGCCACGCCTGGGGGGATGTTCACGGTGAGGGTGCGTGTGCGCATCACGGCGCCGCGTCCTCGGCAGGTGGGGCATGGGGCGCCGACGACGCCCGTGCCGTCGCATTCGCTGCAGTGCATCTCAATCCCGAACATCCCGAACCGACGGCGTCCTGTGCCGCCGCAGGCGCGGCAGGTCTGTCGGCGGTTCGGAGCGACCCCTGTGCCTCCACAGGTCTCACATGGCTCATCCAAGCTCAGCTGGATCGTGCGCGTGGCGCCGTGGATGGCGTCGTGCAGGCTAATTTCGAGCGTTTGTTCAATATCGGGTGAGGCGTGCTGCACGCGCAATCCGTCGCCGAAGCCTTCGCCGCGCAGTAGGTTCTCGATAAACTCCTGAAAACTGCCGAACCCGAACGGCGACTCGAATCCGCCTGGTTGGAAGTTTTCGCCGTACTGTTCGCGCATGCGCTGGTAGGCTTGCCACTGCTCGCCGTAGCGGTCGTAAGCGGCGCGTTTTTCGGGGTCGGACAGCACTTGGTAGGCTTCGTTGATCTCTTTGAACTTCTCTTCGGCAGCCTTGTCACCGGGGTTCACATCGGGGTGATACTTGCGCGCGAGTCTGCGGTACGCCGCTTTGATTTCCTTCTCGTCGGCGTCCCGTGATACTCCCAGAATCTGGTAGTAGTCCTTGTAGTCGCGCATCGTGTATCACCCCAGTAATTTGTGGCTTGGACAGTCCTGCCCGCCCATTTCTGGGAATTGCTTTCGGACAGGACTGTTGTGATTGTGCTATTTCTCCTCGCGGTATTCGGCGTCGATCACATCGTCGCCGCTTGGGGTGCTGGTGGTCGCACCTGCGGTGGCGCCAGTATCGCTTTGGTAGCCTGCGGTGCGCTGTTGGTAGAGTTGTTCTGTGATGCGGTAGGTTAGGCTCTCCAGTTCGCTCATCAGGCTGATGGCGCGCTCTGCGTTCTGCTGTTGGATTGCTTCGCGGATGTCGCGAATCAGGCTCTCGGCGCGTTCACGGTCGCTTGTGCTGATGTGTTCGCCTTGTTCTTTGAGCAGACGTTCGGTTTCGATGGCGAGCCGTTCGGCGCGGTTGAGTTGCTCGGCTTGTTCGCGCAGTTGGCGGTCGCGTTCGGCGTTGGCTTCCGCTTCGCGCACCATCCGCTCCACTTCCTCGCGGGTGAGGTTCGTAGAACCCGTGATGCGGATGCTCTGCTGTCGCCCTGTGCCGAGGTCTTTCGCAGCGACCTGCAGGATACCGTTGGCGTCGATGTCGAAGGTCACTTC
>NKPV01000185.1 GCA_002254605.1 Armatimonadetes bacterium JP3_11
GAAGGGGGGTGGTTGGCGGCTCATACTGACCTCCCCCCCCGTGCAAAATCGGCTGCGAGCGGGATCGATCCCCGCGCAGGGCATCACGCAAACCGTCTCAGGTTGCCAAACGCTCGGCAAAGCAGGCATCGGCGCCTCTCCTGTAGAGTTTAGAATTCGCGCAGGGTGAAAAATTCCTGCCTGCACCCGCGCCTAATCAGGGCAAGAAGTACACTTGCTTCAACAGCAATCGCTCAGCTGATTGCTCACTGGGATCGGATATCAAAGTATGCGCCCCCGTCTTGTAACGGGCGGAGGCGCAACAACGCCAGAAAATCGCCGAATGCCACGATTTGATACCGTCTCCCTTCTCAACGATGTCGCTGCCCAGCTGGGTTTTTTATTGAGTCCAGCAGCGCCGCATTCCACTCCGTCTCCTCGAAGCCGCTGCTTTGTTCCCACGCCTTCCTACCGAGCCGTCGCCAATCGCGCACCACCGTTTTCTCTGGAATATCGGGCAACTCAACAGCTTGTGTGCGTTCGTGCCGCACTAACACCGCCCGCGATTGCGCCTCGTGAGAGCCTCCTTGCACGATGAACTCTACTTCCGAGGGGAACCAGACACTCTCAATCTGTCGATACTTCACTACACGCCATAGGCGCACTTCGCCGTCGGGATATCGCACCTCTAACTGCGCAAGGGCATCTTGGTAACGGCGGTTAAGGTGAAGGCGCACTTTGACCGCATCTTCCTGCGGTTGACAACCAAGTTCAAACACCCACTCTTGGGGACTAACCGATACCAGACGCCAATCTTCAGGCTTGCGCCCATAGAGACGGAAAGGCGAGATACCACTGAAGATAGCGAGCCATTCTGGGTAGATATTCCCTACGGGGGAACCCCTGCCCAACGCCTCATCGTCGCACTGGACAATATCTACACTGCCTACCTGACTGCTCGCCAGGTCTCGGTGGACAACGACAACAGTGTCGCCTTGAAAATAGGCTTCCCAGTTCAAGAAAATGGCGGAGTCCGTCGCTGGCGCATTCGTCAAGTTAATCGCCTGCGCAATGGCTCGAACCAGAGTTCGTTGTGGTGTGCGGGCGACCGTGTAGTAGTCCGATAGTTCAAAAACTTTGTTAGCCACCTCTGGTTCTATTTGAGGCGCCGAAGGGGCGTCTATCGTCTGGGCGCGATGAAGACTGATTTTGTTAAGCTCTTCTATGAGTTTAGGAGACACCTTGGCGTAAGTGGTCACTTGCCACTCGAAAGTCTGTCGGGTAGCGACTTGTTCGCGTGTATCAAAGTAAGTGGTTTTTGTATCCGCGTGGGCAGCGCCCCAAGTCGACCACATCATGGCGCCTATCCACAATACATGCTTTGTGCGCATTTCTAACCTCCACATTTTCTTGCACGGAGCTCTACAACAAATGGTGGTGTCGGTTTTCGCTGACCGCAATCGCAACCCGAGCCCGAAGGATCACGAACGCAGTCGGCGAATGAAGTTATCACAACCTTGATGGTACCCCACTTATAGGCACAGGATGTACCAGGGTTGGGATAGCATTCTTTGTACTCCTCTAAAACTATCCCGCGCAGACAGGATCCAGTACAGCCCACTATGGTCGAACGACACACCTCATCCTGAATGGGTGAAACTGCGGGGACAGTCTTGCAGATATGATCGACCAGCACAGGAGAAGTTTCCCTGACGGCATCACTCTGCCCAAGTGCTTGGCTT
Organism: Armatimonadetes bacterium JP3_11; assembly: GCA_002254605.1. GTDB lineage: Bacteria > Armatimonadota > Fimbriimonadia > Fimbriimonadales > GBS-DC > GBS-DC. The sequence continues at coordinate 1,722 of NKPV01000185.1, forward strand.
GGCACAAGCGTCAACAACACCGTGAGCATTAATCCCGATATCACTGTTACCATGCTCCGAATGCTCTGCACCTTAACTCACCTCCATAAGTTTGGTTTATTGGAGACATCGCATAGTGGTGCCACACCACCATTCCCGCCTCCTGATTAATACATGCCATCCAGCCGCAAAAATTATAACCACTCGCACCTCAATTCTCCCAAAATCGCCCGCGCCAAACGCCGAAGCGCCCCCAAACGCTTACTCACTGCCGACTGCGTTATCCCTAACTCCTGCGCAATCGCCTCCTGACACTGCCCATCAGCCAGACCCGCCACTATCAACCAGTCCTTCTCGTCTAAATAAGGCGACAATCGCTCCAATACCTGCGCACAAAACACCTGCTCCAATACATCCAGAACTGCTGCCTGCGCCACTTCATCCTCAAACTCCAACTCCAACGCCTCTCCCGCTTCCTCCTCCACCACCATCGGCACGGTGTGCGCGTAGTACTGCGCCTCCTGACGCCAGAACCGTCGCAGGGCATTATAGGCGTGGTTCGCCAGCCACAGGATTTGATGCCACGTGGGGTCAGCAGGCGGTGGATCGGGGCAGGCATAGCGGGGAGCAGCCTCGGCAATCGCGACATAGGCTTCTTGTTGGCAATCGCGTTTCCATTCGTGCAGGTCGGGGCAAGGGGTAGAATAGCGTCGTGCCAGCAGTCGGAGGGCGATGCGCACGGCACGCTGCCATTCGAGCGGCGGGTCGCGCAGTGGCTCATCGGGGAAGTGCAGGGTGTCGCTCATCGCCCCCCCCCCGTTCAAAATCGGCTGCGAGTGGGATTGATCCCCGCGCAGGGTGTTGCGCAAAACCTGCTCAGGTCGCCTGAGTGTCTGCATGAGTGGCATCGTTGCCCTCTGTGCCGTTAGATTCACCGATGGGGCACCGATTCCTGCTCTCTAAACCGTCCGATTCCATGAGATTACGACACCCCCGACGAGGCGCAGCGAGCCCAACGCACTGCCATCTGCATCAACCCAAGCGTGCCCACTACCGCAAGGCACACATACACCCACCAGTCGCCCCAGCGCACATAGAGCGTCTGCTCGGTACAAGGTGCAATCAGATGCACTAACACCCCCGGCTTGCCCATCGGCAACGAAGCAACGAGTTCCCCTGTGGGAGCATAGAAGCCGCTCATCCCCACCGAAGACGCCCGCGCTACCCAGCGGCGCGTCTCAATCGCTCGCACCACGCAAAAATCGGCGTACTGCTGGCGTACCGCATCGCCAATCAGCCACGCATCGTTCGCCATCACCGCCAGCCACTGCGCTCCATCTCGCACCTGACGCCGCGCTAACCAGCCAAATAGACTCTCTACACACAAAAGCGTCCCCACAGGCGGCTCCTGCCCAATCCGCAACGCCATCACCTGCCCCCCTCCCTGCAGCGAACACTTCGCCACACCCAACCCCTGCAACAGGCGCCGAAACGGCTCCGGAGGAGACCACTCCACAAACGCCATCAACTTCACCTTGTCATAACAAGCATAATCGCCGCGGGGAGCTACTCCCAGCGCGCTATTGTAGTCCCCTCCATCAAATCGTCTTGTACCTACCA
>NKPV01000286.1 GCA_002254605.1 Armatimonadetes bacterium JP3_11
GCTCGCGAACGCGACAGCAGACACCGATATCGATTGCGGGCAGACGAACGAAATCTGGTTTCAGCATGCAGGCGGTACGAACCTTTTGTGGATGGATGGGCATGTGAAGTGGCTCCGACCGAGTTTGCGTGGCGGGCGCAACGGCGACTTACCCCAAGACTGGATTTACCCGCCTTGCTGCGCCGACGGCGACAACTACCCGTTCGGTCCGTGGGCGCCGTGGGGTATGAACGCGCCGTTCCCGATACGCTACTGTCAATAGGTCTGTACTGAAACCCCAGCGCGTTTGCGGAGGCGCGCGCCTTAGCGGTTCCACCCAGTGGGCGCGCACTTGGCGCACTGTTCATAAAGCCCGTTGGATATAATAGATCTGAAAGGAGCCGAGTACGCAACCTGATTATGCATCGCCGGGTTTCTATCGTGCTGGGCGTCGGCGCGTGACCGTGCGTCGTTTCAACAATACGACCTTCAACGCCCAACTGTACTATCCCGCGACGGCGACAGGCGACAATGCGCCTTACGACGGCAGCGGGGCGCCTTACCCTGCCATCTCGTTCGGACACGGGTTCTTGCAGCCCCCCAACGCTACCGCTCGATAACGAAAGCGCGTCCC
>NKPV01000266.1 GCA_002254605.1 Armatimonadetes bacterium JP3_11
ACCTGGTAGTCTTGGCGTTCTTGTAGCCCGAACATATCGCTGAGGCGGTATTTGATGAGTGCGATGGCGAGGTGGGTAATATCTATGCCTATCCATTGCCTGCGGAGTTTTTCGGCGGCGACGATGGCGGTTCCGCATCCGCAGAAGGGGTCTAATACGAGGTCGCCTTCGTTGCTGGAGGCTTGGATGATGCGTTCCAGCAGGGCGAGGGGTTTTTGGGTTGGGTAGCCGAGCAGTTCCTTCGCAGCCGTGCGCGTGCCAAACCCCAGAATATCGCTCCAGACGCTGCCGATGGTGGCTTGTGCTTCATCAAGATAATATTTCACATACTCCCTGCCTGTGCTGGAGACATGGATACGCCCCTCCGCGCGAAACTTCTCCCACATCGCATCACTGTAGTTCCCGCGCTGAACGGCTTTGTAGCGTCCCCGCTCATCCTCGTAGCGATATGCCCGCTTTTGCTCCTCAGAGAGGGGCGCATACTGCTGGTGGAATGTATGTGCATCAGATTTTGTGTAGAACAGGATGACATCAATATCGCGCGGCCACTGTTGGCTTACTCGCTTGCCCCCCTTGCCTGCAGGGTCGCGCTTCCACACAATCTCGTTCCTGAAGTTCTTCGCCCCGAAAATCACATCCAGCATTACTTTCAAATAATGGCTGGCGGTGGGGTCGCAGTGCAGGTAGAGGCTCCCCGTCGGTTTCAGCACGCGATGGAGTTCAATCAGGCGCGGCGCCATCATCACGAGGTAGGCGGTGAGGTCGTTTCTGCCGAGCGTATTTACAAAGCCCTCGATCAGGCGCGTCAGGGCTTCGCGGGGGCACTCCAGCAGGAAGGTCTGGTAGGCGTGTTCCGACCACTGCCAGGTGTCGGTGAACGCTTTGATTTGCGCCTGCGCGGGTTCGCCCGATTGCTCCTTGAACAGCAGGTTATAATCGCGATTGCTGTTGAACGGCGGGTCGAGGTAGATGAGGTCTACCGTCTCGTCGCCGATGTGTTTGCGCAGCACCTCCAGGTTGTCGCCGTAGTAGAGCGTTCGCGTCATGGCGGGA
>NKPV01000071.1 GCA_002254605.1 Armatimonadetes bacterium JP3_11
CCGGGGCATGTGTTTCCGTTGCGGGCTGCGCCCGGGGGCGTGTTGCGCCGCGCCGGACACACCGAAGCGGCGGTCGACCTCGCACGGTTGGCGGGGCTGTTCCCTGCGGGCGTCATTTGCGAGATCCTGAACGAGGACGGCTCGATGGCGCGCATGCCGCAACTGATCGAAATCGCCCGCAAACACGGGTTGAAAATCCTCACCATCGCCGACCTCATCGCCTACCGTCGCCAGCATGAGAAGCTGATTCATCGCGCCGCACCGCCCGTGTTCCTGCCCACCCGCTACGGCAACTTCACCGTCTATACCTACGAATCGGAGGTAGACCCAAACCCCTACCTCGCGCTGGTAATGGGCAAGGTTGATGATGGCGAACCCGTGCTGGTGCGCATGCACTCCAGTTGTATCACCGGCGACCTGCTGGGTTCGTTGCGTTGCGATTGTGGCTCACAGCTGGAGCTCGCGCTGCGCAAAATCGGCGAGGAAGGACGCGGTGTGTTGGTCTATATCTTGCAGGAGGGGCGCGGCATCGGCATCGTGAACAAACTGCGAGCGTATCACCTGCAAGAACATGGCTTGGATACCGTTGAAGCGAACCAAGCGCTGGGCTTCAAACCCGACCTGCGCGATTACGGGCTGGGCGCACAGGTGCTGGTGGATTTGGGCATACGCAAAATCCGCCTGATGACCAACAACCCCAAAAAAATCGCAGGGCTGGAGGGCTACGGCTTGGAAATCGTGGAGCATGTGTCGCTGGTCTCCACCCCGACGCCCTACAACATCCGTTACCTGCGCACTAAAGCCGAGAAGCTGGGGCACCTGCTCCCGCCAAACGCGCTCAAAGGTGAGGAGAAACCCCTACATCCCTAATCAGTGGCTGCACAGACGCCAGCACCTCGTCAACCGTAATCCACTGCAGGCACTCCTTGCGCACGCATTGGTTCTTCGGGCACGCGGTGCAGAGGGAACGCTTCGAAAGCGCGCGAGCGCGCTGCCCGTACGGACCAGTGCGGTCGGGGCTGGTGGGTCCATAGAGTGAGACGACGGGGACGCGAAACGCCGCCGCGATATGCGCCGTGCCCGTATCGCCGCAGAGATGCACTGCCGAGCGCTCCACAACCGCCATCGCCTCCTTGAGCGTAGTCCGTGCAATGAGGCTGCGTAAGGGGCGTCGCTTGAGCTCGCGCAGTCGCTCCTCCAGAGGTTTATCGCCCGGTCCGCCCACGAACACAGTCGCAATGCCCCACTCCGCCTCGATACGGTCGGAAAGCTCCGCAAATTTAGCGATGTCCCAGCGCTTCCATTCCCTGCCTGCCGAAGGGTTCAGGCTGATAATCGGCTTGCCGTCCACACCAAGCGACGCCAGTTTATGGGCGACCTGTCGACGCGCCTCTTCGGGCACATACAGCGGGAACTCCACAGGCGGTTCGGGCAGGTGGGCGTCGCTGGGTGAAGTATACAAATCGGGAAACTCACCCGGCGCGCCCAGCCAACGCGCCGCGTCCAGATACTGCTGCACCACATGGCGGTCAGGATGCTCGGGGATCGGGATACGGCGCAGCAGGAGCGGGGTCAGCTCGCGCATCCGATGCGCCCCGTAGCGGATTGGCACGCGCCCCAAAACCCCCCAAATCGCGCTCTTAAGCAATCCTTGCAGGTCGAGTGCCACCTGATACCGCTCAGCGCGAACCTCGCGGGCAATCTGCATCAGAACTTGCCGCGCCTCACGCCCAAACGGCTTCCGACGCAGCGCCTTGTGCGGGATGATGTGCAATCGATCGATGCGCGGTGAGCCTTCTATCACGCCTGCATGGCGGTCTTCTGCAATCCAGCCAATGTACAGATGCGGGAACGCACGCTTAAGCGCAGCAGCGACCGGCGACGCGTGCACAATATCGCCCATCGAGGACACTTTGAGAATCAGCAGGCGTTCCACGCGGTTTAGATCCACAGGCTGCAGCACGCCGTCATGGTTCGCCCTGCTCGCCCCATTCCCTGCCAAGAGAGCGACCGCTTGACTACACAAGTGGTATAATCCATGCGGAGGCGCAACGATGAGCCAGCACACCATCACGGAACGCAAACAACGGTTCGAATCGCTTTCGGGTATCGAAATCAAGCGCTTTTACACCCCCCAAGACATTGCGCACCTTGACTATCAACACGACTTAGGCAATCCGGGCGAGTACCCCTTCACGCGCGGGCTTTACGAATCGGGTTATCGCGCGAAGCTGTGGACCGTGCGCCAGTTCTCGGGCTTCGCCACGCCTGAAGAGACGAACCGACGCTATAAATATCTTATCGAACAGGGTCAGACGGGGCTGTCGGTGGCGTTCGACCTGCCGACATTGATGGGGGTTGACCCCGATGACCCCGAAGCGGAAGGCGAGGTGGGCAAGTGCGGCGTGAGCGTCGCCTCGCTGGAAGACATGGAGATCCTGTTTGACGGTATCGACCTTGCGAACATCACGACCTCGATGACCATCAACGCGCCCGCGATTATGATTTGGGGGATGTATCTCGCGGTCGCCGAGAAGCGTGGTATCCCATTAGAGAAACTGTCAGGCACGATTCAAAACGATATCCTCAAAGAGTTTATCGCGCAGAAGGAGTGGGTCTATCCCCCCGAACCACACATGAAACTCATCGTGGACACGATTGAGTTCGCGACCCACTATGTCCCGAAGTGGCATCCGATTAGCGTGAGCGGGTACCACATTCGGGAGGCGGGCGCGACCGCCGTGCAAGAACTCGCTTTCACGCTTGCGGACGGGTTCGAGTATGTGCGCTGGTGCTTAGATCGAGGGCTGGACATCGACGATTTTGCTCCCAAGTTTTCGTTCTTCTTCAACGCACATATCGACTTTTTTGAGGAGATTGGCAAGTATCGCGCGGCGCGGCGCATCTGGGCGCGCGAAATGCGCGAGACCTTCGGCGCGAAGAACCCCCGCTCGTGGTGGTTGCGGTTCCACACGCAGACGGCAGGCGTCTCGCTGACGATGCAGCAGCCGTATGTGAACCTGATACGCTCGACAATCGAGGCGCTCGCAGCGGTGCTGGGCGGCACGCAGTCGCTTCATGTGAACTCGTTCGACGAGGCGTGGGCGTTGCCTACCGAGGAAGCCGTGTTGCTCTCTCTGCGAACGCAACAGGTCATCGCGCACGAATCGGGCGTGACGAACACAGTAGACCCGCTGGGCGGTTCCTACTTCGTGGAGTGGATGACCGACAAGATGGAAGAGGGCGCACGCGAGTACTTCCGCCGCATCGAAGACGAGGGCGGGGTCATCCCAGCCATTAAGAGCGGCTTCTTCCAGCAGGAAATCGCCGACGCCGCCTATCGGTTCCAACAGCGAGTGGAAGAGCGCGACTTCGTCTGGGTCGGCGTCAACGAGTATCAGATGGACGAGGAGCCCATCCCGTTCCGCATCTTGAAAATCGAGCATGAGGCGCACGAGAAACAGGTGAAACGCCTCGCCGACCTGCGCCGCCGCCGCGACAATCGAGCCGTCGCGCAAGCGTTGAAAGACCTCGTCGCCGCCGCCCGCCGTGAGGAGAACCTGATGGTTCCTATCTTGAACGCGATCAAAGCCTACGCGACGCTTGGCGAGATGGTCAACGCGCTCAAAGAGGTGTACGGAACCTACACGGAGGGCGCGGCGATTTAGGGGCTATCCTGCCCACAAGCCGACATCCAGCCCTGCAAACGGCGTATCGCGCTGCTGGCTCTCCTGGTAGAGGGCAAACAGCGCAGGCTCGGGCTCCATGCCCTCCGCGAGTTGCTCAATGAGCGTCGCGATGCCCTCAAACCGTCGCAGGTGGTCGCGAACGCGCGCCTCTGCATAGTCGCGTGCCGTGCCCGTAGTAATCAAAAATGTCCAGTCGGACGCTTGCGCCAAAAGCAGTTCACGCGCCAATTGCTGCAGGTAGGGCATCCACTCGGCACGCTCGCAGCAGCGGTGGAGCAGCGCCAAAAAACGCCGCTCCGCCCGATAGAGCGCGTCCCATACCCAGAGGGTGTCCTCGTTGAGCCATATGTAATGCGAGCCGCCCTCCCCCCATGAACCTTCGGGCAGGAAGAGCACCTCCTCGGGCGGGAACCGCTCCAGATACTCGGAACCCGTAAGCATCTCGATATCGGGGTCAGTAGCAAGGCGACGAATCACGAGGTAGAGCCACTCCGGTCCCTCGCGCCACCAGTGCCCGAACAGCTCCGTATCGTACATCGAGACCATTACGCCGGGCGCGCCTGTCGCTTGATAGTGGCTCCAGAGAGTCTGTTTGAGCAGGTGCACGAAATGCTCCGCGTGTGCTTGCACGGCATCGAAAGCATCATAAGGCGCGTAAAGTTGCTTCGCGCCTAAGTCGGCTTTGTTTTCGCTCACACGCCAGTAGCGCAGACGACTGGGGTAGTGCATCTTGTGGAACTCCAGATAGCGGGCGTCGCCGGGGTAGCCGTGTTCACCGCTCCAGACTTGAATCGTGCTGGCGGGGTCGCGGGCGAATACGGCAAGCGGCGCCGAGGCGGGCACGCGATAGGCTCGGTAGGGCGTGCGTTCGGTCGGCTCCACACGATAATGAGCGGCGAACTGCTCATAAATCTGGCGTAGCGCAGGAAACCGATCCCAGTAAGTTCCCAGCGGCATACCCCCACTTAGCATATGGGTATCCACAAAGAAGTAGCCCACGCCCGCCTGACTGAGAAACTGCTCAATTCCAGCGCGTTCGGTGGCAGGCAGTACCTCCTGCGCCACAGGGGGCAGCCAGCGATACGCGGGTCGGTAGGCGCACTCGGGCAGCCAGAAGCCGCGTGGCGCACGCCCGAAATGCTTCTGGTAGGTCTGCACGCCGAGCAGTACCTGCGCGCGCACACATTCGTCGCGCCCTATCAGCGGTAGGTAGCCGTGGGTCGCCGCGCTGGTGGCGATTTCGATCAGCCCCGCATCTTGAAACCGCCGAAACGCACCGAGAAGATCGCCGTTCAGCTGCGTGTAGAGCGACTGCTGGGCTTCAAAATAGGCACGCCAGAGGTACGCCAATCCCGCTTTCCACCGCTCGCCCTGCTGGACGAAGGTGCGCATATCGTCCTCTGCCGCGGCACGCTTGGCATCGAGGTAGGCGCACGCCTCCGCCTGAAACTCGGGATCGGCTAACTGTTCCTGCAAAATCGGCGTGAAACTGATAGTGTATCGGGCAGCAATCCCGTGCTTCTGGAGACGCTCCGTCAAATCGCACAGCGGAAGATAGCACTCCACCAGCCCCTCGCTCAGCCAGTCGGTACCGTGCGGCGCTTTGCCATGTGTCAGGACATAAGGAATATGCGTGTGCAGCACCAACATCCAATAGCCCAGCGGTCGCGCCATGCGAAGCAGTATACCTGCAGCGGGTACACTAATTAAGCCGTGTGGAACCACGATTCACCGCGCGAGGCATGCGGGCTGTTCGGCGTCTATGCTCCGGGGGAGGATGTCGCCCGATTAACCTACTTCGGGTTGTTCGCACTCCAGCATCGGGGGCAAGAAAGTGCGGGCATCGCGGTCTCGGACGGCAATCGGATTCGCGCCTACAAAGATTTGGGGCTGGTGACCCGCGTGTTCACCGAACCCGTGCTGCAAAGCCTCCAGGGCTATATCGCGGTCGGGCACACCCGCTACTCCACGACCGGGTCATCCACCCTGCGCAATGTGCAGCCTATCACCTGCTCCACCGAGCATGGGAATATCGCGGTGGCGCACAACGGCAACTTGGTGAACGCGCACCTACTCCGAGCGCAGCTGGAAGCACAGGGGGAACAGTTTGAATCCACGAACGACTCGGAGGTGATTGTGCGCCTGATTGCCCGTGCGCTGGAACATGACGACGACATCGTGCATGCGATTCGCGCCATGATGCGTCAGGTAGAGGGCGCATACTCCTTGGCGATTCTGACCCCGACGCGCCTCATTGCTGTGCGCGACCCGTTCGGCGTGCGCCCGCTCGCACTGGGACGGTTGGGCTCAGCGTGGGTGCTGGCGTCCGAAACATGCGCCTTTCCTCCCATCGGCGCAGTGTATGTGCGCGATGTGCGACCAGGCGAGATTGTCGTTATTGACGAGAACGGGCTGCGTTCCTACGAAGGCATCTCGGATACGCACGAAGCGCTCTGTATGTTCGAGTTAATCTACTTTGCGCGTCCCGATAGCCACCTCTATGGACGGTTGCTTTATGAAGTACGGCGTCGGATGGGGCGTATCTTGGCGCAGGAGCACCCCGTAGATGCCGATTTGGTCATCCCCGTGCCCGATTCGGGCATACCCGCAGCGGTGGGCTATGCGGCGGAGTCGGGCATCCCCTACGGCGACGGTCTGATTAAGAACCGCTACGCGCCGCGCACCTTCATTCAGCCTGATCAGCGGCTGCGCGAACAGAGCGTGCGCCTCAAGCTCACACCACTGCGCGAAGTGATCGCAGGCAAGCGGCTCGTCGTGGTGGACGACTCCATCGTGCGCGGCACCACGACGCGGCAGATTGTGCGCTTGCTCTTTGAGGCAGGCGCACGGGAGGTGCATATGCGGATTACCGCGCCCCCCATCCGATTCCCCTGCCACTATGGTATCGACATGGCGACGCAGCGCGAGCTAGCGGCGGCACACCACACCGTAGACGATGTACGCCGACAGATTGGCGCGACCACACTGGGCTACCTCAGCGTGGAAGGGCTGCTCCAAGCAGCGGGGCAACCGCGCCACCGATTCTGCCTCGCCTGCTTCAACGGAGAATACCCCATTCCCGTTCCCGAAGATGTCGAGCTCGTGAAAGAGATCTTCGAAACACCCCTGACAGGTTCAACGAGTTCGAGGAGCTAACTGCCACCGATAGAGAGAACGGCAGGAATCGCCTCGCTTGCTCCGAACTCTATCTTATGTTTGCTCGCGTGGAAAGCGCCGCGCTGCACGGTATCGAGGCGTTCGCCGTGCAAGTGGAGGTGGACCTACAACAGGGCGTTCCCAACTGGACCCTGGTCGGCTTGCCCGACACCGCCGTACAAGAGTCGCGCGATCGAGTGCGCACCGCCATCCGCAACTCCGGTCTCTACTTCCCGCTTTACAAACTCACGGTGAACCTTGCGCCCGCCGATGTGCGCAAAGAGGGACCGGCGTACGACCTGCCGATTGCGGTCGGGATTCTGGCGGCTTCGGAACAAATCCCGCTGGAATCGCTGGCGGAGACGCTGATTGTTGGGGAGCTTTCGTTGGACGGGGGTGTGCGCCCCGTGAACGGCGTCCTTTCTATCGCGATGTATGCACGCGAGACCCGTAAGCGACGCTTGATTGTGCCCCAGGCGAACGCCGAAGAGGCTGCGGTGGTCGGCGGAGTGGAGGTGTACGGCGTGGAGTCGCTGCTGGACGCTATGCAGTTGCTGATTGACCCGCGCCACAAGTCGCCCACACGCGTCGATGTGAACGCCCTACTCGACCAGCCAGCGGAATACGAGGTCGATTTTTCGGAAATCAAGGGTCAGGAGCAGGCGAAACGCGCTTTGGAAATCGCGGCGGCAGGTGGGCACAATGTGTTGCTGATTGGTCCCCCCGGGTCGGGTAAAACGATGCTGGCGCGTCGCCTGCCCACGATTTTGCCCCCGATGACTTTGGAGGAGGCGTTGCAGACCACCCGTCTCTACAGCGCGGCGGGCATGCTCCCGCCGAAAACGGGGCTGATGACCACGCGCCCGTTCCGCTCGCCGCACCACACCACCTCGTACGCCGCGCTCGTGGGTGGGGGCAGTATCCCCCGCCCCGGCGAAATCTCGCTCGCACACAACGGCGTGCTGTTCCTGGACGAGCTGCCTGAATTCAAGCGCGATGTGCTGGAGGCGATGCGCCAACCACTGGAAGACGGCGTAGTGTCGGTCTCACGGGTGCAGGCAGCGGTGCAGTTCCCCGCACGCTGTATGCTCGTGGCAGCGATGAACCCCTGCCCCTGCGGATTCTACGGCGACACCCAACAAAGCTGCAACTGCAACCCCACAATGATTCGCAAATACCTGCAGCGTATTTCGGGACCCCTGCTGGATCGGATTGACATCCACCTGGAAGTGCCGCGCCTGCGTCAGGAAGAACTGCTCACGCTGCACGCGGGCGAGAGTTCCGCGGCGATACGCGAGCGCGTCGTCCGCGCCCGCATGCGCCAGTTGGAACGGCTCCAACCTTATGGAATCGTGTGCAACGCCCAGATGAGTTCCAAACTCGTGCGCGAACACTGCCCCATCGGCGAAGATGCACGCAGCTACCTGCGCACCGCCGTCCAGCGACTGGGGCTAAGCGCACGCGCCTACGACCGTATCATGAAAATCGCCCGCACGATTGCCGACCTGGAAGGCACAGAAAATATCCTGCTGCCCCATATCGCTGAGGCGGTTCAATACCGCAGCATCGACCGACGCTTCTGGGGCAGCGGCTGAAACAGGTATCCTATTCGCTGTGATACGCGTTGGCATCGTCGGCGCAACCGGCTACACAGGAAGCGAACTGATTCGTCTGCTGAGTGGGCACCCGCAGGTGCAAGTCACGGCGCTCGTCTCCCGCTCGGAGGCGGGCAAGCCCATCGCCAGCGTGTTGGCGCACCTGCACGGGCTGGAGCTGCCCACCCTGAGCGAGTACGACCCCGACGCTTTAGCGAAACAGTGCGCGGTGGTGTTTCTGGCAGGCGAGACGGGCTTTGCGATGGAACACGCTCCAGCACTGCTCCAGCGCGGCATGCGACTGATCGACCTCTCCGCCGATTTTCGCCTGAAAGACCCTGCCGTGTTCGCCGAGTGGTACGGAAAAACGCACAGCGCCCCCGATTTACTGCATGAAGCGGTGTACGGACTGCCCGAACTGACCCCTGCAGAGGCGTATGGCAACGCGCGGCTCATCGCCAATCCGGGCTGCTACCCCACCGCTGCGGGAATTGCGCTCGCGCCGCTGGTCAAGACAGGGCTGGCAGACACGGAAAGCCTTATCATCGACGCGAAATCGGGCGTGTCCGGTGCAGGCAGGTCGCGCGTTACTGTGGATTACCTCTTCACGGAACTGGACGAGAACTTCAAAGCGTACAGCGTTGAGCGCCATCGCCACACGCCTGAAATCGAGCAAACACTGAGCGTCGCAAGCGGACATACCGTGCGCGTGCGATTTACGCCGCACCTGGTGCCCATGACTCGAGGCATTCTCTGCACGGCTTATGCGCGTCTGCGTGAAACCGTCAGTCCCGAACGCCTCCACGCGCTCTACACTGAATTCTATCAAGGGCAGCCGTTCGTCGTGGTGCGCCCGTTGGGCAACTATCCCGCCACGCGCGAAGTGTACGGCTCGAACCGATGTGATATTGGGCTAACGGTAGACTTGCGCACAAACACCGCCGTGCTGATCAGCGCAATTGACAACCTTGTCAAAGGCGCGGCTGGTCAGGCAATCCAGAACATGAATCTCCTGCTTGGGCTGCCCTCCACCACGGGACTGCCGCTGGCGGGGATCGCGCCGTAAATTGATTCCCCTTATAACTCGTGGAGTTTCTGGATCGCCATTCTACATGCCTCCTGGGCTTTTGGGTGTCCCCAATTCGTTGCCACGAGATAGAAGCGGTTCGCCCGCGGCTCCACTGTGGCGACCGCGAACCAGAGGGTATTGCTTCCCGCGTGTGTCAGAACGCCCGATTGGGGTATCGCCCAGCCCATCGCGTAGCCCTGCTGATGGGGGTCCGTGTGTAATTCGGCGACGCTCTCTGGGCGCAGAAACGGCGTCTTGATACCCAGCGCTGACTGCAGATGTACACGCACAAACGCCGCCCAGTCGCGCAGGCTACAGTGTACCGTGCCTGCAGGTCCCAGCACAGGGGGGTTGTCGTAGAAAGTCGGTTTTGGAGGATTGCCAGTGTGCCCTGCGAAGTGTCTTGGCACACCGAAACCTGCCGTGCGCATTTTCAACGGCTTAAAAAGATGATCCCGCATCAACTGCTCCCAACTACGCCCTGTAGCACTCTCTAACATCGCCCCTGCGATCAGATAGCCAAAGTTAGAATAGGCGAACTGGGTTCCGGGCGCGGCAGCAGGCGGTTGCTCCAAAACCCATGCGACCGCTTGCTGCCGCTGCTGGCGGATGTCACCCTGCAAGCCCCGAATCTTCAAAAACAGGATTGGGTTCGGTGTGCGGTCTTCAGGTAGCCCACTCCGATGGAGCAACAGATGACGCAGCGTGACTCCTTGATAGTCCCTGTGAATATGCTCCTTCAGATTGGGGAACGCCTCTGCGACGGTGAGTTCCCAACGCATCTGATTCTGTTCCACAAGCCGCGCGGCGAGCGTTGCCGTCATCGCCTTCGTGCATGAGCCGATATGGAACGGGTCGTCGAGTCGGGCTTGATCGGTCTTACCTGCCTCGCGAATGCCGACAACCGCTTGGGCGCGTATTCCCCGTGCATCGCCTACAAGCGCACCTAACGCGGGCGTGTTGGTCTCAGCGCGGATCAGCTCCAAAAGCGATGTCAGCGTATCTTTCATCGGTTGCCTCAACATGCATCGAGGGACTGCTTGTGCCTTCTGAGGCGCGGACAATCGTGCCCGCGCCCCCAGAGGAGTTATTTCACCTTCGCGCTCAGCCCTTGCGCCATTTTGATTTCAGTGGCGTGGTTAACCGTGAAGGCGACTTTGTGCGTTACGGCGTCGAACAGAGCGGACGCGCTGGGATGCCCGTTCCCGCTGCCTTTCACGCCGCCAAACGGGAGATGCACTTCCGCGCCGATGCTCGGCAGGTTCACATAGCCGACGCCGAACTCGCAGTTGTCGCGCACATAACGCCACTTGCGATAGTCTTCGGTAATCACCGCCATCGCCAAGCCGTACTTCGTGTCGTTGTAGACATGAATCGCCTCGTCGAGGTCGCTTACAGGGATAATCGCCACATGGGGGCTGAAGGCTTCCTCCTTGAGCGCGAAGCTGTCGGAGCGATGGCGCATGCGGTACACGAACGGCTTCACGAAGTGCCCGTACTGATACTCGCCCTCGGTCAGACGCCCGCCCTCCAGGAGCACCTCCGCGCCTTCCTCAATCGCCTTCTGGTTATGATACAGATACTTCTCCACGCCCTGCTCGTTGATGAGCGGTCCCATGAAGGTATCTTCGTGCAGACCGTTGCCGATTTTAATCTGTTTCACCAACTCCACAAAGCGCGCGGTGAACTCCGGCTCGATCTTCTCGTGAACGATGATGCGGTTGGACGACACGCATCGCTGTCCGCTGGTCTTGAATCCCGAGAGAACCGCTGCGTGCAGGGCTATGTCCATATTCGCATCTTCCAGCACGATGACGGCATTTTTGCCTCCCATTTCCACGGCGGCGAACTTGTGCTGCTTCGCACATTCCTCGATGATGTAGCGCCCGACGGCGTAGGAGCCAGTGAACACCACCACATCGACTTCGGGATGATGCACGAGAGGGTCGCCTGCATCTTCGCCCGGACCGTGGACGACATTGAACACGCCCGGCGGAAAGCCCGCTTCCACGAAGAGCTCTGCAAGGACATGCCCACAAATAGGGGTGTCTTCCGACGGCTTGAACACAACCGTGTTGCCCTCCAGTAGGCTGGGTAGGATTGTCCAGAGTGGGATGGCAATAGGAAAGTTCCATGGGGTGATACACGCCACGACGCCTTTGGGCTTGCGCAGGATGAAGGCGTCTTTCTCGGCGATTTCGCTGTCGATGATTTCGCCGTGGGGCATGCGCGCCATACCGGCGACATATTGGGTCATATGGAGCGCTTCCACCACATCGGCGCGCCCTTCGTTGATGGGTTTGCCGCACTCGCGCGTCACCAGTTCC
>NKPV01000225.1 GCA_002254605.1 Armatimonadetes bacterium JP3_11
CTCTATTTGAGAACGGCAAGGCGGGATACGACCTGTACATCTATATCGATCCCGCCGCGCCGCCTACAACGCGCGTAGAGACTTGGATGATTGGCTTGCTCGGCTCGCCAGAGAGCGTGCATAACCATCCGCTGATCAACAATAGCGCAAACGGCATGTCGGGCGTTGGCTGGGTGTTCCGCCGCGCCAACGGTGCAACAGGTCACCCCAACGAGTCGAAACTCTACCTGGTGGACGCAGGTCCGGGTGGTCCGTCCATCAACTGGACAATTTACGGCTCGATTAATCTCGCATCGCTAAGTGCAGGCTGGTATCGCTTGCGCTTGGAAGTGTACGAGGACGGCGCCGTCAAAGGGCTGTTCTACAGCGACCCAAGCAACCCCGTGGGCATTACAGGTACGACCGCTACGGGACTGGTGGGCGGCTTCTACATCGGCTATCGCGAGACGATGGGCAACTCGGCTGCTGTGATTAACCCCGTCCGCATAGACAATGTGTGTCTCTATCTGCCTGTGCAGGGCGATGTGAACGGCGACGGTTGCGTCGATGATGCGGACTTGCTGAGCGTGCTGTTCGCGTTCGGCGGCAGCAATGCGGAAGCCGATGTGAATAGCGACAGCATCGTGGACGACGCCGACCTGCTCACCGTGCTGTTTGCGTTCGGTTCGGGTTGCTAAGTCCTAATCCCCCTTGCCCCCTCTCTCCTAAAGAGAGGGGGCTACCTCTGTGCTGTTGCCCCCGATTTCTGGTATCATGCGGTTATCTATGCCGCAACAGCATCCACTTTCGCCGATACTGTTTCTGGTGCGTAATCCGGGGCGTAGTTTACCGCTGACGCTGGTGCTGGCGCTGGCGGTATTGACCATCGCCAGTGTGGTCGCGCTGCTCAACTCCATCGACCGCACGATTCTGAAAATCTACGACTACAACCGCTACTTCGCGGCGATTACCCCACGCGGCTCCAGCAAGCTCAAACCCGAACTGATGGAGCGTATCCAGAGCGCCCCCTATTACGGAGCCTCCTACGAAACGGTGGTCTGCTTTATGAACGCGGAGACCATCGTGGGGAAGATGCCGTTTGTGATTTTCGGGCTGGAGCAGGCGCATATGGAAATGCTCGCAACACGCTGCCAGCTTACACTGCGCGAAGGACGCTATCCCGCGCCGGGCGAGGCGGGGGTCGTCCTTTCGGAGCCGCTCATGCGCAACAAGAACCTAAAACTCGGCGATGTGGTGCTGTCTCCGTTCGTGCCCGACCAGTACGCGCCTGTGCCTGTGCGGGTGGTGGGGGTGCTGGAGGGCGAGACTTGGCTGGCAATCGGCTCGCTGGAGTTCATTAGGGACAACTTTTTCCCACCCACGCGCAACCTGCTGATTTTCGCCACAGAACCGCGTTTCCAACCCCGCCTCGACCAATGGCTCCGCGAAAACTTCAAAGGCGAGCAAGCGCGCGTCTGGACCTACGCCGAACTTCAGGAAGAGACCCACCGCGCCTTCAGAAATCTTTACTTTATCACGGGCATCGTGGTGGTCGTGGTGGCGGTGATGCTGGCGACGATGACAGGGCTACTGGCGAACATCTACTTCCAACAACGACTGGTGGAGTTCGGACTCTTGCAGGCAATCGGCTTCACACGGCGCGGGCTGCTCACGCGCGTTTCTATCGAAACGATTACAGTGGTGGCGCTCGGCTGGGTGTTGGGCGTGGTGAGCGCAATAGGGGTGTTGCTCTGGGCGAAGGTGCGCATTATGGAGCCACGCGGACTCTATATCGAACCCTTTGACCCGATTGCCTATCAGTACACGCTTCCGGTGCCGTTGATGGTGCTGGCGTTCGCGCTCTTCACCATCGGCTGGCGACTGCGCACTTTTGACCCTGTGGCGATTGTGGAACGGCGAATCGTGTAGGTGCTCTCAAGGGATACCGACGCTACGAGCGTTTCACAAACACCCACCACTCCACCATAAGCAGTGCCAGCAACGCCAGCGCAATCGGCTTCCACAGGTCGCGCAATGTCGTGAGGGTATTCTGCGCCGCGACCGTTTTACCGCCTACATTGATGCTTGTGCGCGGGCGAATGTTGGACTCGTCGCTATGCATCAGGTTCGCGGCGATACGCAACTGGGTCTTTCTCCCCTGCACGGTGTATACCCCCACCCGTTCCAACCCTGGCAG
>NKPV01000043.1 GCA_002254605.1 Armatimonadetes bacterium JP3_11
CAAGCGAATCAAACGCCTCACCACTGAAATCGGGTACAACGGCGGACCGTTCTACTCATGGGATGGCAAATTTATCGTCTATCGTGCGTATCACCCCCAAACCGACGAGGAGATTAAAGAGTTCCAAGACCTGCTGCGCAAGCGGCTGGTGCGCCCCAGCAAGTTAGAACTGTGGGTGATGACCGCCGACGGCAGGCGCAAACAGAAAATCAGCAACCTTGGGCAGGCAAACTTCGCACCGTTTATGCACCCCAGCAACCGTAAAATCATCTTCTCCAGCAATCACCACGACCCGCGCGGACGCGAGTTTGACCTGTTCCTCATCAATCGCGACGGCACGGGCGTGGAGCAAATCACCTACACAGGCGATTTCGACGGCTTCCCGATGTTCTCGCGCGACGGCAAAAAACTCGTGTGGGCGTCCAACCGCACCGCCAAAGCCCGCGGCGAAACGAATATCTACATCGCGGACTGGGTGGAATAACAGACGCACTGCGCTCGAAGTAGCAGGAATCGGCGAACCTCCGAAGTACCATGAAAACGGAGGTTCGCGATGCCCTCAGAACATAACTGGCGTCAGTGGCTTTTGAGCTACGCGCGCCGACGGTGTCGCTGCGATGACGACGCCCACGATCTGGTGCAGGAAACGTTGATTGCGTTCTTTGTCAAGCATCAAAGGCAAATGCCGTGGGAGTGGCCGGACTGCGCCGAGGCGCAACGCCACGCCCTACGCCTACTGCGAGACAAACACGCCGAAAGTTGTCGCCGTCAACACGCCGCATGCAGCTACGAGGAACTTGCCGTCGACCTGCCTGATACTCGTGAAACGGAGCAGACCCTGTACGAACGGCTACACTGCACACTTTTGCTGACGCGCCTTGCGACGCGCCTGTCTCCACGCCAGCAAGCCGTGCTGAAGCTTCTTTGTGAAGGCTACGAACTACACGAAATCGCCGCGCAGTTGGGCGTCTCGCTCGGCGCAGTCAAGCGCTATGTTCACCTGATTCGTCAAAAAGCCGCCGAATTGCGCGACTCCGATGCAACCTTTTGCCCTGCCTCTGTCGGATGTATTAACGGCACAACGCCAACTGGAGGGATGAACCATGAAACGATGGATGAGTGGAACAGGGCGATGGCTGATGATGGTTCGAAGGGCTCTGAATACGCGGGGGGGGGGGTAAACTCTCAACCGCCCTGCGTCTGAGTGCGTGCGCAACCACGATGAGCGTTTTGGCGGCTTTTGCACAAGCGCCAAACTGTACACTGATAACGGTTCCTGATACTGACGAGTGGCGCGACTGGAAAGTGGAGAGTATTGCGGGCGTGACAGACGAAGGAGTGGCAGCGGGCACATTGGTCTATACGGGCAACGACACGAATGTCCGAGTTCGAAAGCGCATTTTCCGCTGGAACCGCGCCGACGAACGAATAACTATTTTTGACCCTCCTGTGAACGACAACGAGGCAAACTTGGTGACAGGCGTGGAAGCGTTGGATTTCAGTGTAGACGGCACAGCAATCGCAGGGCGTATCACTTATCAAGGGCGTCCCTCAGCGGCGTTTGTGTTTCGAGGAGGCTTGGGCTACCGCATCCTGAAACAGCGGCGTGCGCTAGGACAAACCACGACTGGTCTTGCGCTATCAGGGCGTGCGGTAGGGTACAAGGGATACCATCTTGCAGTGCAGCCTTCAAACGACTCAGCGTTTGTAGTTCCTGATCCGTTCGGCGGTTCGTCATCGCTGAATCTCCGATGTGGGATGTCTCTACCTGAACGGATTCCTGTTCGTGTGCAACGCTGCACTTGGAGTCCACTACAAGGGCAAAATGAAATTGCTGAGCCTGACCCCACTGATGATATCGACGACACGCTGGAGTTTATGTGGATTGACGAACAGGGGACAGTCTCTGCTTTCATCTTGCGTGGGCGCGACCTATTCGGTCCTGGTTGGATACCGCCGTGGTCGGGTGGAGGAGACCAGAATGTTCGTGGGAATGAACGTTTCCACGTAATGGACATTAGCCCTGACGGAAGTATGGTAGTCGGCTCGATGGAGGTATTGCGAGGAGGGTGCTATATCACTTCCTCTGGGTATGTCTTCCAGCTGGATCGGGGAGAATACGTGATGAAGGCGGAGCGTCTGGTTGTAGGGTTTCCTGACTACGGCGGCTACGCCTACTTGGCGGAGTTCAAACCGTTCTTTGAGGAACAGCCCATACGCGGGCGAGCCACCTGCATGGCGGGTTACTACTGGGGTAATTACGACTGGACTGACGACATGTGTTACGCTAACTACTGCCGCGTAGTTGCAGGTGTTTTGCACCCATATGGCGGTCGATCGGGACGCGTTTTTACTTGGTTTAGCTGGGGAACAGGGGGTAACGATGCCGACTATTCGACTTTCTATGCTAACGGTCAACATTGGGAATTCGACCCGGTGCAAGTGAGTAAAGTCTCAGGTGTATCGGCGGATGAGTCGTTGCTGCTACTGGGGCATCGGCGGTTTCAGCCTTCCATACAGGGTTATACTGGGTCTTTGTCTTACTTAGACTGGTACAATTTGTGGAATCCTTTGCCTGCGCCCTCGAAATGCGTGGATACCTTCGCTATGTCGCCTGCAGGCAGATTTACTGCTGTGAAGTATGAAGACGGGCAATGTCTTTCGGGGGCGGCAGTGATTGAGCTAGGCATTTCTTTTCTCCAGAATCCGCCCGACGAGGTAGTCGTCGCGCTGAGGAATCTGACTGATGCCAATCGAAGTGTTCCCTACGTCGGTGATGATGTTGAGGTTAGAGCGTTTGTAAGGTTTGGTAATCGTTGGTACACGAGAGATTGCCCTGACATAAACAGTGTGAGACGTGGAGCCTGGTTCCGACCAGGTACGCGGGGTCGTACCAGTAGAGGAGGGCAACAATTAGGTGGGGAAGCTGTACCTACTCCCCTCGATGGTAATGACAGTTTCAATAACAATCTTAACACTAACTTAATTCGATTCAATAGCGCAAGTAATGCTGAGATGATGCCTAACGCTTGGCGCTTCGATATTAGTTGGATATCCCTCACTCATAGGTGTACCAGTAGCTGGGTTGAGGGAGAGGAAAGGCGTCGGCGCTACGGTTACACTGTGCAGATAATCCAGCGGGGGCAAGGTACAGATGATGTGTCTCCAATCCGAAGTTTTGCATTCCGTACTCACACTGACCGAACAAACTTAACCTCTCAACCCGGCACGCGTCGCATCCGATGTACTATCACATACGAAGTGTGGAATCCTGAGACCCGTCGATACGAGAACCGCTCCTTGAGCAGCACAGGTCCGAGCCGCAACGGTGAGGTGAGCGAAGAATCGCATCTTGCGACTCGGCTCAGTGTGCGACAACAGTCTCCTATCAACGATGTACGGCAATCATCACTCCCAGATTATGTGCGCTGGGCGACAAGCTTCGTAGATGTACCCTACGCAATGGGAGACGGTTGGTATGGAGGACGCGCTTCTCTAACACACTATGACAGAAGTCCTAACAGTGGAGAAGATGGATTTGGCATAGATTGCAACGCCTTAGTGTGCGCCTCGCTTAACCTTGCTGGAACTACTTGGACACGCATTCCTGCGAGCAGCTACAGGAACGACAGATACAGCGAGGCAGTCACTCTTGAGAACCTGCAGATAGGCGATGTTTTTGTTGGTTCAGGTCATATCTTTATTGTGTATGATGTGAGGAATAGACGCCGCAACAGCGTGGAGATTCGCGCCCTAGACGCTTACGGTCCGTGGAATAGGGCGCGCATTTCTGACTGGATTACCGTGACTTGGGAGGAAGAAACGAATAGCTTCGAGTTTAGTGCTGATTACGAGGAGGGATCCTATGTCCCTCGCCGACTGCGTACTAACTGAGGAGGTTCGTGATGACAAGAACAATCTGGATCCTGATCTTGGCAATAACAACGGCGGCTGGATGGGCGCAGCCCACCACGCCCGCCCCTGTGAAGCTGTTTGAGTATAAGGTGAATCATGAGATCAACCGACCTGACGGCATAATCGCTCTATCAAAGGATCGAGTGTATCTATGGGTTAACTCTTTTGATGTTGGGCATGTTGGACTTGGGTTCCACGATCTTCGCAAAGCTAAATCCAGCTATATCGATGTCTTGGGTGCGCTGGAAGAGGTTTTGGGACAGACAAACTATAGAGTAAGCCTGCCCATTGGTGTAAGCAGCGACGAGTCTGGAAATGTTTATGTAATCTTTCGTGCGGTCGAGGACAATCCGAAAATCGTAGAGTATTCCGAACTCGACAAGAAGCTCATAGGGATCGTTGTGTTTGAGGGTGTGGTTGACCGTGCGAAAACCGCCGCGTTCAACGACTTGCTTGCACAAGTTGCAAAGTCAGTTTCTCCTGCAGAAGTGGGCGGGATGCGTCCACTGCGGCAAAACTTGTTCGCCTTCATCACCCTCAACAAAGTAATCTTTGCAGAGATCAACAAACCTGCAACACTCTGGCGCACTGTTACTATTCCGCCTTTGCAACGGTCGTCTGAATTGACGGTAGACGATCAAGGCAATCTCTGGCGCGTCGCATTCCGTTCTGGCACCACATTAGAGATCCAACGGCTCACCAACGAACCAACTACAATCACAATTAATCACCACTCAAGAATTATTGTCCGTAAAATAACAGCCGAGCCTGGTTCTGCACTCTTCATTAGGACTGATGATGATAAACTCAGCATTTTCAGTAGACCCTCATCCGCTCTGTATGCACACGGTAGATGGTTCGTGATGCATTTTCTGAACCCCAGCGAACGCACTCTCTTGCACACATATAAGGAAAAGTACATGGAAAACATCTATACCACTAACCACATTTTTAGAGTGGGCAGGCTAGCTGAGTACGATTCGCAGGGACGCTTTGTGCGATGGCTTGCAGAGATAGAAGCGATTATGCCCGACGACTGGAAAAATCTCCCCGATACAAATAAGTACTCACATTTTGCACCTTGGACAGTGGATCGAGAGGGCAATTTGTACTTCTCAAAACTTTTGCCTGACAGGACTGAGGTTTGGATGATTCCGAACGTGCTACACAAGTAGGTGAGCCTATGAGCAAGTGCAAACAGTGGTTGGAGCGCCTCCGCAGAGTAGTGCAACAGGCAGAGCAACAGACGCCAGAGGGAACGAAACGATACTATGTGGAAGCTTTTGGCATATGCTCGGTAGATCCAAGCACTAAACAAGGCGCGCAACTGGCACTGTGTGAGACGGCAATTGATGTATTTTCGTCTGGAGAGTTCGAGCCTCTGTCCCCCTTGTGGACAGTCGATCGGCAAGGGAATGTGTACTATCTTCGTCGCGGACAAGAAAGCGGCACGACCGAGATATGGATGGTTCCTGTTTCTGGAAAGTGACGGTAAGAGTATTCACTCCACTTTGCACATTCGCTGGAGGGTAAGTGAATGAAACTGCTTCTTATTACCGTGTCTTCAACGAGATCCAGCGCTCTGCCGCACCCACACTGCCCCAACTTGCAACGGTAGGGCGTCCACCTTCAGGCGCACGGCGCTGGCTCCTGCAGGCTCCAGCGGCAGGGATTGCGCCTTGCCGTCGGGCGTGAGCAGCGTCGCGGTCTTGGGGCGCAGCCAACGGGGCAGCTGCGCCTCCAGTTCAATCCCGCGCTGCTCGCGGAAGCGGTAGCCTTGTGGATGAATCTCGTAATCGTAGTTCGTGAGCCAGATTGCCGCCATGCGCTCGCCGACGGTGAGCGAAGCATCCAGCTTGCGCGGGTTTGTTGCGCTGAGTACCCGCACGCCATTCGGACGCCAATCCATGCGCAGCAGGTCATCGCGCAGGGGCTGCAGGAAACGGTTCAGCCGTGCCTGCTCCTCGAACGCCTCGCGCCCGTGCCCCACGAGTTGCTCTACCAGCGGGGCACGCTCGGCTTCGGGCAGGTTGCGCAGCGCAGGGATGTCCTTCGCCTCCATATAGTAGCGGCGGAACTCATCCTCGTTGAAGCCGATGAACCACAGCACACCTTTCGCCCCGCGACTGAGCTGCAGCCAGAGTTGCACGCGAATCTCTTCGGGCGTGGGGCAGGAACGCCCCAACGCGCCGTCCACCCACACGCGCTCGTCCCACATATGCGCGCCCTGCGCCCACACCCAGAACGGCAACGGCTCGCAGTTGAAGCGCAAATCCTCTGTGTAGGTCGCTGCGAGTTCCAGCAAGCCTGCCCACTCGTTGGGAGGCGTCTCGTCGGGCATCGGCGCGCCCACGCGATAGGCGTCGTAGCAGGCGATGTCGGGAATCTCGGCGAACTCGCCGAACCGCCGTGAACGCGCCAGGTTCAGATAAACAGGCGGCATCCCCTCGCGGTCGCGGAACACCTTCGCCACACGCTCACATAGGGCAGGGATATGCCAGTTCTCGAACTGCGCAGGCTCGCTCCAGTCAGGTTCGTCTTTAATCATATACGCCACGATGTGCTTATTCTGGCGATTGCGCTCGATGAATGCTGTTGCGGGGCGTGGAAACCCACAAAAAGGCAGTGCGTAGACCCCCTCGCGCGGGCAGATTTCGGTGAACGCGCGCCGCTCGGTCTCGGTTAACTCCGCACGTCCGTCGAACACGAAGGTATCGAACCCGCGCTCGCGCCATGCTTGGCGTTCCGCATCGTCTTCCCAGACGCGCGTGCGCCAAGTGCCCAGTGGGAAGTGGCGTTGAATCGGGCGCACCGCGCCGCCCAGCATCCATTTCTCGCTGCCCAGCCGCACATCCACTTGCAAGGGCAGGCTTCGGTGGGGCACAGGCTCTGCAGGGAGCGTCGCCGTCAGGAAGTTCAGCCCACCGTTCGGCTCCGCGTTCGGCGCAAGCGCACGGAAGCGCAGGCTCCTGCCATCCACGCGCACCCGATCAACCTGCGCGGGGCGTGTCAGATCCTCGTTGCGCACCACCACTGTCAGCCTGCGCCCTTCCAGCCACGCGCTGGCAAGTACCGCCGACGGCGATTTCGGCTCCAGCATGGTCTGTACCTGCGTGCCATCGCCGAACCGCACGCGCAACTCAATCAGCGCGGTGTTCAGCATGTCGCGTTGCAGGTTCAGAATCAGCATTGCCGTCGTGTGGGGCGGTATCAACTCGTGCGTGAGACGGTACCAGTTCAATCCTCTGCCCGGACGAATCGATTCCACATCACGCCCGTTGAGCATAATCGAGCTGACGGAGCGGGGGCGCCGCGCGGTATTGTGCAGAAAAACCCAAAATGTGCCGCCTAACTGGTTTAGGCTCGGCTCAGGCTCCCGAATCCGCGCGTTGGAACGATGCGGACGATACCAGTATTCCAACTGCATGGCGAGCAGATTATACCGATTCGGGGCTATCATCGGGTATACTACCACTGCCACATTATGCGGTGGACAACATCCCCGCGGGCGATGCCCGCTGTTCACCGCACGGCAGGAGTAAAGCGATGAAAAACCCGACTTTGCCAGCGGATTTGAGCCTGCAAGTGGAACTGCCGACGATTATGCCGCGTTCCAAAATGCGCCCCTCGGTACGCTACACCGAAGCGCAACGCGCCATCGAAGAAGACCCCGAAATCCCCTTCCTGAGCGAGCAGGAACTGATCGAGCGTGTGAACCGTCTCCGCCAAGAGCGCAACGCGGTCATCCTCGCGCACAACTACCAACTGCCGATTATTCAAGATTTAGCTGATTTCGTGGGCGATTCGCTGCAACTCTCGCAGCAGGCGGCGAAGACCGATGCGCCTGTGATTGTGTTCTGTGGGGTGCATTTCATGGCGGAAACGGCGGCGATCTTATGCCCCGACCGCACCGTACTGATTCCCGACCCTGAGGCAGGTTGCTCGCTCGCGGCTACAGTCACCGCCGAAGAGGTGCGCCAGTGGAAAGCGAACCACCCCAGGGGCGTGGTGGTGGCGTATGTGAACACAAACGCCGATGTGAAAGCGGAAGCCGACTACTGCTGCACCTCCAGCAACGCGGTGCAGGTGGTACAAGCGATTCCCGAAGACAAAGAGATTCTGTTCCTGCCCGATATGTTTCTGGGGCTGTATGTGCAACGGATGACAGGGCGCAAGATTCACCTCTGGATGGGCGAGTGCCATGTGCATGCAGGCTTCCGCGCGGAAGACATCGTCGAGGCGCTCCGCAAGTATCCCGACGCCGATTTATTACTCCATCCCGAATGCGGCTGCGTGAGCCAGTGCATGTTCGCGCTGGCGTCGGGCGACCTGCCTGCCGAGCGCACTTTCGTGCATAGCACCGGCGGCATGGTGCGCCATGTACGCGAGTCGAGCGCACCGATCCACCTTGTGGCGACTGAAGTCGGCATGCTCCATCGCCTGAAAAAAGAGGCGCCTCACAAGCAGTATATCCCCGTCAAAGCAGACGCGATTTGCGAATACATGAAGACCATCACCCTGCCCAAACTCTATCGCTCGCTGCGCGACATGGTGTATGAAGTGCGCGTGGATGAGCCGATTCGGAGCCGTGCCCGCCAAGCGATAGACCGCATGCTGGAGGTGGTGTAGTTGCTGAATGCGGAATTGCTGGCGATTTTGGCGTGTCCTGCCTGTGAGGAGCGTCCCCCATTGGAGTTGCGCGGCGAGTACTTGGTTTGTTTACAGTGCCGCCGCGCCTACCCCATTCGGGACGATATCCCCGTGCTGCTGGTGGAGGAAGCCATCCCGTTGGAGCAGGTGGAAGCGCGCATGCCGAATCTGCCTGCGGAGCCGTAGGCAAGGTATAATCCTACCGCTATGCCGAAGCCCAAGCATGCCGAGCCGAAGCTCGTGAACATCGAGATCAACGGCATTCCATTGCAAGTGCCGGAAGGCGAGCTGTTGGTGGAAGCCGCGAAGCGTGTGAATGCCGACATCCCCATCTTCTGCTACCACAAGTATATGCAGCCTGTGGGGATGTGCCGCATGTGCCTTGTGGAGGTGGGCTACAAGCAGCCCGACGGCAGCGTGCGCAAAATGCCCAAGCCACAAGCTTCATGCACTTTGCCCTGCACAGAAGGGCTGGTCGCCTGGACCGAGACCGAACAAATCGTGAAAGACCGTCGCGCCGTGCTGGAGTTCCTGCTGATTAACCACCCGCTGGACTGCCCAATTTGCGACCGCGGCGGCGAGTGTCCCCTGCAAAACAATACGCAGTTCTACGGACCCGCTACCAGCCGCTACATTGAGATTAAACGCCACTTGCCGAAAGCGTTTCCGCTTTCGAAGTATGTCGCGCTCGATTTAGAGCGGTGCATTCAGTGTGGGCGATGTGTGCGCTTCACCGAAGAGGTGTCGGGCGATGCCCAGCTCGGTTTCCTGTTCCGTGGAGCGCAGACCCAGCCGCACACTTTCCAACTCACAGAGTTCACCAGCCGATTCAGCGGCAATGTGATTGAAATCTGCCCTGTGGGCGCGCTCACCAGCCGCACCTACCGCTTCCGCGCCCGACCATGGGACATCACTACCCAGAAAACCGTTTGCACCATGTGTTCCAACGGCTGCAATCTCTATGTCGACAGCCGTTCGGGCAAAGTGGTACGCATCAACGCCCGCGAGAACCCACAGGTGAACGAAACTTGGACCTGCGACAAGGGCAAGTTCGAGCAGACCTATATGCATGCCCCTGACCGTATCTTGCAGCCGATGGTGCGGCGCGGTAAGGAGTGGGAACCTATCCGCTGGGGCGATGCCTACGATCTGCTGCTGGAACGCTGGCGCAATCTTAGTCAGGAGCGCGGCGGACATGCCATCGCGGGGATTGCAGGGCATAAACTGAGCAACGAGTCGCTCTACCTGTTCCAGAAACTGATGCGCGGCGTGTTTCAGACGAACAACATCGACCATCGCTTCACGCGCTATCAGGGCGAACTGAGTGCGCCTCCCGTACAGAACGAGTATCGCGACCTCGAAGCGGCGGCGCTCGTGTTCGTGTTCGGCTCCGACTTGGTGGACGAGCAGCCGATGGTGTTCTTGCGCACGCGCAAGGCGAATCGGCGCTACGGCGTCCAGACCATCGTGGCGTACCCTACGCCGAACGCGGTGGAAGAGTTCGCGGCGCTGAGCCTGCGCTACCGACCCGGCAGCGAGCCTGCGCTGCTGAAAGGGCTGCTGTACGCCCTGTTGGACATGCTCCCCGAACCGCCTGCCGATGCCGAGTGGCTCAAAGCACGCCTTGCCGATTGCACCCCCGCGTGGACGCAGGACCAGACCGGCGTCCCTGCGGAGTGGTTGCTCGCCGCAGCGGAACAGATTGCCCGAGCGCCCAGCATGGTGATCCTCGCAGGCGAGAAGGTGTGGAACCATCCTGACGCCGCCGAACTAATTGAGTGGCTTCAGGTGTTGAACCGAATCACGGGCAACGAATCGCGTGAGGAAGGCGGTTTGAACCTGATGCCTACAGGCGCAAACCAACAAGGCGCACTGGAACTGGGCGTGATACCGCACTTGCTGCCGGGCTACGCGCGTGTGGACGATGCGACTGCACGAGCGCGATTTGAGCAGGCTTGGGGCGTCCCGCTGCCAACGGGCGTCGGGCTCCACACAGACGCTCTCTTTCAGGCGGCGCTGCAGGGCGAGGTCCAGATGCTCTATCTCGTGGGAGCAGACCCGGTGAGCGAGCATTATGACCCCACCCTCGCCGAACGCGCTTTGCGAGCGTGCGAGTTTGTCGTCGTGCAAGACATCCGGATGACCGAGACCGCCCGCTACGCCGACCTGTTGCTGCCTGCCTGCCCGTTCACGGAATACGAAGGAACCTTCACGAACTGGGAGCGGCGTGTGCAACGGTTCTGGCAGGCGCACCCACCTCAGGGCGACGCGAAGCCCGACTGGCAAGTGTTTGCGGAACTCTGGCTGCGTACGCAACGACAGACACCGCCGTTCAATGTCCGCGAGGTGGCGGCGGAGATTGCACAACTG
The DNA here is from genome assembly GCA_002254605.1 of Armatimonadetes bacterium JP3_11. Taxonomy (GTDB): domain Bacteria; phylum Armatimonadota; class Fimbriimonadia; order Fimbriimonadales; family GBS-DC; genus GBS-DC. The sequence continues at coordinate 10,936 of NKPV01000043.1, forward strand.
GCGCCCGCCTTCGCAAGCTGTACCTACGAACACATCGGCGAGCAGGGTGTCCGTCTCTAACGCGCGGTTTGTTATTGCACATCGCGGCGCCAGAAGATGAGCAAGCCGATTATCAACGCAGCAGCGATATAGACGCCGACATATACCACATCCAAAGTCTGCACCGTGGGCTTCAGGAACGCCAACACCTCAGGGCGTCCGAAGGGGGGCGCATCGTCCATACCGGGCGGCAAAATCGTGTCCACACGCGCCTGCACAAGCCGTTTGAGCGTTGCCATCGGCACCGTCCACTCGGAAAGCCAGACAATTTGTTGAAGGAATTTCACATCGAAAAACGCCGCGATGGGGCGCAGGAAATGGTCCGAGAAATAGGCGAATGCGCCCGCCGCCACCGTGAACATCGAGGCGAGCGACGCCCCCAGAAAACTGGAAAGCGCCAGCGCGAGCGTGCCATACAGCAAAGGATAGAGCAACACATAGGGGAGCGCGTACCACATCTCCCCACGCGGCTCCCCTTGAATCGCCACGGAGACCCAAAGCATCGCCGTCCAAAGTGTGGCGTTCGCGGTGCTGAACAGCATCACGCCGAGCCACTTGCCCAAATAAAGCTCCCAGCGGTGCAACGGGCGCGGCAAAATCGCTGCCAAATAGCCGCGCTCAATTTCGGCGGTAATTGCCCCAGAACACAAGAGTATCGCCAGCACCGCCGAGAAGAACTTGATGATGTCTACCCCGAACAGCACAGCGAGGTTCACGCCTACTTCAAACTGATGCTCGCTGCCGCCGAACGCCTCTTTGAAGGCGCGCGGCAGAAAACTCAAACCGTACAGTGCGATCAGGATAATCAGTGTGCCCAGAAACGCCCGTCGGCGCATCGCTTCCTTGAGGGTCAACACCACTATGACGCCCATCGCTATTTCGATTCGCCCTCCACCGTCTGAATAAACAGGTCTTCCAGTGTTTCCCGGTGCGCTTGCAAGCCCATCAACGCGCCCCCCGATTCCACAATCGCTCGCACCAGTTCGGGAATATCGTCCTCATGAGCCACTTCGGCGGTCGCCCGTCGTTCGTCCACAGGTTGTACCTTCCGCGCAACCTTCGACATGGCTTCGAGGACGCGTGGCTCCACCCGCTTGAGCTCGATACTCACGATCGAGCGGTTCACCAACAGTTCATCCAGCACGCCCTGTTTTACCACGCGCCCACGGTTGATAATCGCCACCTCGTCGCAGCTGCGCTCCACCTCCGAGAGCAGGTGCGAGTTCAGGAAGACCGTCTTACCGCGCTCCTTGAGGTACTGTACAACTTCCCGCACGCGCCGTCGCCCCAGCGGATCGAGCGCAGAGGTCGGCTCATCCAGAATCACGAGGTCGGGGTCGTGAATAATCGCTTGCGCGAGTCCGATGCGCTGCTGCATGCCTTTAGAGAACTCGCGAATCTTACTTTTACGCCGCTCTGTAAGTCCCACCAGCTCCAGCACTTCGTCGATGCGCTTTTGCAGGGTGGCGCCGTCCATCTTCGCGAGCCGCCCGTGCATACGCAGGAACTCTTCGGCGGTCAGAAAGTCGTGGAACTGGAACTTTTCGGGCAGGAAGCCCAACTTGCGCTTCGCGGCAATCGCGCCTGCAGGGCGCCCTAATATGAACGCCTCGCCCGCCGTCGGATAGACATTGCCGATGAGTATCTGAATCGTGGTGGTCTTGCCAGCGCCGTTCGGGCCCAGAAAGCCAAACACGGTTCCGGGAGGCACTCGCAAGTTGAGGTTATCGACCGCTGTGAGTGGTTTCCCGCCGAACAGTGGTCGAAACACCTTGCGCAGATTGCGCGTTTCAATTGCCCACATCGGGGCATATTGTACCTTTAGCGGAGCAAGAACCCATAAAATGCGCCGCGCGTAGCGTCGCTGCCTGCCCCCGAGGAGACCCAGCTAATCGCCAGCCCTTGAGCCGTTGTTTCGGTGAAGAGCCAGCGCGTCCCGATAGGGGTGTTCGTAAGAGTCGTCGGGAATACAAAGCGGTTTAGGGGATTGGCGGCGGTGATAAACAGAGTGCGGACGGAGCCATCCGTCCGCTGCGCCTGTAGGTAGAGATACGAAACTCTCCGGTCGGAGCGGGCGACACAGCTGAGTGCGGCGCGTGAGACGCCGACCCCACTGAAGAGGGGTTGGGGATAGAGTGGCGCTAAAGCGCCACGCCAAAGTTCGATCCCGTAAAGCAACCCACTCTCAGTGAGGACATAGCATCTGCCTTCACGAAGGTCGCAGACAGGGGGAGCGACCGCCGGACTGTCCAGCGTGTACGACCAGAGCCATTTGGCGATATCAGAACGGTATGCGCCGAGCGTATTGCCTGCGACTACCGTCATCACCGCGTCGTAGAGCCCGATGAAGCGTATCGGCTGATTCGCCGCATTAGGCACCCGCAGCCCCTGAAGCACGGGAACGGCGTCCCAGTAGATATCCACCCGACCGTCGCGGCGCCCCACAGCGAAAAAGTTGCCTTGCAATGGACTCAGTACCGTAACTGGCTGTGCGGAAAAAGAGGGAACTTGTGTGATTGTATGCGATATCGAGTGAACCAACCAAATACGATTCTGCATATCAGCAAACGCCAGATAGTCGTCTACTTGAATAAGCGGCAAATTCGGGTTGGGCGAAACGCCTTCGGGGAGGTTCACCACCTGCGCCGAAATAGTCGTCCCTCCCTGCGCTTGGGAAAGGGAGAAAAATAGGAGCCGCCCACTTTGGGTGAGCAGGTACCAGCGGTCGCCGATCAATACTGTCGAGTGCGTCGGAGCCGGCATACTGATACGCGCTTCGAGGCTCACATTGTTCGAAAAGGTAGTATTTGCACTCAGGGGATTCGGAGTTCGATATAACCGAAGAAGCATCCCGTCCCAGGTAAGCCAGTAGAGTCTGCCTTGAATGAGCGCAGGTTCTCCGATAATCTGATGGTTTGCAGGGGTTGCGGCGGAGGTATGAGCTCCTTGAGGAGTTTCGACGCCTACAGCAAACTCACGCTGAAAGAATAGGGACGGCTTACGCTGGGAGAATCCCAACCAATTGAGCAACGCACCATCCGTGTTGCGATTCCCCGGAGGGTGCGCGCGTACAAACAGGCGGCGTGTCTCCCCAGGCATGAACACCGAAGTGGACTCGGTGACGAGGTTGCCGTTGCTGAACCCCGAGCCGTCCTCGCGCTGTTCGAACATCGTGAATCTCCATGGGGTTGCGTCGTCGCTCTCGAAGGATTTCAAGCGCAGATTCAGCGCGTCGACCGCGTTGCTGCGGTTGGTCAAGAGCAGCGTGAACCAACCTTCGGAGCCTGAAACTGTTTGCGCGGGCGACGACTCCTGAATGACACGCCACTGAATGACCGCGCCAACCGAGACATTCGCTTCGTTTGATACATGGACGGTTCGATCCCCAATGGTTGCGGTGGCACGAAGCGAGAAAGTCGTGCCTGCCCACAGCGTTCCGTCAGGCGTGCGCGCCGGTTGGGCAACTCCCGCGCCGAGTATCCCTGCCAGAAGACCGCATACAGCTAAGTATCGCATAGCCGTACCCTGCCAAGATGTGGAACTGCGATATTACCAAAGAGCCTCACGGCGCAGAGACGCCCATCCTCCTTTATACAGGGCAAGACAAGGAACTTTGCGTTTATTATACTCCACTTTTGTGGGGGTTCCTGCCAGTTTCACGGAGCGTTTGGGCGGAAAGGTATACTTATGGATGCATGGAAGCATTTGTCAAGCCCGAGATCGCATGGAGCGTGGTTGCCCCGATAGGGATCGTGGTGACCACGGCGTTCGTGAGTTTGGTCGTGGAGTTGTTTCTACCGCGTTCGCAACGCGCCCTACTTGTTGTCGTGGGACTGCTGGGCTTAGCCATCGCCGCCTACTTCCAGGTTGCCGTATGGCAAAGCAGTGTGGTGACTTTTGGGGAGATGGCGGTTTCCGATCCGCTGAGCGTCCTTCTCTGTTTGGCGATTCTGGGTGCAACTGCGCTCACGCTCTTGGTGTCGGAGGACTATCTTCAGGCGCGAGGGTTGCGTTATGGCGAGTTCTATCCGCTGCTGTTGTTTGCCAGCGCGGGCGCGATGGCGATGGTCTCCACCACGAACTTGATGGTGATGTTTATCGGGCTGGAGATGCTTTCCCTGTCGTTGTATGTGTTGTCGGGCTTATCGCGTACGGAGGCGCGCTCGGAAGAGTCGGCGTTGAAATATTTTCTGCTCGGCGCGTTTGCCTCGGCGTTTCTGCTCTACGGGATTGCGCTTCTGTATGGGGCGCAGGGCAGCGTCGATTTACGCGCGATTCCTATGGCGTGGGGGTCGGTGGGGCAGGGTGAGGCGTCGGTAGCGTTGCTCACCGCGAGCCTCATCTTGCTTCTGATTGGACTGGGATTCAAAGCGTCGCTGGTTCCGTTCCATTTGTGGACGCCTGATGTCTACCAGGGTGCGCCTACCGTGGTCACCGCCTACATGTCGGCGGTGGCGAAAGTGGCGGCGTTTGGCGTGTTGATTCGCCTCATGGTGAGTTTTGCCCCGCTGGGCGATCTGTGGACGCCGTTGCTATGGTGGCTGAGTGTCCTTTCGATGATTGTAGGCAACGCAGCGGCGCTGATTCAGCGCGATGCGAAGCGGATGCTGGCGTATTCCAGTGTGGCGCATGCGGGGTATCTTTCGGTCGGGTTGGTCAGTGCGAACGCGACGGGCGTCGCGGGGATGATTTACTATCTGGTCGCCTACAGCCTGATGACCGTCGGGGCGTTTGGGGCGCTGAGCCTGATGGCACGGGCGGGGGATGCGACGACGATCGAGGCGTTGCAGGGGCTTTATCGGCGCAGCCCGTTCGCCGCGCACGCGCTGGCGATTCTGATGCTCTCGCTGGCGGGCATTCCACCGACGGCAGGCTTTTGGGGCAAGTGGTACCTCTTTTTTGCGGCGGTGCAAGCGAACCAGATTGTGCTGGCGCTGATGTTGGCGCTCACAAGCGTTATCGGGGCGGCGTACTATTTGCGCCTGACCTTTAGCCTGTACGCTGAGCCGTGGGAGGCTGCCCCTGCGTGGCGTCTCCCAGCGCCGATGGTCGCCTGCTTACTGGCGTGCATGCTGGGATTGATCGGGTTGGGGGTCGCCCCTGCCAGACTCACCAACGCCGCGCGGGACGCGACGCGCCGTCTCATGGTAGAGCAACCGGCGCCTGCGCTGCAGGCAGGCTTCAAACCGTGAAGTGATCCCAGCCCGTAATCCCAAACGATTCGCGCTGTCCCTCGGGGGATTCGAGCCACAGCTCGCCCGACCCAATCACCTCGCCGATGACGCTCAGTGGTACGCCGGTCTGCTGCGGAATCTGTTCCAGCAGCGTGGGTGTAGTGGCGGGCGGCGCGGTAATGAGCAGCTCGTAGTCTTCACCCCCAGCGAGGGCGAAGGCGACAGGGTCTACATTGTGGGCTTGCGCCCATCGGAGTGCAGCATCATGCACCGGTATCGCCGTGCGCCGAACAATGGCTCCTTTATTGGAGGCGCGCAGCAGTTTTGGTAAGTCCGCAGCCAGTCCATCGCTGAGATCCATCATCGCCGTCGCGCCGAGCATGCGCGCCAGCGAGCCTACCTCCAAGCGCGGGTTAGGGCGAAAATGCGACATAAGATCGACCGACTCCCCCTTACCTGCCTGCAACGCCTCCAACCCCGCACGCGAGCCGCCTAATGCACCGGTCACCAGAATCAGATCACCCACCTGCGCTCCGCGACGCAGCAAGGGGCGTCCTGAAACAACACCCAGCACGGAAACATCGATAGTTATCCGCTCGGCGCGGTTCGTGTCGCCGCCCAGCAGGCGGGTGCGATACGCATGCGCACATTCCATAAAACCTGCTACGAATTCGTCTAACCAATCCGCCGTCTGGTTTGGCGGCAGCGCGAGAGACAGCAACGCCCCGACAGGTTCTCCACCCATTGCTGCGATGTCGCTCAGGTTCACCGCCAGCGATTTCCAACCGAGCGAGCGGGCGTCTATCCAGTCCAGCCGAAAATGCACCCCCTCAATCAGCATATCGGCTGTCCAGAGGAGCGTCTGATCCCCGACTTGCAGCACGGCGGTGTCGTCGCCGATGGCTTCAACGACGGTGACTTGCGCCAGAGAGGGTAGATCGCGCGCCTGTCGCGCAATGCGCTCGATCAGCGCGCTTTCGCCGCGGAGTTGCGCGTCTAATCGCATGGCAGGAGTGTACCGCATCAGGTAGAATCCTGACGCAGTATGCGCGATCCCTCGAAGCACTTGGAAGGGCGTGCAGAATTGCCAACGCAGCGTTGTTGCCATGCTGTGTGAATCGAGGAATCGTAAGGCTGAGGAGTGCGAGGAACGATGAGACATCAAATACTGGCTGGTTGGGCAGGATTTCTGGCGCTGGGACTTGTGAGCGCGGGCTGGGCGGATGCTACGCTCTACGCGGGGCAACCTGCGGCGGAAGCGGGTATTACGCTACGCAGCTGGGGCGCGGGCACCATCGAGGACAGCACCGAGACCACTTTTGTAGGGAGCCGCTCTATTAAAGTATTGACGCGCGGCATGTTGTCAGGCGGCTGGATTATTTTCAATCGTCCTGTGGATTTACGCGCGGATTTGAACGCCCCGGATAAAGTTCTCCGCTTCACAGTGCGCTTCCCGGGTGTGAGTGGCGCGTCCGGCGGCGCCCCGCGGGGTGGTCCCGGTTTCGGCGGCGAAGGCGGCGCTCCGCGAGGTGGTCCGGGCTTTGGCGGCGAGGGCGGCGCCCCGCGCGGCGGTCCCGAACTCGGTGGCGGTGGGCTTCAAGGTCCCGGTGCGCCCACAGGCAGTAGCGGCGGCGGACAAGCCACGCCCCCCAGCCTGCGCGAGCTGCGAATTGTGTTCGAAACCAGCGACGGCAAACGCGCAGAGACCATCCTCCCCCTGCAGAACCTGCGCACGGACGAGACGGGATGGCAATCGATTAGTCTCCCGCTACGCGCCGTTGCGGAACTTCGCAACACGGACGGGCAAATCTCGAAGATAGGGCTATTTGGAGACACGACGGGCGTTTTCTATATCGGTGAAATCCGCACGCTCTCGGAAGCAAGCCCGCTCCAGGGCTACATGGCGGTGCAAAACGCTTTTGGCTCCATATTCACTTCGCGTAGCCAGAGCCGACTCAGCATCGCGTCGGGTGATGAACTCACCTTCTTCGGTGTGGTGGAGGGTGTCAACACGCCCGTCGAGTATCGCTGGAGCTTTAGCGGCGACCCGTCGCAGGTGGACGGCGTCGGGAATGTGGTGCGCCGTCGGTTCCCCAAACGCGGCAACTACACGGTGTATCTAACCATCGCTGACCCCTACGGCAATCGCACGCCCACAACCGCAAAAATCGAAATCCAGGTGAATTAACCATGGAGTGGATCGACGCGCTCAAATATGACCCGAACGGTCTCATTCCGGCGATTATCCAAGACGCAGCCACTGGACAGGTGTTGATGGTCGCCTATATGAATCGAGAATCGCTGCGGCGCACAGTGGAGACGGGGCTCTGCACCTACTGGAGCCGTTCGCGCCAGCAGTTCTGGGTCAAGGGTGAAACCAGCGGGCACGTGCAGCATGTGAAGCGGATTTTGGTCGATTGCGACGCCGACGCCGTGCTGATCCAGGTTGAGCAGGTCGGCGTCGCGTGCCACACGGGACATCGGAGCTGCTTCTACCGCGAAGCGCAGGGCGACGCGCTGGTGGAAGTAGAGCCAATCCTTGTGGAACCCGAGAGCGTCTATGGACGGTCTTGAACCTTCTCGCATCGCTTGGAATGAGTAGGGGGACTGGTTCCAACAACCTCCCCCCGAAGTGGTGCGAATCGCTGTTCGGCGCGTCGTGCCTCCTCGCATCAGAACCTCGCTTCAGTAGGGTATAATCCCCCCTACTCAACCAAGAGGAGGCAAATAGATGCTGCAACCGTTTACTTCGGAGAGTGTGACCGAAGGTCACCCAGATAAGCTGGCGGATCAAATTAGCGATGCGATTTTAGATGAGTGCTTGAGGCAGGATGCGCAGTCGCGCGTGGCGGTAGAAACCCTGCTCACGCGCGGATTGGCGGTGATCGCAGGCGAGATTACCACCCACGCCTATGTCGAAATCCCCGAAGTGGTGCGCCGCACCATCAATGAAGTCGGCTACACCAAAACGGAGTACGGCTTCGAAGGCGACACTTGCGGCGTAATGGTCGCGATTCAGGAGCAATCGCCCAACATCGGGCAGGGTGTGGACACGGGCGGCGCCGGCGACCAGGGCA
>NKPV01000044.1 GCA_002254605.1 Armatimonadetes bacterium JP3_11
CTCTGTTATTCGCACCGCTCCCCTTGCTCGGCTTCTGCCGCAGGGGGAGAGGTAGCACGTTTCTGCATCTGCTCCCAACCCCACACAATCAGCCCACCCGCGACCAACACGCCCCCATAGCAAAGGGACGGCGCGAACAACCAAGGGACGGGTAGTTTCATACTGAGAAAGGAGTACCATGCGCCAAAGAGCCATACAGGGACCAGAATCAGGATATTCACGACGCTTGCGTGGTTCAACAAGGGAATTGAGAGTATCCCCGCTGCGCTTGCCAATCCCAGCGTTGTGTAGTACGAGGTTCTACCGTCCAGCGCGCCGTGCAGTGTCTGGTAGAGAACCCAGAGGGTCGCTCCCAGCCACGCCAGCCATGCAAGGTAGACCCATGTGCCCGTTTTAGGTGTTCCAGTAGACTTCCAACACACCGACGACCTCACCTCGCTTGTCCACAATCACAAAATAGTAGCCCAACGGATAGGACATCCGAATCATCCGAATCGTTGCCCCTTGCTTAATCGGCGTCTGGAGAGCCATAGGGAGAACAATTATTGGCTCACCGTCGTGGATAAAGGGGCTCCTACGGTGAATCACAGTCCATTCCAGTATCGCGAGCTGGTTTCCTTGAGCCCATTCGAGGCGCTCCGTGTTGCCTGCTTTGTGGAACCGCCCCTTGTAGCGCTCCGCTGATGGAGTTAGTCGCTCGGCACGGGTGATTTGGTACTCTGCGTCAGGGCGGGCGTGCTTGGCAATCTCGTAGCGCTGCCGCAGGATGAGAGGCTCCGTCAGGGTCGTCGCATAAAACAGACCACCCCACAGTACAAGCGCTGTTAACCACCCAAGTAGGCGTGTCATATTACTATTATACCTTGGCTTGGACACCCTAGCCCAAGCCCTTATTCGCAAGCTGTTTAGGCGATGCGCCAAGTGGTGCCTTGCGGGCTATCTTCCAGCAGGATGCCCATCGCTTTGAGGTCATCGCGGATGCGGTCGGCGAGGTCATAGAGTTTTCGGCTGCGCAGTTCCTGTCGCCATGCGATGACATGCTGCATGAGTTGTTCCAGGGTCTCGCTGTGTGCGGCGGCAGGCGGGTACAAGGGTATGCCCAGCACGGTTTCCATCATCCATTGGAGCGCGTCGAGTAGCCCAGCGATCTCGGTGGGTGTTTTCGGTTGGGCGGCGACTTCGGGGGTGTTGAGGCGCGTGTTGACTTCATGCACGGTTTCGAACACCGTTGCCAACGCCTGCGCCGTGTTGAAATCGTGGTTCATCGCGGCGCGGAACTGCTGCACGTGCGGCTCTGCCACGATGGAGTCGGCGGATACGCCCTTATGCTCTCGTAGGAACGCCTGCCCGCGCTGATACGCGGCGCGGATGCGCTCGAGGGCGGACTTTGCTTCGTCCAGCCGCTCGTAGGAGAACTCCAGCGGTGTGCGGTAGTGGACTGTAAGCAAGAAGTAGCGTATCACGGCAGGCTCGTACTGTTGGCGCAGTTCGCGAATGGGCACCACGACGCCGGTGGATTTGGACATCTTCTCCTGACGCAAGCGCACCGGTCCCCAGTGCAGCCAGTAGCGGGCGAACGGCTGTTGGCAATGCAAATACGCCTCCGACTGCGCGATTTCGTTCTCGTGATGGGGGAAGATGAGGTCCATCCCGCCAGCGTGGATGTCGAATGCGGCGCCGAGGTACTTGAGGCTGAGGGCGGAGCATTCGATATGCCAACCTGGGCGCCCTTTGCCCCATGGGCTGTCCCATGCAGGCTCGTTGGGCTTAGCGGCTTTCCAGAGCGCGAAGTCCTCGGGGTTGCGTTTGCGCTCGTCCACCTCGATGCGCGCCCCTGCCTGCATCTCCTCTACGCTGCGTCCCGAGAGCTTACCGTACTCGGGGAACTTGTTGACCTCAAAATAGACATCCCCGTCCACCACATAGGCGTAGCCGTCGTCTACGAGTCGTTGCACCATCTCGATGATGGCGTCCATATTCTCCGTGACCTTCACGAAGCGGGGCAGGCGCACGCCTAACGCTTCCGCATCTTCCACATACATTTTGCTGTACTTTTCGGCGACTTCGGTGGTACTAATGCCCTCTTCGCTGGCGCGGCGGATGATTTTGTCATCGATATCGGTGAAGTTCTGCACGAAGTTCACGGTGTAGCCGAGTTGTTCGAACCAGCGCTGGACGATGTCCATCACGATTACGCCGCGCATATGCCCCACATGGGCGGGGGCTTGTGGGGTCAGTCCGCAGGCGTACATGGCGACTTTGCCCGGCTCGCGCGGGCTAAACGGCTCCTCGGTGCGCGTTAGCGTGTTATAGATCACCAGCTCCGCCATATCGGCGCGATTATACCCGTAAGCGTGCCAGATTTCCAAAGTTCCCCGTACATGCACCGATTAGATATCTACAGTCGGGCGGCATAATCTCATTAGGCGCGGGGGAAACCCCAAAGCGGGGGCGCTGCGTAGGCGGCGAGTGAATTCGACGACTCTCATCAGCACCGTCCAGCGCCACCGCCACACCCCCTGCGGCGTCGTGTTTTCCGCAGGGGGATTTTTTGAATCCGTGGGTTGGGCGCTCGTGTCCAAGCGCACAAGGTACACTCGGCGCGGAGATCCTGTCCGCGCTACCAAAGAGAAGCGGGAGGCGGGTGGGGAGGGACCCGCCTCTCCAGGGGTAGGGGAGGTGCGACCAAGTTGATCAGGAGGTTCAAAGGTCAACCTGTACCCTGTCGCCACAAATAATTATCGGCGTATGGGCGCGTAATCTTTAGGGAGGATTGAGTAAATAGTTTGGCACACCCACATCGTTTATCAGGAGCGTCGAATCAGGTAAGATTCAGGTTATGAGCGCTCCTGAGATTAAGTTTGGCACAGAAGGTTGGCGCGGCGTTATCGCTGATGATTTTACCGTAGCGAATGTGCGTTTAGCAACTCATGCGATAGCGCGTCATGTTAAGGAGACCCAACCGCCGGGTGAAGGTATCCTTGTGGCGTATGATTGCCGCGCGCTTTCGGAGGTCTTTGCGCAGGCGGGGGCACAGGTGTTGTTGAGTTATGGGTTCCCTGTATTTATCACGCCACGCCCCGTTTCCTCGCCTGCGGCGGCGCATGCGGTCATCAAGCGGGGGATGCAGGGCGCTGTGATGTTCACCGCAAGCCACAACCCCCCCATCTTTCACGGTATCAAGTTCAAACCCCACTACGGCGGTGCCGCATTGACCGACATTACACAAAGCATCGAGCGACAGCTCGGCGCGCTCCGCAGCGACTTCGAACGCTATACCCAGCCTGTGAGCAACCATGCCGAACCCCATACGCTTGACCCAGTGCCCGATTATCTGGAGCATGTGCATCAGTTTATTCGCGTTGATGAACTCTATGAAGCCCCCTACCGCGTGGTTACGGACGCGATGCACGGCTCAGGCGCGGGCTATCTCAAATCACTCATCTCGCGCTTGGGGATGGAGGTGCATGCCCTGCGTGAGGAGCGCAACCCCTACTTTGGGGGCGTGAACCCCGAACCGATTCCGCAGAACCTGCAACCGCTGCTGCACGCCGTGAAGCATCTCAAAGCGCATATTGGCATCGCTATCGACGGCGACGGCGACCGCGTCGGCGCTGTGGATGAGCATGGCAACTTCGTGGATAGCCACCGAATCTTCGCCGTCACGCTGCACCACTTGGTCGAACGGCGGGGCAAGACGGGCGGCGTGGTCAAAACCTTCTCCGTGAGCCAAATGATCGACAAACTCTGCGAGCATTACAATTTGCCCCTCAGTGTGACACCCATCGGCTTCAAATTCATTGTCGAGAAGATGCTCGCGGGAGGCATTCTGATCGGCGGCGAGGAAAGCGGCGGTATCGGGATCACCGAGTACATGGTGGAGCGCGACGGCGTGATGATGGGCATGCTGTTGCTGGAGGCGATGGCGAATTCGGGCAAGACGCTCTCCGAACTGGTGGAAGAGGTGTTCGCGATTACGGGACCGTATTATTACCATCGCATCGACGCCCACTTCGAGCGTGAGCAGATGCCTGCCCTACGGGAACGGCTCAAGGAGTTGGAACTCACCCAGATTTTGAACATCCCGGTCGTCCAGCGCGACACTCTGGACGGCGTCAAACACATTCTGGATGATGGCAGTTGGGTGTTGATGCGGGCATCAGGCACGGAGCCAGTGGTGCGTATCTACGCCGAGGCACGCACCCCCGACAGCGCACGCCACCTCGCCGAGGAGGGGCATTTTACGCTCAAGCGGCTCATCGAGTAGCCCACAAGGTACACTAAACGCGTGCGGATCCTGTTTCTGGCAGACATTGTAGGGCGCACGGGACGCAACGCCGTCGCCAAAGTGTTGCCGGAGTGGCGCGAGCGCTACGCGCCCGATATTGTACTTGCCAACGGCGAAAACGCCGCGGGCGGCAAGGGCATCACACCCGAAATCATGAACGACCTGATACAGCAAGGCATCGCGGGGTTCACCACCGGCAACCATATTTGGGACAAGAAAGAGATCTACGCCCTGCTGGATTCGGATCCGCGTATCGTGCGCCCTGCGAACTACTCGCCTCTTGCGCCTGGTAAAGGGTTCACGCTGTTTGAGGCGCTGGACAAACGGCTCGCCGTCATCTCGTTGGCTGGGCGCGTGTTTATGGAAAGCGCCGATTGCCCCTTCCGTAAGTTCGACGAAATCTACGCGCAACTGGATACGCCGTTTGTATTTGTGGACTTTCACGGGGAAGCGACCTCCGAGAAAGCCTGCTTTGCCTACTATGTGGATGGACGAGCGAGCGCCGTGGTCGGCACGCACACCCATGTACAGACCGCCGATGAGCGCATCCTGCCCAACGGTACTGCATTTATCACCGACGCAGGAATGTGTGGCGCGTTGCACTCCTCCATTGGCATGGAACTGGAACCGTCCATCCATCGGTTCCTCACGGGGATGCCTGCTCGAAGCGATGTGGCTAAAGGACCTGCAGTGGTCTGCGCTGTGCTCATCGACTTAGACCGCACGACGGGCAAAGCGTTGGGCGTCCAGCGGCTCCAAAAGCGCCTAACGGGCTAATCCAAGCCGTGCGCAGCGTGCTTCTCCGCGTTTAGACGACTGCGCTTGAGGTATACCTCATGGCGTTGGTGATGCCTATGAAAACGACCGTTGTTTGGCTCTATCACGACCTGCGTTTATCGGATAACCCCGCATTGTATCATGCGTCGCAGCGGGGCGCTGTTGTGCCTGTGTATATCTACGCGCCTGAAGAGTTGGGTGCGCGCGCGCCTGGCGCAGCCCGTCGGTGGTGGCTGCACCACTCGCTCCAAGCGTTCGACCAGTCGCTCCAGCAGCGTGGGCTGAAGCTAACTATCCGCCGTGCCACGCAGAGCCTGCCTGTGCTGGAGCAGATTCTGAGTGAGACGGGTGCCGACGCACTCTACTGGAACACGCGCTACGAACCCCAGCTCTGGGAACGCGACGCGCGTATCCGCAAGACTCTGCAAGCACGCGGGATTGAGGTGTGCGAGTTTCCCTGCTATCTGCTGCATGACCCCGATGCCGTCCGAACGGACACGGGACAACCCTATGTTGTGTTCACCCCATTTTGGAAGCGACTATTGCAGACGACTCGGGTTCCAGAGCCATTGCCTGCGCCTGAAACGCTCGTTGCCCCCGAACACTTGCCTACCTCCGAGCCATTGGAATCGTTGGGACTGCTGCCCAAGATCGACTGGGCGGCGGGCTTCCGCGAGACTTGGCAGGTAGGGGAAGCCGCTGCATGGAAACGGCTGGAGTGGTTTCTGCGCTCTGCTGTGGAAGACTATCATGCCCTGCGCGACCGCCCCGATTTAGACGCCACTTCGCGCCTCTCGCCCCACCTGTTGCACGGCGAGGTCAGCCCACGCCAAATCTGGCACGCGACCATGCGCCACAGCAGCGGGAAATGGACGAAGGGGGTGGAGCATTTCCTGCGTGAGTTGGGCTGGCGCGAGTTCGGCTATCATATTTTGTACCATCAACCGTATACCCAAGAGCGCGCCTTGCGCAGCGAGTTCGATACCTTCCCTTGGACCGAGGTCCAAACTCCTGCGTTCAAGGCGTGGACGAAGGGGCGCACAGGGATTCCGATGGTAGACGCGGGCATGCGTCAACTGTGGCGTATCGGTTGGATGCATAACCGCACGCGCATGATTGTCGCCTCGTGGCTTACCAAAAACCTGCTGATCCACTGGCGCCTGGGCGAAGCGTGGTTTTGGGATACGCTGGTGGACGCCGACCCTGCCAGCAATGTGCTGGGGTGGCAGTGGACTGCAGGATGCGGCGCCGACGCAGCGCCCTATTTTCGGATTTTCAACCCCGTGATTCAGGGGCGCAAGTTTGACCCCGACGGGGCATATGTGCGGCAGTGGGTACCCGAGCTGGCGAACCTACCGACGGAATACATCCACGCGCCGTGGGAGGCGCCTGCAAGCGTCCTGCAACGGGCGGAGGTTCGGCTCGGCGAGACCTATCCGTACCCTCAAGAACCGTTAGATAAAAGCCGCGACCGCGCCCTGGAGATGTTGGAGCAGTGGAGTAAGCAGCGCAAGGCGTAGGGGTGTGGCTTGGAGATGCGTGTCCAAGCCACAGTTTTAGCCGCGTTGCTCCAGCGGCACAAACGGCAAATCGCGCGGTCCACTGTAGTCGCTGCGCGGGCGGATGAGGCGGTTATGGTCGTGCTGTTCCATGATATGTGCCGACCAGCCCACAATGCGCGCCGCGGCAAAGATAGGCGTATAGAGCGGGATTGGAATCCCCATCATGTAGTAGATGGCGGCGGCAGGGAAGTCCACATTCGGGTAGAGGTTCTTCTCGCGGAGCATCACGCGCTCCATCGTCTCCTGAATCTGGTAGATGTCGGTGCGTCCTGTCTGTTCTGCGATTTGGCGCACATAATCTTTCAGGATGACAGCGCGGATGTCGCCGGTTTTGTATTCGCGATGTCCGAAGCCCATGATGCGGGCTTTCTGGGCGAGTTTTTCCATCACCCACGCTTCGGCGCGTTCGGGCGCGCCGATGTCGAGAATCGCCTCCATCGCGGCTTCGTTCGCGCCGCCGTGCAACGAGCCACGCAACGCGCCAATCGCCCCCACCACCGCCGAATAGATATCCGCCAGCGTCGAGGCGATGACCCGCGCTGTGAAGGTAGAGGCGTTGTAGCCATGTTCGGTGTAGAGAATGAAGGTGAGGTTCATGACTTGGGCATGCAGGGGCTCCGGGTCGCGGTCAAACAGCATGTAGAGGAAGTTCGCCGCGTGTCCCAGATGGGGGTTGGGCTTCACGGGCTCCTGACCTTGCAGGATACGGTAGCCGTTCGCGACCAGCGTCGCCATGCTGGCGGTTAGGCGGACGGCTTTTTTGAGGTTCGCGTCGTGGGAATGGTCGTCAGCGGTGGGGTCGAGCATGCCCAGCGTTGCCACGCCCGCTTGAAGCGCCGCCATCAGGTTGCCCCCTCTTGGCAGGGCACGCAGCACGGCATACACCGCGTCGGGCAACTCGCGCTGCGCTCTCAACTGCGCGTCGAACTGTTCCAACTGAGCGCGGGTGGGCAGCGTGCCGTAAAGCACCAAGTAGGCTACCTCTTCAAAGGTGCAGTGCTTTGCCAAATCGCGAATGTCGTAGCCACGATAGATAAGGCGATTCTCGGCAGCAATCACATCCGAAATCGCGCTGATGCCTGCCGTTACGCCCTCTAAGCCCGGACGATAGGGGATAATGTCCTTCTCGCTCATAGATTCCTCCGTTATACGGCGACCTCGCCTTGTGTCGGGCTATAGAATACCCTATCCACAGCCGTTTCCGAAGTGGAACAGCACCTCCAGCAGGTCGGCGTCGTCCACCGCGCCGTCGTCATTTACATCCGTCTCCAGCGCAAGCCCCGTGCGCCCAAAATCGAACAGCACCGCCAGCAGGTCGGCGTCGTCCACGCAGCCGTTACGGTCGATATCACTGCGTCGCGGGACAACCGCCGTGTTCAGCGCGTAAGCGACTCGCACCGTTCGGTACTCAAAGGGCGCAAGCGACAGCGTCCATTGGAGTGCGCCCGTGAAATCTCCCTCCAGCGGCAGCGTGCCGTTTGCAAGGTCATCGGCGGTCGCGTTTGTGAGCAAATCGATCACTTGCGGGTAGGGACGAACCTGCCAGCGCGTGAACGGCGTGAGGGCGCTCAGCCAGACCTGGTTATCGAGCGTCGCCACACGAATCCGCTCACCATCCCAGTCGGCATCGTTGGTGGTCGCACCCCCCACATCCAAATCGACATAATGGAACAGGTGCAGCGTGCGCGGCTGGAATTGGAAATTCATTACCACCAAATCGATAAAGAGTAAGCTCCCCCCATCGGTAGCGCTTTTCAATTCGTACTGCATCCCAATCAGTAATCCGTCAGGCTCGTTGTAGGAGAGCAGAGCGCGATTAGGATGCTCTTGGTTGTAGTAAGTCAGGTTGCTCAGTGTGAGTTCGCGCGTATGGGTGTCTTGAATCCGATACCACCAGCTCATTTGGTAGCAGTGGTCTCTGCCGTTTTGGATCCAGTCGGCGTTATTGAAGGGTGTGCGGGTTGGAGCGCCCCGCAAGTCGCGCAGTCGGAACTCTGCTCTCCCGTGTTGTAGCACGATTTCGGTGGGGAGCGGCGCGCCCACATACAGGCGATAGTAACCGCCCCAGCGCGGATTCGCACGCACAAACACATAATAGGTTCCGCGCGGCGCGAGCGGAATACGTACCTCCGATCCCCCCGGATTGAGCGCGTCCGATTCCGAATCGTCGTTCTCATAGGTTTGACCGTCGGGGGCGACCACGCGCAGCACCGTGTCCACATAAGTGACCGTCTGCACTTTGAGCTCCTGTCCCGTGCTGTCTAAATCGAAGCGATAGACATCCACATCGCTTGTAGTGTATGCCAGGAAGCGGTAGTCGTTGGTGAGGAACTCACCGCCTGAAATGCGCCCCAGATAGAGGGATTGTGCGATGGTATCGTTTGGCTCGGTGGGGTCGTAGTCGGGTGCGCTGGTGCCGGCAAACACGCGCAATGCATAGCGCGCGCGCGCCCAATTCTGCCAGTAAGACACCTCCACAGTATAGATCCCCGGCGATAGGTTATGTGTTAAGCCGGGCGCGAAGCGGTTGAGCGGAATATCGGGGTTGCCGTCGTTATCGCTCTCGGCGATGAGGTTCCCGTTCGAATCGTACAGGCGCAGTACCAGGTCGAGGTTTGTGTCCACGCGAATCGAGTAGGTTCCCCTTTGAAGCACTTGGAATCGGTAAAAGTCGCGGTCGCCCACGGGATTAATCATGGCTTCCCACACGACGAAGCCCTTGTTTGTGTTGACGGGGGTCTCAATTACCTGAGCGGTGCTGAGCGAGTTGTTCGGCTCGCGTTCGCGGTAGGGCGTCATCTGTATCTGCGCCCAGCCGTATACGAAGGTCGCCGCAATCCCTGCCACAATTGCCACCTTTCTCATGAGATAACCTCACAAGGTCTAAAAAATCGATCGGTAAAAGAGACGCCCACCTGAACTCGGAATGACAAGTGTTTCTGAGCCTGACGGCGCTGTCATTCCGAGCCGAGGCGGAGCCGTCTCTTTTCTGACTTAGGTTCGTCTTGCTTCGCGCTCCTGTTGCACCAGCATGCGTCTTAAGATTTTACCCGACGGCGACTTGGGAATCTGTTCCACGAACTCGAGGCGTCGGATTTTCTTGAACGGCGCGACACGGGCGGCGACATAGTCCATCAGTTCTTCGGCGGTCGCTTGACCTTTCAGCACGACGAAGGCTTTGGGCACTTCCCCCGCCTCTTCGTCGGGGCTGGGTACCACGGCGGCGTCGGCGACTGCGGGATGCGTGAGTAGCACCGCTTCTAACTCGGCAGGAGCGATTTGCAAGCCTTTGTACTTAATCATCTCTTTCACGCGATCGACGATATAGAAGTAGCCGTCCTCGTCGACATAGCCGACATCACCGGTGCGCAGCCAGCCGTCGGGCGTGAGGGCTTGCGCCGTCGCGTCGGGGTTGTTTAGGTAGCCTCGCATCACTTGCGGACCGCGTATCCAGATTTCGCCCTCCTCGCGTATGCCCAGCGGATTGCCCGTTTCCAAACTCACGATGGCGCATTCGGTGTTCGCAATCGGTACCCCGACCGACCCGAGCTTGATGCGTGTGGGGTCTTCGGGATTCACATGCGTCACAGGGCTGGTCTCCGTAAGCCCGTAGCCCTGCAGCACGATACACCCCAACCGTTCCGAGCAGGCTTTTGCCAGTTCCGCGCTTAACGGCGCCGCTCCCGACATAATAATCTGCAGATGCGACAGGTCATAGTTGTCGACAATCGGATGCTTTGCCAGCGCGAGGATAATCGGGGGTACGAGGTTCGCCCGCGTGATTTGATAGTCCTGCATAATCTTCAAAAACTGTTCTAAGTCAAAACGCGGCATCGTGACGATAGTGAGTCCCCGATAGAGACAAAGGTTCAAAATGACCAGCATCCCGTAGATATGATAGAACGGTAGAACGCCGATGACGCGCTCATCGGCTTGCAGGTTCACGCCCGATGCCAGCACCTGCACCATGTTCGCTACCAGGTTGCGATGCGTGAGCATCACGCCCTTGGGGAGCCCGGTCGTGCCGCTGGAGTAAGGGAGTACGACGAGGTCTTCGGCAGGGTTGATTGGGACCTCAGGGGGGTCGGCTTCTGTGAGAAGTTCAGTGAAGGGGGTTGCGCCCGCGCCCTCGCCGATGACAAACACTTCCCGGACTCCAGCGTCCTGCGCTGCTGGAAGAGCTTTTTCCAGCAAAGCCCCCACCGTAATCAGGAATTTCGCCTTCGAGTCGCGCAGTTGGTAGGCGAGTTCCTCGGCGGTGTAGAGGGGGTTCGCTGTCGTTACGATGCCCCCTGCCAGTGCGACTCCGTGATACGCCAAGGGATATTCAGGAAGGTTGGGGCTGTAGATGCCCACTACATCCCCTTTGCGCAGCCCACGCCGCGCCAAATTGCCCGCGACACGCCGCACACCGCCATACAACTGCCGATAGGTGAGCGTGCGCCCACTGACTCCGTCGATCATCGCAGGCTTCTCGCCATACTCTAACGCATGCTGATAGACCATCTGTGGAACCCCGACATCGGGAATCATCACATCGGCGTAAGGACTTTTGAAAACCATCGTCGTACCTCCAGCGTATAGATATGCGCTTGTTGCCCGATTTCCTGCAAAGCACGGTACAATTGGTGCGTTATGATTCTGGTGATCGGCGGCGCGGGCTACATCGGCTCGCATATGGTGAAGTATCTGTGCCAAAAAGGCGAGCAGGTCGTCGTGTTGGACAACTTTTCTACTGGGCATAGGCAGGCGGTGTTAGGCAGCCCTGTGGAGCAGGGCGACCTACGCGATTCGGAGACGCTGAACCGCGTGTTCCGCAAGTACGACATCGAGTGCGTGATGCATTTCGCGGCGTTTATCTTTGCGGGCGAGTCGATGCGCGACCCTGCGAAATATTACGACAACAATGTGCTGGGCTGCTTGCGGTTGATGGAGGCGATGCGATTGCACGGCGTTCCGCAGATTATCTTCTCCTCGACGGCAGCGGTGTATGGCGAGCCGATGGCGGTTCCTATTCCCGAAACACACCCGCTCAACCCCACGAACACCTACGGCGAGACGAAGCGCGTGATGGAGGGCATGCTGCGCTGGTACGGGCAAGCGTATGGGATACGCTCCATCGCGTTGCGCTATTTTAACGCAGCAGGTGCCGACCCCGATGGTGAGTTGGGCGAAGACCATCGCCCCGAAGAGCATCTCATCCCGCTCACGCTGTTCGCTGCACTGGGCAGGCGCGAATCGATTGCGGTGTTTGGCACGGATTACGATACGCCCGACGGATCGTGTATTCGGGATTATGTGCATGTGTGGGATTTATGTGAGGCGCATTATCTGGCGTTGCAGCGGCTCAGGGCAGGCGCGTCGTTCGAGGTGTACAATCTCGGCAACGGGCAAGGCTATTCGGTGCTGGAGGTGATTCGCGCGGCGGAGCAGGTCGTTGGGAAGCCGATTCCGACGGTGTACGCATCGCGCCGCGCTGGCGACCCTGCACGCTTGGTGGCGTCTTCAGAAAACGCGCGGAGCCTATTGGGCTGGCAACCGCGTTATCCCGCGTTGGAGACGATGATCGAGCATGCGTATCGTTGGTTTGTGGCGCATCCGAACGGCTATGAGGCGTGATCCAGCGTTCCTTCCACGCATCGGGGGGATCCTCACCCTCGCCGAGGGTGCTGGGCAATGGTACCATGCCGCGTGCAGGGGAGGGGCTTACTCTTCCTCCCAAACGAATCGCGGCGCAGGCGCGTCGCCAAAATTCAAGCGCACGAGGGGCTGAATCACTTGGTCTTGTATAACACGCTCTGCCAGATCGGCGCGGAGCGCACGCAGTTGCGTCTGCAAGACCTTCAGGTGGACTTGTCCCAGCGCGAGGCTCCCTACGCGCTGCCCCTCGTCGGTAGTGAGCGTTTCACCCAGAATGCTTTTGGCAATCTCAGCGTTATGGTGCGCAATTGCTTGCGCGAAGCTCTCTGCGCCCGACTGCTTGAACTCCAGCGCGTCCACTTTGACCTCTTCGGGCACGATAATCGCCGTCTCCTGCTGTACCTTATCCAGAGCGCGCAGCAGCTCTTCCTGTTGGGCAGGCGGCAGCCCACGCTTATAGACGCCAATCAGGGTAGGCGAGGCATATTTCGCCAAGAAGAGATCCCACAACTGCAAAATCCGCTCTTTGCTACGCCACGCACGATAGGCTGCACGCAGGTCCGACTCACCTGCAGGCGACTCATAGCGGGCGTTGTAGGCGTAGACGATGAACTTCTCCCGTGGGAGCGACAGTCGCTCGCCGTTCGGCGCGTACAAGATTAGCGACCGCAGATTCCGATAGGCGTCTACTTCGAACCGGAAGAGCGCGGGATTTTTCGCTTTGAAGCCCCGAAGTACCCAGAACCCCTCGTAAGGCGGCTCCATGCGATAAGCGTAGAGTTTTTCCAAGATGGCGACGCCTTTCGCGAGGGCGTCCAGCGCACGCCATAACAGACTGAACACACCGCCTTGCATCGTCTGTAGGTTATACAGCACGAATTCGTGGGTGCGTTGGGCTTCGGGGCTTGCGTCGGCAGGCTCTAAACGCCACGGAACGCTCAAAACGCCCCAGCGCTTGAGGTTAAAACACGCTTTGACATGCGCATCGGTCAGCATCTGATCATAAATCGCGTAGCCGTGCTTGGCAAGCAACGCATCATCGAACTCGGTCGCCTCGCGCTCGCCGTGAGTCTCGATTTCGACGGGCGCGTACTCTTGGTCGAGTCGTATTTTCTGTTTTCGGAACCAGCGAATCATCGTTTAGCCTCCGCTTTGAGAGGACATCAGGGCAAGTGAACGGCTACGGATGCGCGTGCGCCGCCCCACTGCGCAGGTATACTTGCAATTGCGATGGCAATCACTTTAGAGCAGATGCGGCATACGGCGAAACTGGCGCGACTGGAGCTGAGCGACGAGCAACTGATGGAGCTGATGCGCCCCATCAACGCGCTGATGGAGCATTTCGAACGGCTGCAGTCGCTGCCGCTGGACGCACTGGAGCCGACTTCGCACTCGATCCCTGTGTTCAACGCCTTGCGCGAGGATTGCGTGGGCGAAACGCTGCCGCGTGAACGCGCTTTGGCGAACGCTCCCGAAGCACGCGATGGGCTATTTATCGTGCCGCGAATCGTGGAGGAGTAGATGAAGGAGCTGCTGACTCTGAGCCTTGCCGAAATCAGCCAGAAGCTGCATCGCCGCGAGGTCTCCGCCGTGGAGTTGACCGAGGCGATGCTCACCCACATCAGCGAAGTGGAGCCGAAGGTGCAGGCGTTTATTACGCCTACCCCCGAACTCGCGCTGGAAATGGCACGTCAGGCGCAGGCGCGTCTGGACGCTGGGGAGCGCACCCCCCTCCTGGGGGTTCCGATTGGGCTGAAAGACAACCTTTGCACCGCGGACGTGCGCACGACCTGCGCCTCACGCATCCTACACAATTTCGTTCCCCCGTATGATGCGACGGTAGTCAAACGCCTGCGCGAGCAAGGCGCGGTGTTCGTCGGCAAACTCAATATGGACGAGTTCGCGATGGGTTCCTCCACCGAGTTCTCGGCGTTCCACCCTACGCGCAACCCGTGGGACTTAGAGCGTGTGCCAGGCGGTTCCTCGGGCGGTTCGGCGGCGGCGGTCGCTGCCCACATGGCGTACGCCACGCTCGGCTCCGACACCGGCGGCTCCATCCGACAGCCTGCGGCGTTCTGTGGGGTGGTCGGTCTCAAACCTACCTACGGGCGCGTGAGCCGCTACGGACTCGTCGCCTACGCCTCCTCGCTGGATCAAATCGGTCCCATTACGAAAACCGTGGAAGACTGCGCGATGATGCTCAACGCCATTGCTGGCTACGACCCTCACGACGCCACCAGTGTGAACCTGACTACGCCCGACTACCGCGACGCACTCATCGACGACATCAGGGGCATCCGACTGGGCATCCCGAAAGAGTTCCTCGCACAGGGTGTGCAGCCTGAAGTAGCGGAAACCGTCCACAAAGCGATTGGGCTTCTGGAATCCGTCGGGGCGGAGGTGCAGGAAGTATCGCTGCCGATGGCGGAGCAGTCGCTGGCGATTTACTATATCCTCGCGCCGGCTGAGTGTTCCTCGAACCTGGCGCGCTACGACGGGGTGCGCTACGGTCTGCGCGTCGGCGCGGAGAAGGGACATATCGGCATGATGGAAGCCACCCGCGCGGCAGGCTTCGGGAAAGAGGTCGTCCAACGCATCATCATCGGCACCTACGCGCTCTCGTCGGGCTACTACGATGCGTTCTACCTGAAGGCGCAGAAAGGGCGCACGCTGCTGCGCCAGCAGTTCGATGCCGTGTTCGCACAAGTGGATGCGCTGGTCTGCCCCACGACGCCGACGCCCGCCTTCAAAATCGGGGAACTGGTGGACGACCCCCTGGCAATGAAGCTCGCCGATGTCCTCACAATTCCGGTGAACCTCGCTGGGCTACCCGGGCTGAGCGTGCCCTGCGGATTCGTGAACGACCTGCCCGTTGGACTGCAGATTATCGGCAAACCGTTCGACGAGATGACCGTGCTGCGCATTGGGTATGTTTGGGAGCAGCTCGCGTGTCTACAAGACCGACTGCGGACGCCACGCGCCTTACAACCGAGTCAGGCATAGCGCGGCTTTGGGTATCCTATGCACATGAGGCGACGCGGCGCGATCAAAGGCTATATGGTGGGATTAATTGCGCTGTTTGGACTATATGCCTGTCAGATGGCAAGCAACAGCACGCCACCTCAGCAAGAGCCACCCTCATCCAATCCGCCGCCTACCACCACAGCGTCGGAGTCGGAACCGCCCGTGTACCGCTACCGAATCGTCAACACCTTTCCGCACGATAGGAATGCCTTCACCCAAGGGTTGGAGTTTCATAACGGCTACCTATACGAAAGCACGGGGCTGAAGGGGCAATCCTCGCTGCGAAAGGTGGAGCTGCGCACGGGGCGCGTGCTGCAAATCCACCGACTCTCGCCGGAGTACTTCGCCGAAGGAATCACCCTCTTCGGCGACCGAATCTACCAGCTCACTTGGCAAAACGGGGTCTGCTTCGTCTATAACGCGAACAGCTTCCGCCAAATGACGCAGTTCCGCTACGACGGCGAGGGGTGGGGGCTGACCAACGACGGCAAATATCTCATTATGAGCGACGGCTCCGAGACGATTACTTTTCGCGACCCCGAAACCTTCGCCGAAGTGCGCAAAATCACCGTGCGGGCGCAAGGCAAGCCTGTCAAAAACCTCAACGAGCTGGAATACATCGACGGCGAAATCTGGGCGAATATCTGGTACAGCGACATGATTGCACGTATCGACCCGCAGACGGGCATCGTGAAGGCATGGGTGGACATGGAAGGGCTACCCGTGCCGAATCGAGGCAGCGAGGAGGTGTTGAACGGCATCGCCTACGACCGCCAGAACAAACGCATCTTCGTCACAGGCAAAAACTGGAGCAAGCTGTTCGAAATCGAACTCGTTGAACCGAGCAAAGCCATCAAGAAACCATGACCATGCGTTCCGCCGAATCGAAAATCCTGACCCGTGACCAACTGGCGCAACTTGCGCCGCGCTGGCGCGAAGCAGGCGCACAAGTGGTGCTAACCAATGGCTGTTTTGACCTGCTCCATAGCGGACACCTGCGCTACCTGCAAGAGGCGCGTCGACTGGGCGACCTGCTTATCGTTGGTGTCAACAGCGACGAGTCGGTACGCCAACTCAAAGGCGAATCGCGCCCCATCGTGCCCCAACAAGAACGCGCCGAACTCGTCGCAGGGCTCGAATGCGTGGACTATGTAACCATTTTTGAAGAACCGATTGCCGTTCCACTCGTCGAATTAGTACAGCCAACTTATTACGCGAAAGGCGGCGATTACACGGAGCAAGACCTGCCTGAAGCGGAGGCGGTCGTCGCCTACGGCGGGTTCGTGGTTATCCTGCCGTTGCAACCGGAGCGCTCTACCAGTGCGCTGATAGAGCGCATCCGAAGCGGAAAATAGCCACTTGGCACGGAGGACAACAATGAAATCACCCATGGGATGGCTACTGAGCATTGGACTGTGGATGGGAGCGCATGCCGATTTGGTTAGTTATGTGAAAGCGCCCTCGCCGTTTGAGTGGAGCAAGTCGCTGGAATCGAAAATCGGCGAGAGCCAGTTTGTCGAGTTGACCATGATTTCGCAGAAGTGGCGCGAGTTTACATGGCGCCACCGCGTGCGGATCGTGAAGCCAAGTAACCTCAAGCATACCGAAACGGCGATTCTTTACATTACGGGGAGCGGCGACGGGCGCGGCGAGCTGCAGCTTATCGCGCGCGCGGTGGAGCGGGTCGGCGCAATTGGCGTCATTTTACATGATGTGCCGAACCAGCCCCTGATACGCCCTGACCTCGTGGAGGATAACCTAATTGCACATACCTATGTGCAGTTCTGGGAGACCGGCGACCCGACCTGGCCGCTTCTGTTCCCGATGGTCAAGTCCGCTGTGCGGGCGATGGACGCCGTGCAGGAGTTTGCACGCAAAGAGTGGGGGCTGAATATCAAGGATTTCGTCGTTACGGGCGCGTCCAAGCGTGGCTGGACTACCTGGCTCACGGCTGCCGTCGATTCCCGCGCCCGCGCGATTGCGCCGATGGTGTTCGACAACCTGAACTTTTTCAAGCAGATGCCCCACCAGCTGGAGCAGTGGGGACGCTACAGCGAGCAGATTTCCGAATACTATACGCGCGGGTTGATGGAAAAGATGCTCACCGAACGCGGTCGGCAACTGGTGAGCTGGGTCGACCCCTACTCCTATCGCGCGCGCTATACGATGCCGATCCTCATCATCAACGGCGCCAACGATCCGTACTGGACGGTGGACGCCGCGCGATTTTACTTTGACGACCTGCCCAGCAAGCGCAAATATGCACTCTATGTGCCCAACGGCGGGCACGGGTTAGGCGACTATGATCGCGTCCTCAACAGCCTCTGCGCCTTCTACCTAATGAGCATTGGCAAGATGGAGTTCCCCAACACGCTCGCAGCAACCTACAGCACCGCAGGCGATGAGGTGATTTATCGCGTGCGCACCGACATCGCGCCCGAAATCGTGGAGGTGTGGGTGGTGCGCCGGGCGAACGACACCGACTTTCGTCCTGCGCGTTGGGAGCCGGTGCGCGCCCGGAAAGAGGGCGACCAGTGGGTTGCACGCATCCCGCGCAGGGGCGACAACCTCGCCCTGTTCGCAGAGGTCACCTATCGCGCCGACACGGGCAACTTCTCCCTTTGTACAATACCCGTGGTGGTGAAAAAGTGAACCGTGGAACCTGCAGACGATTACCGCCCCCAGTGCAGAATCGTCTGCAGCACTCCCTCGCCGCAGAGGTAGAAGTTTTTCAAGAGGAGTCGCTCCTGCGGGGTGTGGATGCGGTCGGCGCCGGTGGGGAACACGAGGCACTGGATGCCCTTGAGTGCGAAGGCGTTGGCGTCGGAACCGCCGCCCGTACGCTCCAGCTTCGGCTCGATCCCCACCGCCTTTAGCCCTGCCACGGCGGCGTGCACGATGGGCGCGTCGGGCGCAAGGCGAATCGCCTCGAAGGTCTGGCTGAAGTTCACCTCCACCGTGCCCTCGCTCTCTTGAGCGACCTGCTCGCAAATGGCTTTCCAGCGTTCTGTGAGCGCTTTAACACGCGCCGAGTCGAAGCTGCGAAACTCGCCGACCAGCTTCACCCGATCGGGTACGACATTCATCGCCTGACCGCCCTCTATCACGCCGATATTTGCGGTGGTCTCGGCATCGAGCCTACCCCACTGCATCTGGGCAATCGCTTTTGCTGCCATCGCGATGGCGTTCCTGCCCTTTTCAGGCTCTGCACCGGCATGCGCTGCCTTGCCATGAAACACGACCTCAAACTTCCAGTGCGTGGGCGACTGCACGAACAGCGCGCTGGGGTCTTCACGCCCGTCCACCACCAGCCCCGTTCGGGCTTTGAGGAGGCTCGTATCGAATGCCTTCGCGCCCAAGAGCCCCTTCTCCTCGCGAATTGTGAACACGACCTCCAGCGGTGGATGGGGGAGGTTGCGCTCTTTGAGTGTGCGGAGCACCTCCAGAATAATCGCCACGCCCGCCTTGTTGTCCGCGCCTAAAATCGTGCTGCCATCCGTACGGATTTCATTCTCATCGCGAATAATCTGAATGTTCTGCGTGGCGTAGACCGTATCCACATGGGCGTTCAACAGTAGCGGCGGCGCGTCCACAGTGCCTTTGAATCGCGCGAACACATTGCCTCCCGTACCCCCGATTTGTTTGCTCGCTTCGTCTATTATGACA
>NKPV01000335.1 GCA_002254605.1 Armatimonadetes bacterium JP3_11
CGCATCATCGGCACTCCACACGCGAAGAAATGGAAATTCGGACACACTTCTGGCAACACCTCGCGGCGCAGGTGGTGATGCACTTGTAGCACGAAGCGTACTCAGGCGTTGTGGTACAATATCCCCCGCTATGCAGGAACAGTACGCGTCCAAACAAATCGAACCCAAATGGCGACAACGCTGGCACGAGGCGAACCTGTTTCGCACGCAGGAAGACCCCAGCAAGCCCAAGTGCTATGTGCTGGAGTTCTTCCCCTACCCCTCTGGCGACGGGCTGAGCGTCGGGCACTGCCGCAACTATATCCCCGC
>NKPV01000117.1 GCA_002254605.1 Armatimonadetes bacterium JP3_11
CAATCAGCTGATTCGCATTGATCTGCAACAGGTCGTGAGCAACAACACGAGCAGCGACCCGTTCTCGGTAGTGCAGTTCCCCCCAGGCGTCGCCCCGCGCTTAGACTTGGAGCCTCTGGTGTTCAACGGACGGCTCTATGTAGCGGGGAGCGATGGGCGTTTGTACGCTTTTCGTGAAGATGGTGTGCGTGTGGGACAGAGTGCGGCTATACCTGCTGCCTACGGCGCGTTCACCACGAATCTCGTACGCATTGGGCGCGCCTTCTACATCGGTACCGCGAACGGGTGGGTCGTGCAATTCGATGCGCTCACGGGAAGCATCCGCACGGCACGCTGCGTCTCTACCCAAGCAATTCATAGCCTTGCTCCCACTTTTCTGGGACGCCAACTGCTTGCCCGAGTGGGGGAGCGCACAATCGTGTGCCTCAATCCGAGCCAGCTGAGCGTTCAGTGGAAGCGCACACTCAATGAGGACATCATCTCGCCCATCAGCGCTTCACCACAGAGTGAAGTGGGCGCGGTGGTTACCCGTTCGGGGAATTTGCTGGCGTTCCTCGCGCGTTCTGGCACGAACTTGCCCTACTATCCCCAGCGCGTGTTTGATAACGAGATTCTCTCGCGCGCGACAGTCGAGTTTGCACGCCGCACCGATCGCCGCCCAACCTATATGTATGTACTTGCCCAGCGCGATACAGGTAGTCCGACGCAACATCAAGCGCTCTTCTGCGCCGTTACTTTGGAGAATCCCTTCAACCGCATCCATTACACGGAATCGTCGCTTCATACAGGCTCCGAGTATCTGCCCACGCTTCTCTTCACGGGTAACCAAAGCACCAGCTACTGTCTGATAGCCGCGCGTCGCGCGGAAAGCTACTGGGGTACCGTCGCGGCGATCCCGTTGCGGTGATGAGGGCTTCGAATTTGGCGAACGATTGCGCAGCCCACCCCCGGCAACTCGATACGAGTGGTCGGGGGTTCCTGTCGTTCCGAGGTGTGAGCGACTTATTGGGGGCAGGAGCCTATTCCGTTCATGTGGCAGGAAAGCCACTATTTTTCTCTAAATTGCCCTCTATGCGCACGGTCGGGCTGTTGGGAATTTTTTTGTGGGTAGCGGCGTGGAGCCAGTCGCCGATTACGCGGGCGGACTTAGCGGTGCGTCTGATTGAGATGGAGACCTGCTGGGAGGCGCATCGCGATTCGCTCGAGGCGCGTCTGCGTGCCACGCGCCCCCTCTCCGAAGGGCTGACGGCGTTTTTTTCGGGCAGGTTCGACGCGCTCGCACGCAACTTAACGCTTGCCTGCGCCGCACTGCGCTCCGACACGCCCACGACGCCCGAAATGCTCTATGCGGGCGCGCTCGGCGTGCGCCTGCCCCATGTCGTCGAGAAAGAGGCTCTGGATAAGGGCGAACGGGTATTGCGCTTCCAACTCTTCGAGTTCTACAACGCTGAGAAGCCGCAAATGCCTCTCCAACTGCGTTGGAAGATATTCCGACGGGGTGATACGCGGCTCCTACGTGAAGGGGCGCTGGAGAACCCCGAGCCGGGCGCCGCGGCGACTCTACTCACACAAGCTGCGGAGGGCGACTACGAGGTGCTTTTTGAAATCCGCCAAGGCGAGCAGCCCCTGCGCCAGTGGAGGCAAACCTTCAGCGTCATTGCGCAACTCAACGCGCGGATAGAAGCCCTGAGCCGAGCCGCCGAATCGCACGACGACGCCGACACGATCGAGCGCATGACCGTGCTGAACGCGCGCGATGTGCTGCAAAACGCGCAGAAAGGCGAAAGCCCAGAAACTTTCTACCCTCTCCTGCGCTTATTGCAGTTCGCGGAGCGCATCGCCGCAGGCTGGGAGGCGGGCAAATCGGCGTGGCAACCCACCCCGGGCGACTACTGGATGGCGACCCTCAGCCGCGAGCGCAAAGTGGCGTTCCGACTGTTCATTCCCAAGCAGTTCAAGCCGAACCAGCCGATCCCGGTGGTCATCGCCCTGCATGGGGCTGGGGGCAACGAGCATCTCTTCTTTGAAGGCTACGGGCTGGGCATCGTGCTGAAAGAGGCGGAGAAGCGTGGCTGGGCAGTGATTGCCCCGCGTGCCGAGATCAGCCTTGCCCATATCCGCGGCGCCTTGGAAGCTGTTGAGAAACTCCTGCCTGTCGACCCCAAGCGCATCTATCTAATGGGGCATTCGATGGGTGGGGCGCACAGCTTCGCCGCCATCGCGCAGTTCCCCGACCGATTCCGCGCCGTGGTCATCTTCGCCGGAGCGGGACAGCCAACACAAGTACCTACCGATTTGCCGATTCTCATGACCGTCGGCGAGCAGGAACTCGGCATGCTCAAAAACAACATCGAGAACGCCCATCGCCGCCTGCAAGGACTGAACCTCAAGACGCTGGAGTACAAAAAATACGACGGCTGCGACCACTTGATGATTGTGCGCGAGGCGATGCCCGACGCGTTCGCGTTTCTGGAGCGCGCCCCGACAAGATAGTCGGAACTTTTTGCACCCTGCGCCGTCGGGTAGACTCAGAGGCGGGGAGATAGTATGTCGAGGCGACCGTCGGTGCAGCAGGAATATCAGCGCCAGCTGATGCTGCGTTGGATTACGACCGTCACGCAGTGGATGATGAGCGTCGGCGCAATTCTGTTCGTGTTGGGGTTGGTGTACTTGCTCTATGCGGTGCTGTTTGCGGGGTTAGATTCACAAACCTTCTCGGCGCAGGATCAGGTGCGCATTCGCGATAACTTGGCTCTGGCAGGCAACGCGCTCTTGCTGGGCGCAGGGCTGATCGTGATTGGGCTGGCGTGGAACTACTTGGAAGAGCCGATGGTGGGCGTTGTGTTGCTGGTGTTGGCGGTGATATTTTATTGGGGGCTGCCTTTCCTGATTGGACAGTTTAGCGCCCTGCCTGCGCCCGATACCCTACGCGATTTCGCGCTCTCACGCATCCGCAACGCAGCGTGGGTGCTGTTCCCACCAGGGCTGGTGCTGACTGTGTTCGTCAGCCTGGCGCACGCGATTAAGCGATTACGCTACGGTGCCACCTTAGATCAGACGCTCAAACTTGGCTCGGAGGTGAGCCAGCAGCAGGTGCAGCGACGCTTCTTGGGCAAGTGTTGGCAGCTGCCGTATTGCCGCGACTATGTGCGCGAGCGTTGCCCGATTTACCACGCGCGGCGCACCTGCTGGCGCGAGGGCGTCGGGTGCATGTGCGAGGAGAAGACCATCGCCATGGCGCTCAAAGAGGTGCGCGTGAGCGACGACCCCGAGAAAAATGTAAAATATATCCCCCACAACACAACTCTCAGCAAGTGGGAACTGAAGCAGCGGTGCAACGAGTGCGTGATTTACAACGAGCACCAGCGCCAGAAGTATCAGCTTGTTGCGCCGCTGACCGTGGGCGCCGTTCTCGGGATCGCCTACTTTTTCCGCGAGCCGTTGCAAGCACAGGTGTTGAACCTGCTGGGATTGCTCGATAGCCTGCTGGCGCGGTTCACGCTGATGCCCAGTGAGGCGCGGGAAGGCGTGCTGAAAGCCGCCGCGCAGACCAGTGAAGTCGCCTCGCTGGTACTCTATGTCGCTTTGGTAATTGTGGTGCTGAGCTATGCGCTCCGCATGGTCGAAACGGTGATTTTCAAATGGAAATGGTGAATGAACTCTTAGAGCAGGTCGAGCGTTTGGCGCAGTTAATGGCGCAGCATGGCGCGACGCGCCTCGATCTGAGCGACGGGGCTACGCAGATTACGCTGGCACGCGCCGCCATCGCAGAAAGCGTTCCGCACACCGACGCGATGCCACCCTTGTTCCTGAGTGGCTACGAGCCCGAAGAACCCACCGGCGAAGAGCCTACTGAAAGCCTCTGGCAGCCGCCTGCATTGTTGGAGGTGCGCTCGGAACTGGTGGGCTACTGCACGCTGGCGCCCGTCGAAATTGGTAGTACGGTGGCACGCGGGCAGGTGTTGGCGACCGTCGAGGTGTTGGGCATCCCCAACGAGGTCGTTGCGCCACTGCCGGGCGTCTTGGAGGGCTGGGCTGTGGAAACGGGGCAACCAGTGCAGTATGGACAGACGATTGCCTACCTGCGCCCCCTAAGCGAGGAGTGATTACCCCACCGCCAGCAGTCGCTTGCCGTCTTCGCTGCCCAAAAGCAGTTCGCAGGCGCGTTCGGGGTGGGGCATCATGCCCAGCACATTGAACCGCTCATTCGCCACGCCAGCGATATGATCGGTGGAGCCGTTTGGGTTCCACGCCTCGCCCAGTTCGCCCGTCGGACTGCAGTACCGAAAGATAATCTGCCTGTTTTCGCGGAGCCGTTGCAGGGTGGTTTCGTCGCATACATAGCGCCCGTCGCCGTGCGCGATCGGCACCCGAAGCACCTCGCCGTGTCGGTAGCGGCGGGTGAACGGGGTCTCAACATTCTCCACACGAATATGCACTGGCTTACAACGAAACTTCAGGCTCAAGTTGCGTGTGAGTGCGCCCGGCAACAGTCCCGCTTCACAAAGGATTTGAAACCCGTTGCACACCCCCAGTACCAGCCCCCCGCGTTCGGCGTATTCGCGTAGGTTGTCCATAATCGGCGCGAAGCGTGCAATGGCGCCGGGGCGCAGATAGTCGCCATACGAGAACCCACCCGGCACGATAATCAGCCCATATGCGCTCAAATCGCGCGCGTCGGCGTGCCAAAGATACTCCGTGTCGTAGCCCAGCACATCGCGCAGCGCATAGTACGCATCGCGGTCGCAGTTCGATCCGGGAAACACGATGACGCCAGCCTTCATGGTTCCACCTCGTAGCGGTACTGCTCGATCACGGGGTTGGCGAGCAGCTTCTGGCACATCGCTTCAATCTGCTCGCGTGGGTCGCCATCGGGGTGCAGTTCCACTTCCAGATATTTGCCGACGCGCACACTGCGCACATTCTCGAAGCCGAGTTGCTGCAGCGCGTTGTGCACCACACGCCCCTGCGCATCCAGCAGCGACGGCTTCAGCGTGATGTAGATTTTCGCTTTGGGCATGGCAAAATTGTACCTCACGCTCTTGAAGTGAGCGTAGACCGCGAAGGTACACTTGAGAGGGATGACGGTTGAGATTATCTCCATCGGCACAGAGTTGCTGCTGGGGCAGATTGTGGACACGAACGCGGCGTGGCTTTCGGCACGGCTGGCGGAAGTGGGCATCGAGGTCTATCGACGCACAACGGTAGGCGACAACCTGATGCGCATTGTGGCGGCGCTGCGCGAGGCGCTCGAACGCGCCGACGGCGTCATTGCCATCGGCGGCTTAGGACCTACCGACGACGACCTCACGCGCGAAGCGTTTGCGAACATCATGGGCGAGCCGCTCGTGCTGGATGCAAGCGAAGCGGAGCGACTGAAAGCGTTCTTCGCCGCGCGGGGACGCACCATTACCGAGCGACAACTGCGCCAGGCGATGCGCCCCGCCAGCGCCCAGCCAATCCCCAATCCCAACGGCACAGCGCCCGGACTCTATGCAGAGTGGAACGGCAAACTCATGTTCGCGTTGCCCGGTCCCCCGAACGAGTTCGTGCCGATGGCAACCAATGCGGTGTTGCCGCGTCTTGCGGAGCGTACAGGCGGACGCGTGATACGCTCGCGCGTGTTGCGACTCTGTGGTATCGGCGAATCGGACGCCGAAGCGCAACTGAGCGATCTAATCCAAAGCGAGAATCCGACGCTTGCGCCGCTGGCGAAACTGGGCGAAGTGCATTTTCGCATCACAGCGCGTGCCGACAGCCCCGACCTCGCCGAGCACATGATTGCCCAGATGGAGCATGCTGTGCGCGAGCGACTGGGCGCGTTTATCTTTGGCGTGGACGAGACCACTCTGGAGCAAGTGGTGGTACAACACCTCATCGAGGCGGGGCAGAGCCTCGCCGTCGCCGAATCGTGCACCGGCGGGCTTCTGGGACACCGAATTACCAGCGTGCCGGGCAGTTCCGAGGTGTTTTTGGGTGGAGTGATCAGCTACAGCAATGCGCTTAAGGAGGCATTGCTGGGCGTGCCGCGCAGTGTCTTAGAAACGCACGGCGCCGTGAGCGAACCGACCGCGCGCGCGATGGCGGAAGGGGCGCGCGAACGACTGGGCAGTTGGTGGGGCATCGGCATCACGGGAATCGCAGGACCTTCTGGGGGCACGCCTGACAAACCCGTGGGGCTTGTCTACATCGGCGTCAGCGATCCCACTGCGACCGTCGTCAAAAGTCAGGTGTTCCCCGGCGACCGAGCCACCGTAAAGTACCGTGCCACGCAGTACGCGCTCTGGCTCCTCTATCAAGGGGTGAAGCAAGGCGGATGCGACTCTTTATTGCAGCCTTGATTCCGGACACGGTGCGCGTGGCGCTGGCGCGGGCGCAAGGAGCGTTGCAGCAGGCGGCGTCCGATCGCGCCTTGCGTTGGGTTGCCCCCGAAAACTATCATATCACTCTGCTGTTTTTGGGCGAGCAGCCCGTAGAGCGTGTGCCGACGATTGTGCAAGCCATCGAATCGGCAGCGGCGGGCGTCGCGCCGTTCG
>NKPV01000175.1 GCA_002254605.1 Armatimonadetes bacterium JP3_11
TCCTGGGCGGATGAGGATTGAAACGGCAGCCTATTTTCGCTCGAACGCCGCGTCGAACGCCACGCGCGACGGCTCGAAGTCGAGGTGGCGCACAAATTGGCACGCCTCGCGCGCTCCGTGCTCCCGATCCATGCCACTATCTTCCCATTCCACCGAGAGCGGACCCTGGTAGCCAATCTCGTTCAGCGCGCGGATAATCTCTTCGAAGTCAATCGAGCCGCGTCCGGGCGAGCGGAAGTCCCAATACCGTCGCGAATCGCCGAAGTTCAGGTGCCCGCCGAATACCCCCGAAAGGCGTGGCACATCCGACCACCAGACATCTTTCACATGCATATGGAAGATTCGGTCGCGAAACCGTCGGATGAACGCCACATAGTCCACGCCTTGGTAGCCCAGGTGGCTGGGGTCGTAGTTGAACCCGAAGCGCGGGTGTCCATCCACCGCTTCAATCGCGCGTTCGGCGGTCACGATGTCATAGGCGATTTCGGTGGGGTGAACCTCCAGCGCGAAGTAGACATCTTCCTGCGCGAACACATCCAGAATCGGCTTCCAGCGGGCGGCGAAGTCGGCAAAGCCCTTCTCCACCAGGTCGGGCGGATTTGGGGGGAACGAGTAGAGATAGTACCAGATGCTGCTGCCCGTGAAGCCGTTGACCACTACGCGCGTAAGTTGCTGTTTCACCGTGTCGGGGGCGCAGTTAAAGAGCTTGCGTGCGGCGCGGGCGGTGTTTTTCATCTCTTCTGCAGCGCGCTGACGCACGCCCTCTGGGTTCCCATCGCCCCATACGCGCGGCGGCAGGATTGCACGATGCCGTTCGTCAATCTGGTCGCACACCGCCTGCCCCACCAAATGGTTGCTAATCGCGAAACACTTCAGCCCGTACTTGCCCAGAATCTCCCATCGCGATTCGCAGTAGCCGTCCTGCGTAAGAGCTTTCTCCACATCGAAGTGGTCGCCCCAGCAGGCGAGTTCCAGACCGTCGTAGCCGAACTCTTTGGCTTTCTGCGCCATGGTCTCAAGGGGCAGATCTGCCCACTGTCCCGTAAAAAGCGTCACTGGTCGCGCCATCGTTCGAAAACCTCCACGCAGATAGTTCCCGCTGCGCAGGCGATTTCCTGCTGTGCGCGTACCATCCCGCTTGTGCAAGCCCCACCCTCTCACCAATTGTATCTACTGCGTGAGCATCGGCAACCCCATGATGCCCACGGACACTCACCATCACTCGGCTCGAAACATCTGCCGAGATCCGTAAAACCGACTGAATACCGCGACACCATTTATTTCTAAGACTATAGCCGGGGTGACTGGCGGCTATTCGTGTTTCACCCAATGATTTCCAAGACGCCATCGCCATCAGGTATACTCTCCCCGTGCATTTGGCACGGATTGGTGAACACAAGTAAGGAGGCGACTTATGGCGAATATCGGTAAGGTAGTGCAGGTGATGGGTCCCGTCGTCGATGTGCGGTTTTCGGACGGTGAGTTGCCCGCCATCAACAACGCCATCAAAATCAAGGACGAAGCGCGCGGCATCGATTTGACTTGTGAAGCGGCGCAACACTTGGGCGACGACATCGTGCGCACGGTGGCGCTCTCCTCAACCGACGGACTGGTGCGCGGCATGGACGCTATCGACACCGGCGCGCCGATTAAAGTCCCCGTTGGACGCGCCACGCTGGGGCGATTGTTCAACCTGTTGGGCGAACCGATTGATGAGCGCGGACCCGTGCAAACCGAGACCTTTGCCCCCATCCACAAACCTGCGCCGTCGCTGGAAGAACAGAATGTAAAAACAGAGATTCTGGAGACAGGACTGAAGGTGATCGACCTGCTGTGTCCATTTAACAAAGGCGGTAAGATTGGCTTGTTTGGCGGCGCTGGGCTGGGCAAAACGGTGCTGATTCAGGAGCTCATTCGCAATATCGCCACGGAACACCAGGGCGTGTCGGTGTTCGCAGGGGTGGGCGAGCGCACCCGCGAGGGCAACGACCTCTATCTGGAGATGAACGAGACGGGCGTAATCAACCAGACGGTGCTGGTGTTCGGGCAGATGAACGAGCCGCCCGGAGCGCGCCTGCGCGTGGGACTGACCGCCCTCACGATGGCGGAATACTTCCGCGACGAGGAAGGGCAGGATGTGCTGGTGTTTATCGACAACATCTTTCGCTTTGTTCAGGCAGGCGCGGAGGTGTCCGCGCTGCTGGGACGCATGCCGTCGGCGGTAGGCTATCAGCCGACTTTGGCGACCGAGATGGGCGCGCTGCAGGAGCGCATCACCTCCACACGGCGCGGCTCGATTACCTCCGTGCAAGCGATCTATGTGCCCGCCGACGACCCGACCGACCCTGCACCGGCGACCACCTTCTCGCACTTGGACGCTTATGTGTATCTGGAGCGGCGCATCGCCGAGAAGGGCATCTACCCCGCCGTCGACCCGCTCGCTTCCACTTCCAAGAATCTCGACCCCGCCATCGTGGGCGAGGAGCATTATCAGGTGGCGCGCAGCGTGCAGCAAATCCTGCAACGCTATCGCGATCTGCAAGACATTATCGCGATTCTGGGTATCGACGAACTGTCGGACGAAGACAAACTTATCGTGGCGCGCGCCCGCAAGATCGAGCGCTTCATGTCGCAACCGTTCTTCCTCGCCGAGAAGTTCACGGGCAATCCAGGTCGCTATGTGCGCGTGGCGGATACCGTGCGCAGCTTCAAGATGATCGTGAACGGCGAGGTGGACGACTTGCCCGAGCAGGCGTTCTATATGTGCGGCGCGATCGAGGATGTGTTCGAAAAAGCGAAAGCGCTGCAGGGGGCGTAGGCAATGCGCGAGTTTCTACTCTCAATTGTGAACCCCGAGCGCACGGTGCTGGAAGAGCGCGTGGTGCATGTGCGTCTGCCGGGCAGTGAAGGCTACTTCGGTGTGATGGCAGGGCACATGCCCTTCTTCGCGCAGCTGCAGTACGGCGTGGGCGAGTATCGCCGTGCGGACGGCGTCACGCGCAAGTTCACCGTGCTGGGCGGTTTTGCAGAGGTGCTGCCCGACCGTACGATTGTGTTGGCGGACGGCGCGGAACTGGCAGACGAGATCGACCCCGACCGCGCGCGTGTCGCGCTGCGCCGCGCGTTGGAAGTGCTAAGCCAGCCGCTCTCGGAAGAGGAACTGGTGGAAGCGCGACTCGCCGTCGAACGCGCCAAAGCCCGCCTGCGCGCCCTCGGCGAACAGGTGTGAGGCAAGTCGCCCCACGATAACCTGCAGAGCCAGCGACAAGTCGGCGTCGTCCACCACACTGTCGCAGTTCACATCGGCAGGGTTCAACCCCGTCGCGCCAAACGCGAACAGCACCTGCAACAGATCCGCGTCATCGACGCAGCTGTTGCCGTCCACATCCCCATTGGTCGCGATGCATGTAGGCGCGAACCAGAAGCCGCTTGTGAGGGTATAGGAACCGCACGGACCCTGCAAACACCCCTTATAAAACACAGGACACCCGAATGCCCGTTTTTCGGTATAATTCAAGCGTATGCCAATAAACGCGCAAGATATTGAA
>NKPV01000126.1 GCA_002254605.1 Armatimonadetes bacterium JP3_11
GTTAGGTGTGTTAAGCGTGATGGCGCTCCATGCGCGCGCGAACACTTTGGATTACGATGCTGACCCTGGCAGTGGCTACCAATTTTATTTCGCTGGCGGCGCGAACTCGCGCGTTCTTGATGATGTAAACCGAACCTCGACCTTTGCGATCAAGCAGATTAATATTGCTTTCCTTAACACGAACCAGTCTGCTGTGGATGTGACGCTTTATGTGTACGACACGGGTACTGGCGGTGTAGTTGGGAATCTTCTGTACACATCGACAATTACAGGGGTTCCAAACGGCGCTTCTCAGCTTCAGTTTGGCGCGCCGGGGATTGCGACAGGCATTCAAAACCTGTGGATTGGTATTTCCGCAACCGCTAATGGTGCGGGGATGCTGCTCAACCCAGCAGGCGCGCCCCTACTTGGGAGCAGCGCGGATGTGTTCGCATGGGATCGAAACGTAGACGGGAGTATTGCTAATAATGAGTACTTCTTCTTCGGCGGTAATCCCGTAGCGAACTTCGCGATTGAAGTGCTGGTTCCCGAACCTGCGAGCATGCTGGCGTTGGGCAGCGGTCTGGCAGGTCTGTTGGCGCTGCGCCGACGCAAAGCACGCACCGCGTAAATTCGCCCTGAATCTCGGCTATGTGGAACACGCGCTGAGCAATACCGCTCGGCGCGTGTTTTTATGCGCTTACTCTTGCGGCGCGCCTACCGATGCCAACGGCGCTTCCGACTCCTCCGTGAGACGCAAAAACACCTCTTCCAGCGTGCTGCCGTCCATTTGGGCGCGTTGCTGCAGTTCGCTCAGGGTGCCTTCGGTTAGCATGCGTCCCTTATGCATAATAATCACGCGGTCGCAGAGGCGTTCAGCGGTGTCCAGCTGGTGCGTGCTGACCAAGATGGCGCACCCCTCGTCGCGCAGGCGTTGCAGTTCCGCTTTGAAGATGTATTGCCCGCGTGGGTCGATGCCCATCAGCGGCTCGTCGCACAGGAACACTTTCGCATCATGCACCAGCGCACACACCACCGCCAGTTTCTGTTTCATGCCTTTGGAGAGCGTGCCTGCCAGTGCGTTCGCTTTATCGGTAAGTTCATAGCGTTGGAGCAGTTCGTCCGCGCGTTGCTCGTACAGCGTCAGGGTGTCGTAGCACATCGCGACGAGTTTCATATGCTCGCGCACCGTGAGCAGTTCGTAGGGGTTCGGCAGTTCGGGGATGAAGGCGAGCAGGCGTTTGGCTTGCTGCTCTTGGGTCGCAAGGTCGTACTCGCCGATGAGGATACGCCCCGAATCGGGTTTAAGAATGCCCGTGATGCAGCGCAGGGTGGTGGTTTTGCCTGCGCCGTTGGGACCGAGCAGCCCCACAATCTCGCCGGGTTCCACGCGGAAGCTTACGCCGTCTACCGCGCGGAACCCCTTGAACGACTTGACTAAGTTCTCAACAACCAGCATCTCAGTTTTTGGGCATGCGGAACACCGAGTCGCTGATGGAGGCATTATGGCGTACGCGCTCGATTTTCACTACCGCTTCGATGTTGGCGGTGCGTTGGCGTGTGGTGAAAGCATACATAACGCCGTCGACTTTGCGGTAGTCTTCAAAGAGGGTAGAGGTATTCAGTTTGCCTTGGGGTGTGGCGACTTCCATATCCATGCGCAGTGGCAGGTAGCGTTGCGTGTCGATAAACAGTTTGACGGGCGCGCCGGTAGGCGACTGCGCTGTAATCACGAAGGTGTCGCGGCTGCCTACCTTCTCTTGCCCTTGCAATCGGGGGTTGCGCAGTGTTTTGCGCACATCATTATTGGCGCCCATCGTCGCGCTTTGACGAATCTGCTCCAGCTCCGCGCCTTGTAGTTGGCGCAGCCCCGTGAGTGGGCTTTTCTCCCAGCCGACTTTTCCGTCGTAGCCTTGCTGGATTTCGCCGATACCCTGAAGGGTCACTTTCAACAGATACTTATTAGGGGTCTGGTAGAACGCTTCAAAGCGTCCTTGCAAGCCTTGTGCGGGATACTGAATTGTGCCTGCGACTTGAATAGTGCGGAACTTTGTGGCTTGCGCCGTTCCCATCGCTTGCGCCATGCGGTCTAATACCTGTTGCGCATTTTGCGGTTTCGCTTGCTGCGCCGTCGGCTGTAAAGCAAGGAGACTAATCATCCCAACCATCAATGTCCAGAAACGCATCGTCTTCATCGAATTCACCAGAGAGAGTATACCCTGTGCGTGAAGAGACGCAGTTTAACACGCTTTTAACGCAATTCGTGTATAATATGTGGTGGAGGCATCAATCGGAGTGCGAAGTCGCAAGGCGACGGTTTCGTTTGTGCATCCCAGCGAAGAGGCGTTCGCCCGCCTTCTGGATTACTATCGGATTCGCTGGGAGTATGAGCCTCACACTTTCGTCCTGCGCACCGACGAGGATGGCAACCCCAAAGAGTGTTTCACCCCCGATTTTTACCTACCTGACTATGACCTCTATGTGGAGTTGACGGTGCGTCGTGCGAATCTGAACCGGCGCAAGCGGCGCAAAATCGCGTTGCTACGCGCCCTACGCCCCGACATTAATATCAAATTGATGAGCCCGCGCGACTTTGAGAAACTGATGGTGAAGTACGGGGTAGAGCGTGCGCCGCTAACGCGCGATAAGGAGTGAGGCAGATTGATTCGTTACGCCCTGTGCAACGAGGTGCTGCGCCATAGGCGCTGGGCGGACGCCTGTGCGCTCATGGCGGACGCGGGTTACGAGGGGGTGGAGCTGGCGCCTTTCACTTTCGCGGAGCGGGTCGAGCAGCTGGACGCAGCGGCGCGCGCGGCAATACGCCGCACCGCCGAGCAGTATGGGTTACAGATTGTTGGACTCCATATGTTGCTCTGGTCGCCCGCAGGGATGCACGCTACTCATCCTGACCGCGCTGTACGCGAGGCGACGGCGGCGTATCTGGTGGAGTTAGCGCGATTCTGCGCGGAAGTAGGCGGTCAAGTGATGGTGTTCGGCTCGCCGAAACAGCGTGAGGCGATTCCTCCCATTGCTCCGGCGGAAGCGGCTCAACTCTGGCTGGAGACTCTGCAGCCCGCGCTGCGCGTGTGCGAGCAGGAAGGGATTACATTGTTGCTGGAACCGCTGCCCGAAACGAATGTGGTGCA
Source organism: Armatimonadetes bacterium JP3_11 (assembly GCA_002254605.1). GTDB lineage: Bacteria > Armatimonadota > Fimbriimonadia > Fimbriimonadales > GBS-DC > GBS-DC. Next base: position 3,126 of record NKPV01000126.1, read on the forward strand.
ACGACTGAGCGAGGCAGTCGAGCTGGTCGAGCAGGCGAACCATCCCAACCTGCGCACGATGCTCGATGTGAAAAGCGCGCTCGCAGAAACCGACGATGTGCCCAACTTGATACGCCAGTACGCGCCGTGGATTGCGCATGTGCATCTGAACGATTCCAATCTGCGTGCGCCGGGATTCGGGGCGACCGATTTCGCGCCCATTCTGCACGCACTCCACGCGGTCGGCTATCAGGGGTGGGCGTCGCTGGAGCCGTTTGACTACTATCCTGACCCTGAGACCCTGACGCGCGAATCGTTGCGTTATCTGAGCCGACTCTGAGCGCTCAGAGTTTTCGGACGCCCGGTCAGACACCCATCTGTCCATAGTCGCGCAGCAGCCCGATGACCTTGCCGATGACCCGCGCTTCTTCAATAGGGGCGTAAATGGGCTCGTAGGCAGGGTTCGCCGATTCCAGACGCACACGCCCACGCTCGTAAAAGATGCGCTTGATAGTCGCCTCCTCACCTATCAGAACCGCCACCAGCTCGCCGTTGTAGGCGGTCTGCTGCGGCTTGATAACGACCAAGTCGCGCGGCAAGATATGCTCGCCTACCATACTGTCGCCCTTAACACGCAACAGGAAGGCGTTCTCCACATTGCGCACCATGTCGGCAGGCACGGGAATCAGGTCTTCCACATTTTCGTGGGCGAGAATCGGGCTTCCTGCGGCGATAGTACCCACCAGGGGCAGCATTCGGACGCGCTCGCGGTCAGGCTGATAATCGGGATGAATCACGCGTATCGACCGCGCCTGGTTGCCGCGCTCAATGTAGCCTTTGCGCTGGAGTGCGTCCAGATGAAGGGTAATCCCGCGCAGGCTCTTGATACCGCCGATGCCTTGAAGGATTTCGCGAATGGTCGGCGGGTAGCCGTGTTCGCGCGTGAACTGCACGATAAACTGTAGTATCGCCCGTTGCTGTTTCGTCAGTGCTTTCGCCATCTTCGCCTCCTATGAGTGGGGAAGGGGGGGAGGAGGAACCCCTCCCCAGCGCTCCGCTCGGAACAGCCCATGAAACGGCGACTTGCGCCTTGTAGAATATTGTACACTATCATTTGTCTACAAGTCAAGGGGGGTGTTCGAAAAATGCGTAGCAGGAACAAGATTGTCCCTGCAGGCAGGTGTTTGGACAGGACAGTCCAAGCCACGGGGTTCCGTTGACCTGATGTAGGCGTCCCGCGATTGGTAGGGGCAGACCTGCGTGTCTGCCTCGTGCAAAGGGAGTTTTCGAACACTTTCAGGGGTGTGGCAGCAATAACCCAGCAATTCTTACTCGATTAGCGTATCATGGTACCGATGCCTTCGTCGGTGAAGACCTCAATAAGCAGGGCATGGGGGACGCGTCCGTCGATAATATGCGCGCGCGGGCAACCACTTTCCAAGGCGGAGAGGCATGCTTGGAGCTTGGGGATCATCCCGCCCGAGACGCGCCCGTTTTCGAGCATGCGCCGCGCCTGCTCGCGTGTCAACTCTGAAATCAGCGAATTGGGGTCATCGGGGTCGCTAAGCACTCCGGGCACATCGGTCATCAAGATAAACTTTGAGGCTTCCAGTGCGCCTGCCAGGGCGCCCGCGGCGAAATCGGCGTTCAGGTTGTAGGTTGCGCCGTCGGCTCCCATGCCGATGGGGCTGACCACGGGGATATAACCGGCTTCCAAAATCGCGTGCAAGACACTGGGCTGAATCGACGCCACCTCACCCACGAAGCCCAGGTCCACCTCGCTTTCGATCTTTCGGGCGCGGATGAGACCCCCATCTTTCCCGGAGATGCCGACGGCGCGCCCGCCCTGTTGCTGAATTAGCGCGACGAGGCGTGGGTTCGTTTTGCCGGTGAGCGCCATCTCCACCAGTTCCATGGTCTCGGCGTCTGTCACGCGCAAGCCGTTGACGAACTGGGGCTGTTTACCGAGCCGCTTCATCAGCTCGGAGATTTCGGGACCGCCGCCATGCACAATCACGGGGCGGATGCCCACACAGTGCATCAGCACAATATCTTGCATCACTTGGGCGGCTAAGCCGTTCTCGCCCATCGCCGCGCCGCCATACTTGATCACGAAAGTCGCTCCGCTCCACCTTTGAATATACGGCAATGCCTGAATCAGAACTTCCGCCTGTAATTTCGCTGCATCGGGTATGCTCATACGGTAGACTATTGTACCCTGTGAGATTGCGTGCAAGGATAGGGTATAATAAAGCTCCAAGCCGGAGTGGCGGAATGGGTAGACGCGCCGGTCTCAAAAATCGGTCTGGGGCGACTCAGGTGTGGGTTCGAGTCCCACCTCCGGCACCACAATTGTTAGTAGGTTGCCAATCCCGCTCATGGTATCTGGTCAGGCGGTGTTACGCGACTCTGGCATCGATGGCAGTGCTTGACACCGCCTGCATCCACCGTTCCGATGGCTAAGATAGGGTATAATCAGCCACCTACCAGCGCAGAGGGAGGGCGTATGCAAAGGCGAGCGGTGGTGCAGGCTAATTCCGAGCAGTGGGTTCAGTGCGCAAAGTGCAAGAAGATTCTCTTCCGCCCCGATTTTGAGCGGGCGCTGCGCGTCTGTTCCCACTGTGGGCATCATCATCGTCTGCGCGCCCGCGAGCGCATCATGTTTACCGTAGACCCCGACAGCTTTCACGAGACCGATTCGGGCCTGCGCCCTGCGGACCCTCTGGGTTTCCCCGATTATGCCGATAAGCTGCGCAAAGGCGCGGCGGCGTCTGGCGAGAACGAAGCGATTATCACGGGCGCCGCGTTGTTGGGAGGCTATGAGGTGATGATTGGCGCGATGGATTTCGGCTTTATGGGGGGCAGCATGGGGGCGGTTGTGGGCGAGA
>NKPV01000076.1 GCA_002254605.1 Armatimonadetes bacterium JP3_11
GACTCAAATAGGTCGCCCAGCTGCCCCAACACCCCCACCCCGAATCCCGCGGCAATCGCCCACCCAGCTGAGAGCCCCAGCAGCAGCCCGCCTTGCCACCCCACAAGCATACAAAGTACAAGATTAGCGACAAAACCTTCAAGGGTTTTAGCTGGGCTAAGTAAAGTTGCAATTTTGCGCTTTCCTATAGACTTTCCCACGAAATACGCTGCGGAATCGCCGAGCCAGAGCATGGCAAAGAGCCACAAGGTCGACAGCGCTCCCTGTTCTGTCTGCATATTCCCAAGAGCTGCAGGGGTGAAGTCGTTGCGCAGCCACACACCAAAGGTAAACAGCCATCCTATGTAAAACATACCAAATATGCCATACCCTATGTTGGGTGCAACAGATAGCCTACCGATTCGCCACGCACCATAGAGCTCGTAAACCAAAGCGATTGCAAAAACAGGGAGCAGCAAATTCCCCAAGCTGAGCGAAGGGAACCACCAAAAAATCAGAGGCATCGCCGCTCCAGCACCAAGCAGAACCCTGTTCGGACGCGGCTTGGGGAACCAATCAGCGCGGCTGTAAGCGCGATGATATTCTAATACCCCAACCAGCGCCAAGAGGCTCAAAGTGAACGCATAGAGTCCCCCACCGGGTGCAAAAATGACCCCCAACATAAGCGGTATGCCGACGATCGCGGTGAGGATGCGCGTGCGCAACATTTTAGGCGGATGTCTGCTCCTTCTCTACGGGAGTAGGTACCGGCGAGGGCTGCCAGCGTACATAAAGCGTCAGACCCTCTACTCGATCCACTATCACATACTCCCCTACCTCTATCGGTGGGTCGAGGGCGATGGCTCGCCATAATGTACCGTCCACAAACACCTGTCCTTCGGGGTCTAACTTAGAGCGCACCCGTCCCACCATGCCCACCAGTCGCTCCTGACCGCTCACCTTGCGACGGAACTGCGCCCGAATGCCTGAATAGGCTACGAACAGAAACGCTGCCCCCGTGAGAACGGTCATCGTGCCGATGAGCCAGAAACTCACGCGAAACACAGGCGAGTCGGATTGAAACAGGATGATCGAGCCAATGGCGAACGACACCAGCGCGCCTGCGGTTAACACGCCATGTGAGGTCGTGAACAGTTCCGCCACAAACAGCGCAAACGCCAGCAGAATGAGGGCGACGCCCAGCACATTCACGGGCAACACCGACGCTGCATAGAGCGCAAGCAACAACGCGATTACCCCCACCACACCAGGGAAGGTCGCGCCAGGGTTCTGCAACTCGCCCAAAATGCCGTAAATCGCCAAGAGCATCAGAATATAAAACACATTCGGATGCGCGAGGAACATTAGTAACGATTCGCGCCAATTCTTGGGGATCTCCTGCAGAGGAGCGTCTTTGGTGCGTAAGGTGACCATCTTACCCCCTGCAACGCGCACCTTGCGTCCATCGATTTTCATTAACAAATCCTGGGGGCTGCTTGCAACCAGGTCGATGACCTTGTTGCGCAGTGCCTCCTGTTCCGTGATGGACGCCGCCTCCGTGACGGCTTTCACCACCCAGTCTTTATTGCGTCCGCGCTGTTCCGCAATCGTTTTGGCGTAGGCGATGGTATCGTTCATGACTTTGCGCCTTAGGTCTTTAGGGATGTCTTGCCCATCGCCCGATATGGGGGTGGCAGCGCCGATGTTGGTGCCAGGCGCCATCGCCGCGATGTTCGCGGAGACGGTGATAAACACGCCTGCGGAACCCGCCCGCGAGCCAGAGGGATACACAAACACAATCACAGGTATGGGGCTATTGAGCAAAGTGGAAGTGATGTCGCGTGTGGCTTGCAACTCGCCACCCGGGGTATCCAACAGTATCATAAACGCACCGGCGTTCGCTTTCAACGCGTCTGCATGGGCGCGTATCAGATAATCTGCTGAGGCGCGATGGACAATTTCCTTGAACTGGATGTAGTACACGGGTCGCGCCGTCTGTTGCGCCCACGCTGCGAGCGTCATCAGCCCCCATAGCACTCCCCAGAGTCGTAGCCATCTCATCACTGCTATTTTACCTGAAAAGGTATCATTAGGGGTGTGGATGGGGAACAATTTTCTGATCCAACGCCGACAATTCAGAGTATGCTTAGGGAGGCGAAGTTACGGACGATGATTTGCCCGAAGTGCCTTGCAGAGATACCCGATACGAGCGCGTTCTGCATGGAGTGCGGAGCGCGAATCAAGGAGGATGCGTTAGACCCCCTCTACGCGGAAGGCTCTGATCGCGAGGTCTACCCCGAGTTGGCGCGTGCAAACCTGTTGCGGATGCAGGGTAACTATGAGGAAGCCATCGAGGTGTGTCGCCGTATCTTGGGGCGATTCCCCAGCAACGAGACGGTGCATGCGCTTCTGGGCGACATCTACGCGGATCAGGGCAAGTACGAGGACGCGATTCAGTGGTACGAACTCTTGGTGGAGCTGGCGCCCAGCAACGCCCACTATATGGCGAAGTTGCACAACTTGCGCGCGATGCATGCTGCTCAAGTTGCACCACCGCCGCCGGTAGCTGAACCGGAGATTAAACCTGCTCGCCCCAAGGCATTTGCCTACGCGCTGTTTGGGCTACTGGTGCTGATACTGGCGGCGGCGTCATTTGTGGCAGGCGCTCGCATGAACACGGCACGGCAGTCAGCGGCGGAACCGATCAAGAGCGCGCAGGGTGCGGTCTCCTCATCGTCGCCTGCAGAGCCCGTGCGCATTCCACCACCTGCCCCTGTTGATACTTCGCCTGCACCGACGCCATCGCCCGCGCCTACTATGGGATTTGCGGGGATGAGCGCGGTCGAGGCGTCCCTGGCACAGAAACTTAGTCAGCAGCTCAACGGTACACCCGTATGGTGTGCCTTTGACCCTATGAGCCATCGCTGGCAAGCGCGGATCCGCATTCAATCGGGGGTACTTAACAAGTCGCGGGTGCTTCAGGAGGCGATAGCCTTGGCGCGAGCGTTTTATCCGCTGTACCCAGATGTGTCCAACCTCAGCGTCGCCGTCGTCGCGCCCAGCCCGAATGGAGGCGATGTGCTGATTTTCTCGGGCGAGATCAATCCGCAGATAGCCGCGTTGGACCCCACAACACTCAATGAGGAGCAGACGCAGTCGGTACTGCAGCAGCTGCCAGCTTGGTGGAATCCAGCAATCAACTTTCAAGGCTGATTAGACGGCGACGGCGCGCCTTGCCCGTTCTCGAATCGCCTCGACTTCGGCGTCGGTCAGGGCGCGCTCGAAACTGCGAAATCCTGCGAGCCGAAAACCGTGCTTGCGTGCCAGCTCCTGCGTGATTTGCACCTGTTGGAGGCTTACCTCCTTGCCGAGTGTGAAGTTCTCGATGCGCCCCTCCAGCGCGAGCATCATCGTTTCTGACATGCAGGCGTACGCCATGCGCGGTGGGAAGCCAAAATCAAAGCCGAAGTCCACTTCGCCCGGCACTTCCACAAGCCCCCCTTCGACAACCAGCACATCGTCGCGCTCGCGGGCTACCCGCACCGACACATCTCGCGGACGCGCCACATCCACCACCACCGCGCCTGACTTGAGGTCTTGGGGATAAATCACGGCGTCCACAGCGCTGGTCACCGTGATAATCACATCGGCAGTAGGCAGCTCGCGTGGGAGGTCGGTGGACACTCGCACACTTCCCCGAGCTATTGGGCGTAGTTGCTCAGCGATTGGCTCCAGTCGCGCTGCGTCGCGCCCCAAAAGCAGCATCGCCTTCGCCTGCGGCGCAAGCGCTTCCGCACAGGTACGCCCGATGGAGCCTGTGGCGCCCACCACCGCGATAGTCGCATCCGTAATTTGGATGCCCATCTTCTCTGCTCCCAAAACGGCGGCTTCAATCGCAGTGGCGACCGTGTAGCTGTTCCCCGTTGTCACAGCGATGTCCAGATTTTTGGCGATGGTGATTCCGCCGTCGCCCACCACCGAAGTGAACGCCCCCAGCCCGATAATCTCCGCTCCCAGCTCCTGCGCAATCTGCCCGCAGCGGATAATCTTCTGGTAGACAAAATCGAGGGGCAAGCTCAGCATCATACGAGGTGAGAGCGGGCAGCCGATAAACCAACCTTCCGTGGTCACACCCGTAAGCGAGCGGATTCCCGTAATCCGTGAAACGACCATCGGCTCCTTGCGCCTCAGAATCTGCTCAACCCATCGTTCGGGCAGATATTTAGCGATGGGGTATTTGCGCGCCGCGTCCCGCTTCACATCCACTGGATGAATCACAAAGGCAAACCGATGCATACCTAAAAGATACCCTAAAAATGAAAAAGCCCCTCCAACGGAGGGGCTTTAGATTGCACCATCAGGCGGACTTGCCGTTGTTGGAGCTGCGCCGACGCTGACGGACATTCTTCAGACCGAAGCGGTACTTCGCAAAAGCCTCTTCGATTTTGCCGTCCATAATCAGCTTCGCAAACTCCTGCGCTCCTTCAACCTTCGCCTGATTCGGCTTGCGTCTCCGTATTGCTTTAATCGCATCTGCCATATCAATCTCACCTGCCTTAAACGCCATGAGGATACCCTCGATATATGCACTTCGTCGATCTGTCATAGTAGAGACCTCCATAGCGCGAATTAGTATACCTATTTTCAATCACATAGGTCAAGTGTGGACTAACGTAAACGACGCAATTGTGCGGCGTATTCTCTCTCTCGTGCATCACTTGAGCCATGCCCAGAGTAGGTATAATTTAGCCACGCTAAACGCAATGAAAACGCAAGAGTTCGGTTTGGGCACTTTCTCGATTGTGGGCGCCGACTCGCGCACGGGTGAAGTGGGTGTTGCCGTTGCTTCCAAATTCTTGGCGGTGGGTTCCGTCGTGCCGTTTGCGCAGGCAGGCGTCGGTGCCATCGCCACGCAGTCTTACGCGAACACGACCTACGGACCGCGTGGGCTGGATCTGCTACGCCAAAAACTGGAGCCGAAAGTGGTTCTCCGGCGGTTGACCCAAAGCGACCCCCAACGCGAACGGCGCCAAGTCGGAATTGTCGATGCACGAGGGCGCAGCGCAACTTTTACGGGCAAGGAGTGTATTCGCTGGGCAGGCGGTATCACGGGCACAAACTTCGCAGCGCAAGGCAACATTCTCACAGGCGAAGCCGTCGTCAAAGCGATGGCGGAGGCGTTCCAGAAAACCGAAGGGGAACTCGCCCTGAAACTCATGGCGGCGCTGGAAGCGGGCGAGAAAGCGGGCGGCGACTCGCGCGGCAAGCAGTCGGCGGCGATTCTCGTCGCTCGCAAAAACGGCGGCTACGGCGGTTTCGACGACCGCTACATCGACCTGCGCGTGGACGACCATAAAGAGCCCGTTCAGGAGCTGCGACGCTTGTTGACTATGCAACTGCTGTTCCGCCGTCAGGAGCAGGCGTTCCGACTGCAAGAGCGCAAGCAGTACGCTGCAGCAGCGCGCGTGTTCGCCGGCATCATCCGTGATGCGCCCAACGACCCCAACGCCCACTACAATTACGCCTGCATCCTCGCGCTCGCAGGCAGCCCGAAAGCTGCCCTGCGCCACCTCAAACGCGCGCTGGAGTTAGACCGCAGCCTCGTGCGCATTGCTGTCGGCGACCCCGACTTCACATCGTTGCGCACTAACCCGGAATTCCACAACTTACTCAAACAGTATCAATAGGAGGACACTATGCCAACTATCTATATCCCGACCGCGTTGAGACCTTATACAGAAAATCGAGCCTCGCTTACCGTAGACGCTGCTACCGTCGGTGAAGCGATGCAGAAGCTAACTGAGGCGTTCCCTAACCTACGCCAGCACCTATTCAAAGAGGACGGGCAGCTGCGCAGCTTCGTGAACCTTTATCTGGGCGATGAGGATGTGCGCCACCTGCAAGGGCTGGACACCCCGCTCGCGCCCGACGCCGAGCTGACGATTGTGCCCTCCGTTGCGGGAGGCAGCACTGGCACTGTAGAGGAATCCAGCGTCCACAGCCTCATCGACGACTCGCGCTTGCGAGCCGTGAGTCTCTCGCAAGAGGAGGTGTTGCGTTATAGTCGCCACCTGATTATGCCCGAGGTAACGATGGAGGGGCAACGCCGCCTGAAAGCCGCGCGTGTGCTACTGATTGGCACGGGCGGACTCGGTTCGCCGCTCGCCCTTTATCTGGCTGCCGCAGGCGTGGGCACTATTGGACTCGTCGACTTCGATGTGGTGGACTATTCCAACCTACAACGCCAAATCCTCCACTTCACCACCGATGTGGGGCGTCCCAAGCTCCAGTCCGCCATCGAAAAAATTCACGCTATCAACCCGCATGTGCATGTGATTCCCTTTGAGACGCGCTTGACCTCCGAGAACGCGCTGGACATTATGCGCGATTTCGATGTGATTGTGGACGGCACCGACAACTTCCCCACGCGCTACTTGGTCAACGATGCGTGTGTGTTGTTGGGCAAACCGAATGTATACGGAAGCATCTTTCGCTTCGAGGGGCAGGCGTCGGTGTTTTGGGCGGAGCGTGGTCCGTGCTATCGCTGTTTGTACCCCGAGCCGCCGCCCCCAGGCTTAGTACCCAGTTGCGCGGAGGGTGGTGTGCTGGGCATCCTGCCCGGCTTGATCGGGCTTGTGCAAGCGACCGAGACGATTAAGCTCATCTTGGGCATAGGCGAGCCGCTGATTGGCAGGCTGCTGCTGCTGGACGCGCTGGGCATGCGCTGGCGCGAGCTGAAACTGCGCAAAGACCCGAACTGCCCTGTGTGCGGCGCGAACCCGACCGTGCGCGAACTCATCGATTATGTGGAGTTCTGCGGGCTACGCGGCGAGGAAATGGTTGAAACCGACGGCTTGCCCTGCATCACGCCACACGAACTGAAACGCCGCTTGGATGCAGGGGAACCACTGGTGCTGCTCGATGTGCGCGAGCCTTACGAACTCGAAATCAGCCGCCTACCGAATATCAAACACATCCGTATGGCGGAAGTGCCCGAGCGCGTGCATGAGCTCAACCCCGCAGACGAGATTGTGGTAATTTGCCGTTCAGGCGGACGCAGTGGGCAAATCACGCGCCTGCTGATGCAAATGGGTTATCGGCGCGTGAAGAATCTGGCAGGCGGTATGAACGCCTACGCACAAGAAGTAGACCCAAGCCTGCCTGTGTACTGATCAGAAGGGGGAAGTTGCCGTCTCCCCTCTCACCTACCAAGACTCCCCACCCGCTCGGAATGATAAGCAGCTAACCCCTATTGAGCGACGGCGAGGAGTCTTGGCTCGATTCACGCCTCTGGCTCAGGTCGTCCGTAGCCGCGCATGATTTCTTGAATCTGTTCCACGAGGCGCGAGGCTTCCTCGTAGGGGCGTTGCCAGATGTTGCGCCCGAAAATCAGTCCGATTGCGCCCGCTTCCATCGAGAGGCGTACCTTATTCAGCACATCGGCGTCGTTGCCCTTCTCGCCTCCTGAGAGTAATACGAAGGTGTTCACGGCGGAGTTGACGACACGCTGGATGCGTTGCTCGTCGTTCTCCTCCAGCTCATTATAGGGCTTGGGGTGCTTGGCGCGTTCTTCGGGCGGGGCAAGTTTGGGGAAGTTCACCTTCACGATGTCGGCGCCCAGCTCGGCGGCGGTACGCGCCGCGTAGTCGACTGCCCAGAGGCTGTCGCGTCCGCCTTTCGCCTGCACCGCCTCGCCACGCGGGTACGCCCACACAATCAGCGGCATCCCGTACTCGTCCGCTGCTGCACGCACCTCCATAAACTGGCGGAAGTCGTCGTCTTGGCGCGGGGAGCCGACATAGAGTGTGTAGCCCACCGCATCCGCGCCCAACCGCACGGCGTCTTCCACGCGCGAGTTCAACGGCGACAGCGCATGCGCATCGGAGGGAATCTCGGTCTTGCCGTTCAGTTTCAGAATCAGCGGGATCTTGCCCGCAAACTTCGCAATATACTTCTCAGCGATGCCATACTGAAACGCCACTGCCGAAAAGCCCAAATCGATCGCCAATCGGCAGATATAATCAGGGTCGCCCGAAGGAGGGTATGGGAAAAAGTCGCGCGGACCATGTTCCAGCCCTTGATCGTAAGGCAATACCATCAGCGTGCCGTTGCCAATCCCGTACTTGTACATCATTCGGTACAGGCGTGTGCGCTTGCCCGTACTAAGATGCGGTAAATCGCTCAAAGAAAGCCGTTTCGTTGGCATAGTCGCAATCATGATTCCACCTCTCTACTGGGGATTATACCTGAGCGGTAGGCGTTTCATCGTTGGGATGGGAACCTTCTTGCCGCGCCAAAATCGAGCTCATGGCGTGTATTGCCAGTAGGTAGCTCTCTGCACCGAATCCACTGATGCATCCCACGCACACGGGCGCAATCACAGAGATGTGGCGGAACGGCTCGCGGGCGTAGATGTTGCTCAGGTGTACTTCGATTGTGGGCAGTTGGATGGCGCTGAGGGCGTCGCGCAGCGCGATGCTGGTATGCGTGTATGCCCCGGCATTGATAATCACACCGTCCGCCCACGCACGCGCCTCATGGAGCGCGTCAATCAGCGCACCTTCGTGATTAGATTGCACATGGCGCAACTCGATCCCCAGCGACCGCGCATAATCGGTGGCGCGCTGTACGATGCGCTCCAGCGTCTCGCTGCCGTAGATATTCGGCTCCCGCGTGCCCAGCAAGTTCAAGTTCGGTCCGTTTAACAACAGAACATGCCACACGTCTAATAAGATACCGCAAATCGTCGCGCATGGCTATGATATGCTGGCGTGGGCTTCGGGGGTGTCATTCTCGATTTTGCATCGCTTTGCGCCACTTTTCGCAAAGGTCTAACGCCTCACGCGCCTGTCGCCACAGCATCTGTTCCTGTTTAAGTTGCTCTCCGGGCGAGAGGGCGGGCGTGGCGTGCTGCAGTTGCGGCGGTGGGGTCTCTAAATAATGGCGCACGGCTTGCAAAAACGCATCGTAGAGCGCCGCCGTCTCGGGCGGCAAGGCGTCGGGACCGCGCTCCAGCTGCACGAGCTCAGCAAGGGTTTGAAGGCAGAAGTGGCATGCTTCTTCGCGAATGGCGTACCAAAGGTGGGGTGGCAGGGTGCGTGGACGCGCCCGCTTATCGCGCTGCCGACGCGCTAAGTGGTGAATCGCCTCCGTCGCCAACTGCACGGGCACACTCAGCAGCGGCAGCTGAAAGGTCTGCGCAATCTCCTGCGCAATCCAGTCCTTCGATAACGACCGACGCATGCCGTTATCGAAGGACATTAATGTAGACAAATGTAAACCTGTTGCGATTCGTGTCCGCCCCCAAGACGAGCTATTGGCGTTCGTTCAGGAACGCTTCCGCCAGTTTCCATGCGCTCTCGATATCGTCGGGGGCAAGTTTGCCCTCGATCACCTGCTCTTCCAAGTAGGCTTTGATTTGCCCTACCAAGGGGCTGGGCTTTAGCCCGAACCGTTCGATGATTTGCTTACCCGTAAGGGGACTTTGCCATTTTTCCTTCGGCTGTGCGGCTTGCACCCGCAGGATGTGCGCTCGCAGAGCGTTCAGGTCGGCATGCACCACATCGTGGCGTTGCGCCTTGATGTCTGCCTCCACCAAGCGCAACAGCGGCTCCAGCAAATCGCCCGCGTCGCGAATCAGACGGCGCACGGCGGAGTCCGTCCATTCGGGCGTATAGAAGCCCGGGCGCATGTGCAGCTTAACCAACTTGGAGACCTGCTCAACAACGGCGTTCGGATAACGCAAGGAGCGTAGCCAGTCCGCCGCTATGTGCGCCCCCACGCGCTCATGTTCGTAGAAGTGCACCCCCCCCTGTTCATCCACCGTGCGCGTGTCGGGTTTGCCGACATCGTGCAAAAGTGCAGCGAGGCGTAGCTCCCACGCGGGCATCTCAAGCCCTTCAGGGTTTACAAACCCCACTGCCTTCAGACTATGCTCCCATACATCGTAAAGATGGTACTCGTTTTGTGTACAGCCGACCATCGGCAACAGGGGCTGCCCAAACTGATGCAGCAGGCGTGTCTCCAGCAACATCTGCAGCCCATCCGCCGCGCGTGGCAGATCCATCAGGCGCGTAAACTCATCTCGGATTCGTTCCATGCTGACAATTGCAAGCCGCTCCGCCTGCTCCAGTATTGCTTGATACACAGAGGGGTCTATCGTAAAATCCAGTTGCACAGAGAACCGCACGGCACGAAGCATGCGTAAAGGGTCTTCGTAGAATGTCGCGTGGGGGTCGCGCGGCGTGCGTAGCCGCCGCGCTTGCAAATCAGCCAACCCCACGCCCAGCGGATCAACGATTTCCCCTGTGTGTAAGTTTTCCAGCAAAGTATTGACTGTGAAGTCGCGGCGTAGAGCGTCTTCGTAGAGGGTGGTGGGGTGCACTTGCTTAGGTTTACGGCTTGCGTCATGATACGACTCGGCACGAGCGGTCACCAGCTCCACCAGCGTCTCGCCGATATGCACCATCGCGGTGCCAAATCGCGGATAGGTGACGGGATGATGGTTCGCGATACCACGCTCGTAGAGCAACTGCGCCAGCTGGAGGGCATCCCCCTCCAGCACAAGGTCGATATCGTTCGGCAAGGGGCGACCCAGCAACTTGTCGCGCACATACCCCCCCACGAGGAAAACCTTCCCCTCGTAGGGCGTACCTGCTAATCCCGTGCGGAGACGCTGGAGAGTGTCTTCAAGCATGGTTCAAACCAGATAACTC
>NKPV01000139.1 GCA_002254605.1 Armatimonadetes bacterium JP3_11
CGGATTGAACATGCGCTGATGGCTACAGGAGTGCGTTCGGCGGCGCGCGCTGCGCTTGATGGCGCGCTTTGGGACTGGCTGGGCAAACGCACGGGGCTGCCTGTGTGGCGCGTTCTGGGCTTGTCGCGCGAATCGATCGTGCCCACCTCGGTGACCATCGGCATCAGCCCGCCTGAGGTTGCTCGTCAGCGCACCCGCGACTGGCTTGAAATTACCAACGCCCGCGCGCTCAAGATTAAACTGGGCAACCCTGTCGGTATCGAAGCTGATAAGGCGATGATGGAGGCGATTCTCCAAGAGGTACCCCAAGGCGTCGCGTTGCGCGTGGACGCCAACGGCGGCTGGAACCTGCAGGATGCCATCACGATGTGCCGCTGGCTGGCGGAGCGTGGTGTGGACTATGTGGAACAGCCTCTTCCCCGCGGCGCCGAGGACGACCTACCTACGCTCTATCGCGAATCGCCCCTGCCCATTTTCGTCGACGAGAGCTGCTTCGACACGCGCGATGTGGTCCAACTTGCCGACCGTGTGCATGGGATTAACATCAAGCTCATGAAGTGCGGCGGCATCAGCGAGGCGATACGGATGGTTCACACGGCGCGCGCGCTGGGGTTGCAAGTGATGTACGGCTGTTATTCCGACAGCAGTCTCTCCATCAGCGCGGCGTGTCAGATTGCCCCGCTGGCAGATTATTTGGATTTGGATAGCCACTTGAACCTCCTCGATGACCCGTTTATCGGGGCGGAACTCGTTGAGGGGCGTGTACTGCCCAACGATGCGCCTGGCGTGGGCGTGCGTCTGCGCGAGATGTTCGCCACTGCACTGAATTAGGTATTATTTGAGCGATGGAGCGTTGGGACGATAGGCGGGATACGATTGCGCTGCCCTGGCTATGGTACGCCTTCAGGAGCCAGTGGAGATGGGTCGCGGCGGGAGTGTTGTTAGGCGTAGGATTGGCGGCGTTGATAGTACTGTTTGGTGAGAAACGCTACGAATCGAACGCGAAGTTGCTCATCGAGTCGCCTATGGGAATGACGCTGGGAGCGGGAGGCGGCATCGCCGCCCTCATCGGGGGGGGCAGCCCTGATTTGAATACGCAGGTGGAAGTGCTGCTGGCGCGCCCCCTGCTGGAAAAAGTCCAACGCCAAGCGGGGATCGAGGAGCCATACCGCGACTTCGAAAAGCGGTTCCGTGCAACTGCGCTGCGCAATACGAATGTGATCGAGTTAACGGCGACGGACTCCACGCCTGAAGGTGCACAACGGCTCGCGAAACTCTGGACGGAGGCATACCTGAGCCATGTGCGCACGCTCTACGAGCAGAATCCCACGACACTGGCTGAAAAATTGGAAAAAGAACTGCGCCATCAAGAAGACCAGCTGCGCGCGGTGAGTAAGCGCATAACCGACTTCCTGAAACGGCAGCGGATTGTCGCTCCAGAAGAGGAACTTGCCAAAAGCGTTGAGAAATATGCCGACCTGCTGGAGCAGCGACGAACACAAGAGGCACAGCAGATCGCCCTCGAACGCCAAATTGCGGCGCTCCGCCGCCAGCTCGAACGCGAGCCCAAGTTTTACGAAGCCACACGCAACCTCGCCATTCCACCAGAAGTGCAACAGCTCAACACCAAAATCGCCGAGCTGGAAATCCAGCGAAGCGGCTTATTGCAGGAGTTCCAGCCGAACGCCCCTGAAGTACAACTTGTGGAGCAGCAAATCGCCCAAGCGAAACGCGAACGCGAGAACCTGCTGGCGCAAGCCGTCGATAAGCAGTTCCTCACGCTCGCCAAGCAAGAGATGGTGAACCCGTTGTACATGGAGTTGGCGCAGTCGCTCCTGCGTGCGGAAAGCGAGCTGCAGGCGACACGAGCAACGCTTACCATTCTCAAGCAGCAGCAGGCGCAGTTTGAGCAGCTGTTCCAACGCACGCCCGACCTCATGGCAGAGTACACGGATTTGAAGCGTCAGTATGAGGCGGCGTTGACCATTTGGACCGAGAAGGTGCGCGCCTACGAGCAGGCGCGGGCGCAGCAGTTAGTGGGTAAGATTTCCCCCATCTTGTTGGAACCCGCCACATTGCCTGACCGGCAGGTTTTTCCGCGTCCTGTGCTGACGATGGGTTTAGGCACGATGCTGGGGCTGATGTTGGGGATGTTAGGTGCGCTGGTGGCGGCATGGCGTGCGCGCCGGCTTAGCAACCGCTGGGAGGTGGAGCGTCTGCTGGGGGCGCCTGTGTTAGCCGAGCTGCGCAGCGCGTTAGACCCGGCGCATGTGCAGCTCCTTACATGGCAACTCCGTGCGCTGGGCGGCGGCGAGACCTGGCATCGCGCACTCGCGCTGCCCTTAACGCCCCAAACCCAAGCCATCGCCCAGCAGCTCGCCGCCGCCCTACAAACGCCGGAAAACGAGGCTGAGGCGGATCTCCCTGCGCCTATCGCCTCAAACGGTGTGCTGCGGGTCTACACCGCCCCGTCCAACGCCAGCCATACCCCACCTGCAGAGCGGCTCATCCTCGTCGCACCCAAAGGCTACGCCTTAGATGAAGCCACCTATCAAATGCTGGCGCAAACGGGCGACCGACTCGTGGGCGTGATTTTAGTGGAGGAGGGGACGCGATGACGGCAACGAGGCTGTTAGCGATATGGCATATCAGCGCATTGGTGGTTGCGTTGTGGCTTGGCGCGGCGATTTGCATGGCTCAACCCTCTGAAGACTACACACTCGACACAGGCGATGTGCTTACGGTGGTCGTGCTGCGCCACGAGCAGTTCAGCGGCGAGTTCACCGTGCCGCCCAGCGGGCGCGTGGTGTTTCCCGGCGTGGGCGAGTTGAGCGTGCGTGGCTTAACCCTGAATCAGCTAAGCGAAATGCTCCGCGAGCGTCTGAGCCAGCGCTTGCGTAATCCCGAAGTGTTCGTGTCGTTGAAAGAGGCGCGCCCGCTACTGGTGTTTGTCGAGGGGCAGGTGAACCGCCCGGGCGCCTACCCCATTCGTCCGGGCTGGCGTGTGGCGGAAGCAGTCGCCGCGGCGGAGGGGCTGAAAATCTTGCCCGAACGCACGGTGGCGACGCTTATTCGAGGCGAACAGACCCTGCCGATTGACCTGCCCGCCTTACTCCATCGGGGCGACCAGCGCACGAACTACCCGCTCCAGCCGGGCGACCTGCTGAGCATCCAACAAAAGCCGGCAATCCGCGTGGCGGTTGTCGGCGAGGTCAAAAAACCGGGTAACTACGACCTGGACGCGGGCACACGCGCCATGCAGGCAATCGCCGTCGCGGAAGGCGTCACGGAATTCGCCGCGCTCAAACGCGCCTTCATCGACCGCCAGGGCGAGATTGTCCCCTTCAATCTGTATCGCGCCACCGTGCAAGGCGATACCAGCGAGAGCGCGAACCCTGTCCTGCAAGAGGGGGATGTCATCGTGGTGCCGCAGAATCTGCAACGCTTCGCGATTGTGGGACAGGTCAATCGCGCCGGCTACTACCCGATTCCCGAAGGGAGAGCGTTTCTGCTTTCCGACGCGATTGCTGCGGCGGGTGGTATGACCCCACGCGCGATTACTTCAACGGTCACCATCCTGCGCATGGAAGGCGATACCCTACAGCGACTGCGCGTACCGTACCAGCAGTTCCTGAAACGAGGCAATCTTGCGGCGAACCCGCCTATCCAAGACGGCGATGTCATCTACCTCGCCGAGGCGAACCGAATCGAATTAGGACAGATTCTCACGGCAGTCACAATATTGAATGTCGCCGATCGGCTGGGCTGGGTGCGGTAGAATTTGGGCATGCAGTTCCAATCGCTGGGGGTATTGCTCTGGTTTCTGCCGGTGGCAGGGTTTATTATCCTGCTGTACCTGTTGAAAGTGCGCCGCCGTGAGGTGCGCGTGCCCGCGAAGTTTCTGTTCCCCGCGATGACAACCGATGTGCGTGCGAACGCGCTCTTCCAGAAACTGCGCCCGAACCTGTTGCTGTTTTTGCAACTGCTGGCGGCGTTGCTGTTATTGACCGCGCTTGCCCGCCCGATGATTCAGGCGAAGGGCTTGCCTGGTCAATCGGTGATTGTGGTGGATAACTCCGCCAGCATGAGCTCGATTGACGCATCGCCGACACGCCTTGACGCCGCCAAGAACCGCATGCGCCGTTTTGTGCAAGAGCTGAACCCTGGCGAGCAACTCGCGATTATTGAGGCAGGTGCCCAAGTGCGCGTGTTATCGCCCCTCACCAGCGACAAACAGAAACTGCTGAACGCGATTGACCAAATCCAGCCCACCGACACGGCGGGGAACCTCGATGAGGCGTTGCGCCTTGCGGCGGCGCTGGTGGGCAAATCGAGCGAGAGCCGTATCGTGCTGCTTTCCGATGGGGCGTTTCCCCCCGTTAGCGACTTCTCGGCAGGCAATGCGAAACTGGTATTTGAATCGCTGGGTAGCAGCGGCGAAAACCTTGCGATTACTGCGATGGATGTGCAGGAACGCAGTGGTAGCTTCGAGTGGTTCGTGGGCATCCGCAACTTCGGCAGTCAGAGCAGGCAGGCGATTCTGGAGTTCTACGCGAACGGTAAACTCATCGACGCGCGTTCGATCACGGTAGAGGGTGGCAAAACAATCGGGCAGACGCTGAGGATGCGCTCGTTGCAGGAGCCTCTGGAAGCGCGGCTCAAAGCGGACGATATGCTTGCCTCGGACAACACCGCCTATCGTGTGGGCGTGACCCAAAAACCGATTCGTGTGCTGCTGGTGGGCGAGGGCAACTTCTTCTTGGAGCGCGCCCTCGCGCTGGAACCGAATGTGCAGCTCAGTAAAGCCCCAAGTGTTCCCGAAAGCGAGCGCGGCGAGCGCGTGGGCGGCGGCGAGTTTGACCTGATTATCTTCGACCGCACGACGCCCGTGCCTGTAAAAGCCCGCGCCGTGATGGTGATTAAAGTGCAAGGCGGTCCGATTGCCGCACTGGGTTCGCTCGTAAGCGCCCCCCGAATCGCGCTTTGGGAACGGGAGCATCCCCTGATGCGCTATCTGGAGCTGGGCAACCTGCTGATTGACAACGCACCCCGCCTCACCCCCGCGCCATGGGCGAAAGTGTTAGCCGAGAGCCAGCAAACACCCCTCATCGTCGCAGGCGAGCACCAAAACCGTCGCTGGGTGGGCATCGGCTGGGACATTATGGAATCGGATTTCCCCCTACAGCCCGCCTTTCCGATTTTCATCGCAAACCTGCTACGCTGGTCTGTGGGTGAGCAGGGCGGCGCCGC
>NKPV01000068.1 GCA_002254605.1 Armatimonadetes bacterium JP3_11
GGCTCTGGCGCCTGCTACAAGACCCCCGTAAAATCAAAAAAGTGCGCAATCTACCCCGATTCGTGTGGCAGATCTGGCGAGCGAAATAATCATAGCAGGTGCAATTGAATGTGTACGCACGCATTGCCGAGAATCTGCAGGCAACGAAGCCAGACTACCCTTTTCCTCGCCCTGTGGAGACGCTGGGCTTGATCTATTATGACCCGATTACTGAAGTCGATCGCGTGGATAAGATACACTCTGGTGGGTTTCTGATGGAGTTTCGGGCGTGCTGGTCGCCTGTGGCGCGCCTGGATGCGTTGGTGGACGTGCTGATTGAGCGTGCATGGTCGATTCTGTCGCGTCCCACACCGCCTCCCGCCCATCCCACTTGTGAAGCGTGCGCGGCTTATCGTCGGATTGCTTCGGTAATAACAGGTTGAGGCGAGGCGTCCCTGTTTCGGTAGAGCCTACCGTTTGCGAAGACAGGGTCGCCGAGCAGCAGGGTCGATGCATGGGACTCGATTCGTTCGAACGGCTCGATATAGTCCGTCGCTTCTAACGGTGGGATGTCGCCGCGCTCAGCGCGTGAGGCGAGTGCGTGCGCCACATCGTCCAATAGCCGTTCGTACGCGGTGTTGAGCATCAGCGGTTCGTCCAGCACCAGCCACCCGTTTCCGTGCAAGTAGTCCAGCAGGCAGGCGCGTGGCTCCATCAGCCACGGCAGGTACAGCTCCAGTCGGTCGAAGGGCGCGCCCTGCATCAGAGGGCGCAAATCATCTTCCAGTCGCTGGCGCAGTTCTGGCTGGAGCACGGCAGGCTGCTGAGCGATTCGGGCTTCCCACGCCTCGCGGATGCGTTGCGCCGCCGCCTCGTTGCCCATCGGCGCCTCGCGTGCCGGCGGAATCGCCATCTGCTTGACCTGCTTTATCGAGCGTTGCGAGGTCGGCTCAAAAACGCGCAGGCTGGCGATTTCGTCCCCCCAGAACTCGATGCGGACGGGCAGCTCGGCGCCCATCGGGAACACATCCACGATTCCGCCGCGCCGTGCGAAATGCCCCGGCAAGCGCACGGGTTCCTGATATACGTAGCCATCTTCCGCAAGGCGTTTGAGCAGCACGTCGGGTTCGATATGGGACACCCATTCATGCGCATCGGGTGGCTCCGCGTCGGGCAAGCGTAGGCGCACCAGTTCGGCTTCAAAGAGCACTTCGGGCATCGTGCGTTGCAACACCGCGGCAATGGGCGCAATCACGCAGACGGCATCGTCGCGGTGGAGAGCCGTAAGGGCGCGCAAGCGCTCGTGCAAGGTCTCGGGCTCTACTCCTGTTGGCTCTAACAGGGGGGTGAGGCTGCTGGGAACTCGCAGCACGCGATTTTCGGGCATGCCCAACCGCAGCAGAATCGCTAACCACTGCTCCGCCCGCTCCAGCGAAGGCGTCACCACCATCACGGGACCGCGCTGTTCCGCCAGCCAGGGCGCGAGCAACACAGGGCGCGACTCGAAACACACCTCGCGCCACACGGTGGGGGTTCCAAGGGCAGGCGCAGGCGCCACTGCACCAATTCGCAACAGCCATTCCGGGAGCATGCTTGAGGAATTGTACCCTCTAATAAAAAAATGGTTGCGGGGGTGGGATGGGAATGATTTTGTGTGTCTGGTTTGGGTGGTCGATGTGAACGCTGATTTTTCGAACACCCTCCACCCCCCTTGACAAAGGAGCATCGAATGGGGTATAATAGGAACGCCATACAAAGCGAGGAACTGACGGCGGAGGTGTATGATGGTCGATCGGGCAATAACAAAACACGCACGAAACCTCACGGCTCGCTCTAATTCAGCGGGGGGGGGGGCGATGCATAGCGATTGTCCTGAAAATCTTACTCCCCGTGCTGCTTTACGCTCAACTTGAGTCCTCAGACGATTTAAGCCAAGTAGACCCAAACTCCATCACACCGATTTCCCTCTCCCAAGATTATGGGCGTCTTATAGACGGTGTTCCGAAAACAAGCCTCACGGTTTGTGCACCTGTCGATTCATATGCTGTGGCGCTTTTCACTAACCTACTGGGTGGTTCGGGTGCGACCTATTTAATCACTCCAGGTCAAAGCCTAACCTTATCCGATATCGAGCGTTCCTTCTGGGCTGTCAAGGGCACAACTTATTCCACTTCACCCGTTCGCTTCAACCTAATCGGGCAAACACGCTTTGAACTCAAGTACCGCAACACTCTGCCCACTGCGTTGCAATCGATCTACTATCCCAACCAGCCCTCTGTCTCCGTTGAACTCCCGTATTTAGCCTTTGTGCAACAGGTCTCTTATGGTAGGTTAGCATTATCTTCGGGTAATTGGACGGTCAACATCGATGTGCGCACACGATTGTGCCATAGCGCGACGGACGCGACCATCAGCCCTAATTGTGCGGGGATCACGGGGCAAGAGGGGTGTGCTGATCTTGTGGGACAGTTGCAAGTTGCCCGCAACTCCAGCAACCCGGGCGCCAATTGTGGGTCGGGCGCTTGCTGGTGGTTTGACCCACCCGCCCGCTATTATGGGGAGAACTATCGTCGATCTTGGCGAGCAGGTACGCTTTCGCTGACCTTCAATTGGAACGATACAGAAGGCACGGGCAACATACAAACATCTCCCAGCGGAGGCACCGTGGAAGGAGTTCAGGTAAGTCTTAGTCCCGCGCCAAACGACTATTTCCGTCTCAGTGCCACCAGCGAGGTCTTCAAAGGGCTTATCGTAATGCGCAAGCGGGCTTTTCTGGACGGGAGCAAAAGTTTGGATCCCTTAGGCTTTCCCGAATTGGGCGAGAATGAGCTGGTGTTTCGAGAAACCCCGACGGGCGTAACGCTACAGACCGCGGTCAGCGCGTGGATGGTTGCCTCGCCTCCAGAGTCCTTCTTGCTGCGCATTCCTAACCCTGATGGGAGCCAAACCGTGATTAGCGATGTTGTGGACTGGTATGCCTTTCGGCTTTCCTGGCGCAGCCGCATCCCCTTTAGTTTCTTCGATTGGAATTATGGCTATGACCGTTTTGGGGGTCAATCGGGCAACATTTTTATTTGGGCGAAGGCGCGCTACTCTGCATCTTTGCTTCCTGATTATAATCCGAATTCCTCCACCAACCTGCTTGGGGCTCAGATGATGGAGATGGTGTTTCGCGAGCGTCAAGGCTCGCCTGCGGTAGTGGTTGGGCGTGCACGCTATGAGGTCTTTTTCCCTGCGACGGGGTCTCGTCATCCATCAGGTGCTGTTAGCGAGCCTGCCGGATTGACCATTCCCAACTGGTTCCATTACTACTGGCGTGCGATGGGCAGTCCTGCCGTGGTGTTTACTAACCAGAACCCATTTCCGTTTGGTAATGTAGCAGGCTTTTACATAACAGGGCGCCCACATGTCTATGTGCGTAATCATACAGCGAACTACACCACTCGCGATCGCCCTCTGTTTGCTATTCGTCAAGGGCAGTGCCCACAAAATGTGCCTGCGAATGTGGTGAAGGCTGTGGATACAATCACCGTGCGTGGGATTCATGCATTTGCTTGGACTGTCTATCACGAGTTTGGGCACAAGTGGAGTTATGAAACCACGGTACAAGTCGCTCCCGGCGTCTATACACGCATCTATTATCCACCTGCTGCGTTTGACAGTGATGGAGACAATTTAGCCGATGCATGGGAAGCCCGGAACGGACTTTGCCCCTATACGGCGCATACTACAAATGCATATCCACAGTATCAGTTTAACGATTTGCCTTCGGATCCCGAAGTCGTTGCAGATGTGCTCGCTTATGGGAGTTTACTAAATAACATCGATCTTTGGAAGCATGATTGGTCAGACCAAGGTTTACGGTACGGCAACCCCATAGAGCGGTTTACCGCTTTCCCGTGGCGCTACAACAGCACAGGCAGGAACACATCTGCCCATTCCGACCTACTAACAGGGTGGAACCCCTAACGAAGGAGGATAGTAACCATGCAAACGAGAAAAATGAGGATGTTTGCGCTCATGCTCACTGCAGGGCTGGCAACTCTTGCCACTGCGGTCGCGCAACAGACTGCACCTGCCCAAACCAATAACACGGCACGGCTCACCTCGTGGATCCAAAGCCTCGACATCGACCAACTTGACCCGAACCAGGAAGCCAATCTGGCTAAAATCTACCTAATGCTCCGCTGTGAGGATATTCCTGCCGCCCGACGACTGGAGTATGCCCGACGCTATCTGCGCGGCGACTATAAGTACGCTCGTCCCATCGCCCGAAAACCTGAAGAGATACGCACGGAACTCTACTGGTGCGTTGTAAGTGCTGCTACAGTCGTTTTGGGCAAGCTCAACGACACGGCGTCCATTCCGCTGCTTGAAGAGAAACTGAAGCAGTGGGAGACCGAGCACGAGAAACCTTTGGAGGAGCGCACGATGATCGCCTTTAACCCTGTGAAGGCACAGGCGGTGCTGGCGCGACTGAAAGCGGTGCGCGCAATCCCTGAGGTCAAGACGGCTGAGGATTTACTGCGTCGTTTGGACTATATGTTGCGCACAATCGGTTTTGAAGGGTCTCGGCAAGCGTTTCTGCGGGCGTTAGAGCGCGAAGTCAAGGCGACAGAGGGTATCGTAGATGGCGGCGGACCGGGTATCTACGAGGAAATCCTTATGCAATATGGGCAGATGGTTTTGGAGGCAGGGTGGCAAGGGATTGATATAGAGCCTGCCTGTAGTTGGGTGAGTCTGAACTTAGGGGAGCGTCCTTGGCGTCCTGTACGGGAGGTTTTTGCGGTGTATGTGCAGTTGGCGAAAGTGCCTCGCGCTAAGGTGGCGCAGTGGATCGTGGAGGACGCGCTGCGTTGGCAGCGGCTGACACCACGCGAGGAACGCTACTTGCAGGTTTTGGCGGATCAGGGCGTTTCGGTGGTGTCGTTGGTGTGGGAGAAGTTGGAGTGGGCGGCGCGTCATCGGGATCAGGTTCAAGGTACTGGGATGGGCTTGGTGGGTTTACTGAAGGTGTTGGTGACAGTTGGTGGCGAGCAAGCCTTGCCTGTGATAGAGCCGTTCACTCGCGATGAGAACAAATGGGTGCGGTATTATGCCTGCCAAGCGAAGGAGTACATCCAGCAAGGGAAGGTGTTTAGTTTCGGTGGTGGCCCTAATTTTTGAAGGCTTCTGGCTTGTTAGCGTGCTGACGGTGATGGCTCAGCCTGCGGTGGGAGAGCCACAGAGGGTACTATCTGCCCCCACGGCGTGGCTGCACAGGCTTGACATCGATCAGTTAGACCCGAAGCAGAAGGAAAACTTACCTAAGATTACGCTTCTGCTTCGGAGCGAGGATATCCCCAGAACACGACGGCTGGAGTACGCGCGAAGATACCTTCGCGGCGAGTGTAAGTTTCCCATTACAACACTAACGCACGATCCATCCGTGGACGGCAACTACCGATATGTGCTGAATGCAGCGATCTCGGCTATCGGGCGATTGGATGATACCGAGTCGATAGCCCTGTTGGAGACGAAATTGGCGCAGTGGGAGGAGGAGCAGCAGAAGCCCCCTCACGAGCAACACGGGGTAATCCCAAACACGCTCGCGGCGCGTGTGGTGCTGGCACGCCTAAAAGCGGTGCGTGAGGTGCCCACGGTCAAATCCTCAGCGGATCTAATCAATCGCTTGGAAACTATGGTGCGGTATGCGGGTTTTGAAGGTTCTGTGGATAAGTGGCTGCTTGAGTTGAAGAAGGAAATCAACTTCACTTATCGGGCAGCCGATCTGGGCGCAGGCATCCATGAGAGGATCCTTTGGCAGTACATGCAAATGCTCTTGGCATCTGGCTGGCAGGGAATCGACATCACAGCCGCGGCTCAGATCATCCAGTTTGGCTCCGAACCGATTTATACCGTTCCCCGCGAGCGTTTTGAAACCGTGGTTCAGCTGGCTAAAATGCCTCGCGAACAGGCAGTTCGGCGTATTGTTGAGGAATCACCGCAGTGGGAAGTGATCAGTGATGTCGAGGAGATCAAGGCGCAGGTTTTACTGGATATGGGCACATCCGTGGTACCGTTGGTGTGGTCGAAGCTGGAGTGGGCTGCACGGCACCGCGACCAAATCAAAGGCAACGGGATGGGGCTGGTGGCGTTGCTGGAGGTGCTGGTGACGCTTGGCGGTGAGCAGGCGCTGCCGCTGATAGAGCCGTACACACGGGATGAGAACGAGTGGGTGCGGTATTACGCCTGCCGAGCGAAGGAGTATATCCAGCAAGGAAAAGTGTTTCTGTTTGCCCCTTACTTCTGATCACGGGTATTCTCCCCTGCGCTCCGGAGGGATTAGAGTACGGCAATCCACGGGAGCGGTTACCGCTTTTCCGTGGCGCTACAACAGCACGGGCAGGAACACCCCCAATCGTTATCTCTGTAGATGTTAGATGCTATTTAGGAACCACCCCCTGCAAGAGAGCGCGTCAAACACCGTAGCCCAAACAACCATAGCCAAGCGACCTCCACTGCACACACTTTCGCTGCCCGCGTCGCTCACGCCAACGACGGAAGTGGTAGGAGACGGTTTGCCATGGGGGGGTAGGTCACGCCAGCGGATGCCGTGACGACGAAGTGCCGACTCTTACGCTGCCAAACACCCACCACGCAGATACATCACGGCTCCCTGTCTTTTCCCTCGCCACGAATTTTTGGGTTCATTCTCCAAAGAATCGAGATAAAAGTGATATGTAGAACAATATGTCCAATCATGCATATCAGTCCAACGGCAACTTCAGTACTTATCGGAAAGAGCGGTTTCCCCTTTGCAGCGGAGAAAGTAATTGTAAGAATAGTATACAAAATATAAAATATCAGTGAGAAACCAGGAGTAGTAGAAGGAATGTACTTCTTCCGAACATTTTCAGGATCTCTGATACGGGTGATTATGTGTAATAAGTACCAATAAAGATTCACAATGTCTATTAATATGCCTGCTCCAAGTATGATGTATAACGGATTCATCGCCATGCTTCCTCAATGCCATTCGTGCAGTAGGCATCGTTGTTCAGCGTGAGCGGGGGATATTGTCTTCATCAGGAAACCAGTCCCTAATAAAAAAAAATGGTTGCGGGGGTGGGATTTGAACCCACGACCTTCGGGTTATGAGCCCGACGAGCTACCGGACTGCTCCACCCCGCGTCGAATGCGCCATGATTATACCATGCACAATAGGGGATTTGTCAAGGGGTCAATCGTAGATTGTCCGCCAGGTACCAGCCGCCCATCAGCGCGAGAAAGAGCAGGTTGCCTCCGAACAGCGCGGTGTTGAGCCAATCGTGGGGATACAGGAGCGCGAATCCGAGTGTCAGACCGCTTGCCACGCTGAACACACGGGCTACGGAACGGCTGAGACCGCCCTGCGTGAGCGCGAGGAGCGTGTAGAGCAGCACTGCCAGCGGAAAGCAGACCGCACTCAACCCTATGAGCGCCCCCCCGGCAGAAATCTGCCCACTATGCCGTCGCCACGGAAAAGCGTCGCCAATGGGCGCGACCCAGCGGCTCATCGCCAGCAAGAAACCTGTCAGGAACCCCGCTAATCCCAGATACGTCAGCAAGTTCAGGCTCCAGCCCAGCAGGATTGGGCTTCCGGGCACGGTATACGCCAAGGTCATCAAAAACAGTACCGCGCCCCATCCCAGCGATTGCGCCGCGTAGAGTTTCCATTCTGGGGGCAGTTTCAACACGGGCAGGTTGCGCGCCCCCACTGAGAACACCACAGGCGTTTTGTTGCGAGTGTGTTTGATCACGGCGTCGAGTTTGCGCTGGAGTTCAGGGTTGTTCGGGTTAAGCTGGATCGCGTAGGTGTAGGCGTTCAAGGCGGCTTCGTAGTGTCCTTGCGTGCGGTACACATCGCCGATAATCTCGTGCCCTTTGGGATGGCGTGGAGCGATACGAGTGGCATGCTTTGCCCAGTAGAGCGCGTCTTGCATGCGCCCTTGCAGGAACGCGCGTTCCGCCTGAATAATCACCCGGCGCAGCTCGTCGGCGGGCATGCGGGACTGGGAGTGGGTTTGCTCGGTGGTTTGGGGCGAGGGTCTTTGGGTGCGTGGCTGGCTGTAGCGGGCACTGGGCGGCTCCCCCATCTGCAAACGCAACAGGGCGTCGTAGTGCCTGCGCCGCTCCGGGTCGGACAGCACCTGGTAGGCTTCCTGAATCCGCAGAAACAGCTCCTTCGCTTGGGGCGAAGGGTTCACATCAGGGTGATACTGGCGCACAAGTTCGCGGTAGCGACGCCGAATTGCCTCCTGCGTCGCATGCATCGAGAGACCCAGCGTTTCATAGTGGTTCTGCATCTTAGGGTTGACCCGCCGCGCTGAAAATCGAGCTGAAGTAACCCGCGTAGAACTGTATCAAGATGATAGCCACATAAATCGCCACGCCAAGATAGACCAGCACGCCGAAGACATAACCCGCCTGATGCGAGCGCAACTTGCCCTCCTCTTCGTAGTACTCGGCGACCTTGTCCATCATGAAGCCCAGTTCGCCCGTGTTCTCGCCCGTGGCGACCATGTCCATCACCATCGGGGGAAACACGCCTGTGCTGGCGAAAGTGTCGGTGATGCTAAAGCCCGCTTCCAGCTTAGAGACTGCCGGTTGAATGCGACTTCGCAGGTACTCGTTGCCGGTGGCGTCGGCGGCGTAGCGCATGGCTTGCGAGAGGGGCAGCCCCGCACCATAGAGCGCACTGAGCGCACGCGCGAACCGCGCCAACGCGAGCTGGCGCACGGTGAACCCAATCCACGGCAGGCTCACGGTAAGCAACCCCCACGCGTAGCGGAAGCCCTGCGCCTGCATCGCCAGACGGAACGCCGCCCAGACCCCAAAAATCGCCAACAGAATCTTGATATAAGTCCACGCGATTCCCGCCAAGGTCTCGCCCACAGGCGTACCGCCCTGCGCTCCGACCATCGTAATCAGCGCGGGGATCAGCCCCGGAATCAAAATCGCGAAGAACAGCACCAACTTCGGATAGAAAGTGACACGGCTCAGCAATCGGCGCAGTTCCAGTTCATTTTCCAAGTAGTTCGCGATTTGGCGTAAGATGTTCTCTAACGCGCCGCTGGTCTCCCCCACGCGAATCATGGCGCGAATAATCGGCGAAAACACGGCGGGATGCTTGTCAAAAGCGTCGGCGAGTCGCTCGCCTGCCAGAATCGCGTTTCGAATCTCGTTGAGGACGCGGCGCAGGCGGGCGTTGCCCCAGCGCTGGTTGCCCAGCGTCTCCAGCGCCTGATACATGGGCACACCTGCCGCCAGCATCGTGGCGAACTGGCGGAAGAACACGGCAAGCGTTTTGAGCGGGACTCCCCCAAAGAGCGGTTGCCACACGCCCTGATGCGCCATGCGCATAGGCGTCGTCGGCTCCGGCTCGGCATAGAGTTCCAGCAACCAATAGCCCTGTTTACGCACGGCATCCGTCGCCTCCAGGCGCGTCGCGGCTTGCACCGTGCCCCGTACCTCGCGCCCTTCAGGCGTCTGCGCTACATAACGGAAGGTGGGCATCAAGAGAATTATACCAACTGATAACGGTTCCGAGACGCGAAAACGGTCGGTGGGATGCGTTATCGCCGCGCCGCCACCAGACTGCGCCGATAAGTGGGATGGCTTAGGTGATCGATATCCACACCCCCACGCGAACGCGCACTATGGATGAAATAACCGTCGCCGATATAAATCCCCGTGTGGTCAATCTCTTTGCCCTTCACAGCGAAATAGAGTCGGTCGCCGGGGCGGAGGTCTTCGTAGCGTGTGATGGGGATGCCCACCTTCGCTTGGTCGCGGGCGCGTCGAGGCAGACGGACGCCCATCTGCTCGTAGATAAGTTTCACGAAGCCGGAGCAATCCAGCCCCGTATGTGGGTCGTTGCCGCCCCAGCGATAGCGCACCCCCAAAAACCGCATCGCCAGTTGCGTGACATGGGCGGGGTCGGCGCCACGCGGCAGGGTAGAGACCACATCGAGGTTGGTGAACTTGACCGCGCTTTTTGGAACCCAGCCAAGCATACCATTCGTCATCAACACGCCACACCACGATCCATGCTGCTGCGTCATGACCAGGTAGTATCGCGCCACCACTTGGGGATACAACACGCGGCTCTGGGGGTGGGGCTGCGCGTAAATAGGGGTGGGGCGCGTGGTTTCAATCAACCTGCCGATGCGATATGTCACATAGGCAGTTTCGCGCACGGCGTTCCGACCCGACCGCGAACGGCTCTGTGGCATTTAGCGCCTTTCGACCTCCTGCAACGCCTGTGGACTCAAGTTGCGCACGCGGTGGCGCTCGGCAATCAGGATACAGCGTAGCGTCTCCAACGCGCGATTCAAGTCATCGTTGATGATGAGATAGTCATACTGGGGAATATATTCCATCTCGGCGCGGGCGTTCATCAGGCGCAGTTGGATGGCTTCCTCGTCGTCGCGCCCGCGCCGACGCAGGCGTTGCTCCAGCTCTTGAAGCGAGGGCGGCGCAACGAAAATCAGAATCGCTTCTGGGAACTGCTGGCGTACCTGCATCGCGCCCTGCACATCGATCCGAAGCACGACATCGCGCCCCGCGTCGCGCAGCGATTCCATCTCCCGTCGGGGCGTGCCGTACCAGTTGCCATGCACCTCCGCGTATTCCAGAAACGCGCCTTCCTCGCGCAGCGCGTGGAACTCCGCCTCCGTTACGAAGTAGTAATCCAACCCGTGACGCTCGTTGATGGCTTGGGGGCGCGTGGTATAGGTCACCAGTCGGCGCACATTCGGCGCGACCAGCTGCCACTGCTCGATCAGCGTATCCTTGCCCACGCCTGCGGGACCGGAAAGCACTATCAGCAGTCCGCGCGCGGGCGAGCCAGGTTTTGCCCAATTCGTCAACATCTCGCACCTCCTTGCTCTGGGCGCGTGGGTCGCGTCGTCGCGCGCGCCGCTGTCACCGCTCCACATATGCCTCACCACAGCAGCCATGCTCATCGCCCCATGCCAAGCGAATTATCGGCATTTCGGCGTGCTCTGCATAGGTGCAGCATATATAACTAAATTCGCAGCCCCTCTTGCAATTCCTGCTAATTGTGAGCGATTGTACCTGAATTGGGTATCATATCCGTAGGATGAGAGGGGCATTCTGGGCGCTATGGATGGCGTGTGTGTTGGTAGGCGCCTCGGCGCAGGAGATTGTCTCCGAAACAATCGCGGGGCATGGCATTGCAGGACCGTACACGCTCACCTGGAACCGCATCGTCGAGCGCTCCGAGATCGTGCTGGTTGAGACACGCTGGCTTGTGCGCGACAAAGACTACTGGATAGACTACGCGTCGGGTCAAATCCGTTTTGCCGAGGCGTTGCGCACGGGGCAGACCGCACGCGTGAGCTACCGCATCCAACCGGGCGTTTCCCAGCGCAACGCCAATCCCAACATTGCCATCGAGACCGAGCTGGCGCGTTGGGGACCCGCTGCGCTGAGCCTGCGCGGGCGCATCGCAGGCGACCCAAGCAACCCGATGACCGACTTGGGCATACGCGCCACTTGGCAAGAGCAAGGACGCGAAGGCGAGGCGCTCTATCTGTTCCGCAACCCGCAGGGCGACGACGCGCCCGCCTTACTCCAACTGCGCTCGCAGTGGCGCACCGCCACCGGCTGGCAAGGCGGATTCCGATTCAGCCGCGTGGAGCGTGAATTCGGCGATGCACGCGCCTACGGACTCGTCAGCGGACAGCAGACCGCCGAGGCGAACTTGCTCTATCAGCCCGACCGCAACCTAACCACGCGCCTCCAGTGGAGCCTCGTAGACCCACTGCAGCCGAATCAGAGCGCACACCAACGCTGGAATACCGGCTTAGACTATAAGCTCGCCCAGATACAGTTCAGTCTGGAGCGACAAATCGCTGAGTTGGGCAATCAGCCGACGCAAATCATCGACCGCGCGACGGTGCAGCTCAAGCCCAC
>NKPV01000259.1 GCA_002254605.1 Armatimonadetes bacterium JP3_11
CGCCATGCTTTCGCGCCATGACGCCATGCTTTCGCGTCATGACGCCATGCTTTCACGCCATGACGCCATGCTTTCGCGTCATGACGCCATGCTTTCGCGTCATGAGGCATAGGGGGCAAAGCGTGAATCATTTTACCAATCCTGCTGCCAGCTAATCCACACGCTGCGCTGCCCGCCGGGCACCCAACGCGCCAGCTCGGTGCGCACATTAAACAGGTTGTCCACGCGCAGGTTCCAGCGGCTGCGCGCGTCCACGCGATAGACCAGGTTCAGATAGGTGTTCCAGCCATAGGCGTTGCTGTAGCCTTGCCTCAGCGCGGGGTAGTTGAACACGAGTTGTCCGCTCAGCCCGCGCTCTTTGTAATGCGCAAGGCGCAGCACGGCGCGGTCGCGGGCGGGTTTATAGTCTTCTTCCACGCCGCCGCCGTAGCGCACATAGAGGTAGCTCGCGCTCAGCGTCCATTCTGGCGACAGTTTCACCACCACATCCGCCGTGTAGCCCCAGATGGTGAATTGATAGAGATTGCTATACTGGCGCAGCAGGGGCTGGTTCGGGTCTTTGGCGAACACCGAGACCACATTATCGAGTTCGCTGGTGAAATACGACACATCCAGTTGCCAGCGTGGGTGGAGGTACTTATAGCCGATTTCGGTGCTGAAGGTGGTTTCGGGTCGGAGGGTGGAGTTGCCTTCGATGCTGAGGGGCACGGGCGTGCCATTATAGGGCCACCAGACATAGTAGTTGCGCAGGTAGAGTTCGGTGAAGCTGGGGGCGCGGAAGGCGCGTCCCAGCGAGGCGCGGAAGCGGTGTTGGTGGTGCGCGATATAGGTGAAGCCGGCGCGTGGGCTGAACTGGCTGCCATACAGCGAGTGGGCGTCGTAGCGTGCGCCGAGGAGGGGGCGCCAGCGTCCCAGTTGCCACTCGCTTTGCGCATAGAGGGCGAAGTTGGTCGCGCTGTGGCTGCCGCCCAGGTGGGCGTGGCTGCTTGCCTCCATCCAGCGATAGTCGGCGCCTGTTAGCAGGGTGGCGTTTTTGCGGTTCCACTGGGCGTAGGTTTCGGCGGCGAGCAGGCTCTGGGTGAAGGGCATGCGGGTCAGGGGCGCGTTGGGCACGAAGGGCGGCTGGGTTTGGGCTTTGTGGAACACGGTTTCGCCGCGCACGCCGTACAGGCGGGTGGTGAGGGTGTGCTGGGGGAAGGCGCGGGTGTGTTCCGCTTGC
>NKPV01000005.1 GCA_002254605.1 Armatimonadetes bacterium JP3_11
ACAGATCTGTGTCGGCAGCACGATTCGCGTCAGGTAGGTCGTCAGGGCAAGCCTGTCGGCGTCGAAGCCGGGAAACATGAGCGCAACGGCAATTGGCGCCGCGAATTCCAGCAGCACCACCAACGCCGTAGTGATGCTGACCATCACCGTTGCGACGATAGAGAACACGCGCCACGCCTCGTCCTTGCGTCCTTGCTCCCAGTAGCCCGAAAACACGGGCATCAGCGACGAGGAGAGCGCGCCGCCTGCCACCATAAAGAAGAGCAAATCGGGCAACTGGAACGCTGCGCGATAGGCGTCGGTCAGCTCGTTCTGTCCGAAGCGATAAGCGATTACAGTGTCACGCAGCATCCCCAGCACACGGCTGGCGAAAATCGCGGTCATCATCACCGCCGAAGCCCGCGCCCAACTGTAGCCCGCTGTTTGACCCTCAGAGTCCTTCATCGCGCGCAACCAGTTTCAGCCCCACCACCCCAATCACGATTAATCCGATAAAAAACAGTCGCCAGAAATCGCGCGGCTCCTTGAACCAGAAGATCCCTACAATCGCTACGCCCACCGCACCAATCCCCACCCACACGGCATATGCCGTGCCGATAGGGATCTTGCGTATTGCCAGCGAGAGGAACCAGAAACTCGCCCAAGCGGTCGTCAGCGCAACGATGGTCGGCGTAAGTCGCGTGAAGCCGTTTGAGAACTTCAGCGCTGTCGCCCACACGATTTCCAAAAGCCCAGCGATTAGCAGAAAAAGCCACGCCATGCGCAGGAAAGTATACCGCGTTCGGGTGTATGCGTACGGTTCAGGTACAATTGACGCTACGATGCCCGATTTCGATGTGATTGTGGTGGGGTCAGGGCACGCAGGATGTGAGGCGGCTTTGGCAGTGGCGCGCATGGGCTGTCGCGTCGCAGTAATCACGCTCAACATCCAGCGCACCGCCCACATGCCCTGCAACTGCTCCATTGGGGGACCTGCCAAGGGGCACCTCGTGCGCGAGATCGACGCGCTAGGCGGTCAGATGGGCGTCAACATCGACCGCACCCTCACGCATATCCGCCATGTGGGCACAGGCAAGGGACCCGCGGTGCGCACCCTCCGCGCCCACGCCGATAAAGCCCTCTATCCCGCCGAAATGTTGCGCACACTCCAAAGCCAAGCGAACCTGACCTTGATCGAAGGTTCGGTGGAATCGCTGATTGTACGGGATGGTGTGTGTGCGGGGGTAATAGCGCGTTTGCAAGCAGGTGGAAACAACAATACGCAGGGGATAGAACTCCACGCGGCGGCGGTCGTCCTCACCACGGGCACCTTTTTGAACGGGCTGTGCCATATCGGGGAGCAGAAAATCCGCGCCGCTCGGTTTGGGGACCAGCCGTCAGTGGGGCTGACAGAATCCTTGCGCCAGTTGGGGTTCCGCATCGGTAGGTTCAAGACCGGCACCACCCCGCGAATCGATAAAAAGAGCGTGGATCTTTCAAAGCTCCAGGAAGTCCCTTCGGAGCCGTGCCCGCCGTTCTCGTATCTGCACGACGCGCTTAACCCGCCACGCCCCTTGCTCCCGTGTTGGCAGACCGCCACCAACGAACGCACCCACGCCGTCATTCGCGCGAATCTGCATCGGTCGGCGATGTACGGGGGGCACATTACGGGCATCGGTCCGCGCTACTGCCCCAGCATCGAAGATAAAATCGTGCGTTTCCCCGACAAAGACCACCATCCCGTGTTCCTGGAGCAGGAATACTGGGACAGCGACGAGCTTTATGTGCAGGGGATGTCCACCAGCTTGCCTGCGGAGGTGCAACTGGAGTTCCTGCGCACGCTGGCGGGGCTGGAGGAGGTTGTGATGATTCGCCCCGGCTACGCGGTGGAGTACGATATGGTGTATCCCGACCAGCTTTACCCGACGCTGATGACCAAAACGGTGCGCGGGCTGTTTTTGGCGGGGCAGATTAATGGCACATCGGGCTACGAGGAGGCGGCGGCGCAGGGCTTGGTGGCGGGTATCAACGCCGCATTATATGCCCAAAAGCGCGAGCCGCTCGTGTTAGACCGCGCCAGCAGCTATATCGGCGTATTAATCGACGATTTGGTGACCAAAGGCGTGGAAGACCCTTATCGGATGCTGACAGGGCGTGCGGAACATCGGCTCCACCTGCGCCACGACAACGCCGACGAACGCCTCACCCCGATTGCGCGAGAGTTGGGACTGGCGTGCGACACGCGATGGCGACGATTCCGCGAGCGTCAAACGCAACTGCAAGCGGAACTGGACACCCTGCGCCGACTGGAGATTAGCGGCAAGCACAACCCCCAGCTGCAATCCCTGGGCGGAACGCCCGTGAACACGCGAATCTCGGCACTGGAGTACCTGCGCCGCCCTGAAGCGAGTTATACGATGCTGCAGCAGCTGTTCCCTGATGCCTTGCGCGCTCCTGCCGAAGTCGCCGAGCGGGTGGCGATCATCGCGAAATACGATATCTACTTACGCAAGCAACAGCAACAGATCGAACAGATGCGCAAAGTGGAACACTGGCTCATCCCCGATGATATCGATTACCAATCGCTCAAGGCGATTTCCAAAGAGTCACGCGAGAAGTTGGCGCGTGTGCGTCCCCGAACAATCGGGCAAGCCGCGCGCATCCCCGGCATTCGCCCTGCCGATGTGGCGTGCCTAATGGTCTACCTAAAAGCACGCGGGGCGTATAAATAACACGACTTGAGCCCGTGAACTTTTTAGGAGAACGTGCGTCGAACCCTCTGGCAGAGAGCGGTTGCTTTCTGACTAATTCTCTGAAGGAGGAGTATGTAATGAAGCGTAAACTGTTGTGGCTTGGAGCAATCGGCGCGGTCGCCGCGCTGGCGTATGCCCAGACGGTTATCGTGCGCGGAGCGATAGGGTATGGCTTGGCAGGGGCGCAAGATGCGGAGCGTCCGAACGCTCAGTTCCGATTCGTGGCGAAGCAGGTGGTGTTTAACAACCAGTCGCACACCGGCGGCAGTTTCGAAATCGAGGTGCGCGGTGAGAATGCCCTGACCGTGGTGCATTTACCGAATGTGAACCGTCTGGAAGTCGACGCCGCGAACGGCGTGGCGGTCTTCTCGGGGCGCGGTTGGATTGCGCAGCGCACGCGGCAAGGGGTGCGCCGAACGCAGGGCATCGTGACCGTGCGTGTCGCGGATAATCGCGAGGCAGACAGCACGGAAGGCGACCCCGACACGATTGCCGTAGCGTTCCGCACGGCGCCTGACGCAGAGCCGGCGTTCACCTATCGTGGCGTCGTATGGCGCGGCGACATTCGCGTGTTTGAAGAGACGCGCTCGCGCTAACGCGACGCGGAACACACGCTCCACTCCTGCTCCTTGTAAAGGAGCAGGAGTTTTTAATGGAAGGCAGCGCCGGGAGTGGGCGTTCCCGGCGCTGTGGGTGTAGGGCGCGTGCGTGGGAGGGATGATAAACTTAATCGGCATGCGCCTGCTGGAGGCGCTGGGCGAATCGACGCCCCGCATCGTCGATTCGCGCCAGCGACTCGCTTAGCGCGACTTGCACCCCGCATTGCAAATCGCGCTCAGCAGGAGGAGGTACAGGCATGCAAATCCTCACCAACCCCACCGGCATGCGCACCACGCGGTAGTTTTTAGGCGGCATCGTCCCAATCTTCTGTCCCCTTAGACAGTTCGACACGCCTTGCAGGTTCCGCTGAGCCGTAGTCCCAATTATCGCAATCCAGCCGACGGCAATACAACATCCGCTGCACCCGCCCATCCGCCATCTCCACATCGGCGATGTCCGCAAAGCGGCACCGCGTGCAGAGCTCCGGCTCAATAAGGCGCACGACCTTCAGTTCGCGCTTGGACATGTTCTTCCCTCGCTGTATGGTTTCGGAAGGCGTTGCCCACCGAAGGCAATTATCGGCTATTGGACAGCGAGAATGCAGGGGCAGGTTCCGTGTAGAATTGCGAGTTTTCACACGCCTCGAGGTGGGGAGCGCTTCTTGCCGCTTGAAGTATCATGGAGCATAGGGATGAGATACTATCGTTTTGCAAGGCATGTGACGCAGTTGTGGTCGCGTCATGCGGTGCCGCGCCATGCAGCGGCGTTAGCGTTTTTCACGATGTTGACTCTGGCGCCTTTACTGTTGAGCCTGACGGGTGTAGCGGGCTACTTTTTGGGGGGCGATTCGGTAGCACAGCAGATCGTTTCCAGCGTGCGTCGCGGATTGGGCGAGCAAGTGGCGCAGGGCATCGAACAGCTCATCCAGCGCACGGTGCTACAGGGTTCGGGGGCAGGAGCGACGCTGGCGGGGCTGTTGCTTGCGCTCTGGGGCGCATCGGGGCTGATGCAGAGCCTCAAAGCCTCCCTGGACGCCCTGTGGGATGCGCCGCCGCATTCCGAGAGCGGGATCAAGAACTGGCTAATTACGCGCCTGATAGGGGCAAGCGGGGTTTTGCTCTTGAGCGTGTTGCTGCTGCTCAGCGTCGTTCTGGAGGTGGTGCTTTCTGCTGCGCGAACGCATCTGCCTGAACAGCTGCCTGTTCTCTATTGGCTTGGCTGGGCGCTCAATCGGTCGCTCCTGCCCGCGTTGCTTATTCTGGGGAGTACGCTGCTCTATTGGTTGCTGCCTGCGGTACGCCCACACTTTCGGGACGCTTTGCTGGGAGCGACGCTTTGCACACTCTTACTGATGGGTATGCGCACCCTCATAAGCCTCTACTTGACCCACTCCAGCGTCGCCACTCTTTACGGTTCGGCTGGGTCGCTCGTCGCGCTGCTTTTGTGGGTCTACTTCTCCGCACAGGCGTTTTTTCTGGGCGCGCTCCTCGGAGTCGCGCGACGACAATTGGAAACATAAAATCGCGTCATAGCAGGATTCCCTGACCGCCCGGTCGAAACTATCATGCGGAGACGACACCATGAGCCATTCGTGCTGGGTATTCGGGCTAACGACGGCGTTGCTCCCGCTTTTGATTGTTGGGGCGTCGGTCTCGGAGAAGCGATATGTGGGGATGCGTGTGGTGAACGGCGTGCTTGTCCCCAGCCCACCGCCTGTGGATGAGCGCAATCCCGACACGGGGCTGCAGAAAGCGTTTCCTGCAATCATTCAGCCTGACGACAACCCCACCACCCCCGAAAAGGTGGAACTGGGTCGGCTGCTCTTTTTTGATCCCATCCTGTCGGACGATAACGCGATGTCGTGTGCGCACTGTCATCATCCGCATCTCGGTTTCTCTGACGGGCTGCCGCGCTCGTTGGGGCGAGGCGCGAGGGGCGCAGGGCGCGAACGCCAAGGCGGAATCGAACTCACGCGCGGCGCACCCACTCTGTGGAACACGGTCTACAACCATCGCCAATTTTGGGATGGGCGTGCGGCACACCTTGAGGAGCAGGCGCGCATGGTCATCACGACTCCCGAAGAGGTCAACGCTGACCCTGATGAACTCGTGCGCGAGCTGAAAGCCATTCCCGAATATCGCACTTTGTTCGATAAAGCGTTCGGCGGCAAAAACGGCGAGGCGATTACCTTCAAGAACATCACCTACGCCCTCGCGGCGTTTGAGCGCACGCTCGTCAGTTTCAACTCACGCTTTGACCGCTATGCCGCAGGCGATGGAAGCGCACTGACCCCCCAAGAGAAACGGGGGCTGAAACTGTTCCTCTCGCCCAAGACGCGCTGCAACGAATGTCACGGACTACCCACCTTCGCCAACCGTGATTTTAAAGTCATCGGCGTGCCCAACCCACCCGATGGACCGAAGGATGTGCCGAAAGAAGGCGCCGAGAAAGGACGCGGCGGCGGACCACAGGGCGCGTTCAAGATTCCTACCCTGCGGAACATCGCACTCACCGCCCCCTACATGCACAACGGCGTATTCGCAACCCTCGAAGAGGTGCTGGATTTCTATTCAGGCGGTGGGGGACGCGGGTTAGGACTCGATGTGCCCCTACAAGACGACAAAATCCGTAAGTTCCATCTGACGCCGCAGGAAAAAGCGGATATTATCGCGTTCCTGCTTGCGCTGACCGACGAGAGCGCACTGCCCGAAATCCCAGAGCGTGTGCCTTCAGGGTTGCCTGTGGTCAGACCGCAGGTTCCCCACCTGCCGACAAAACTGAATATCAACAGCCCCGAACTCCAACGGCTCAAACAGATGCACCGCCGCGCCAGTGGCTTGGACACTCCTGTCCAAGCACCACCTCGTTCGCGTGGCTTGGACGGTTCTGAACGGGCACAGCCTCGTCGCTTGGCGATGCACGCTCAAGTGCCCCTTCGTGGCAATCGGCAGGAGTGGACGGACAAGGCTGTGCGTGCTACGGGGCGTGTGGTGGAGGTGCGTCCGGGCGAGAGCATTCAAGAAGCGGTTGACCGTGCCGGACGCAATGGCGTCGTGCGCATTTATCCAGGAACCTATCACGAGAATGTGTTGGTAATCCATCACGGCGTGACGATAGAAGGCATTATTCACAACGGTAAGCGTCCCGTGCTGGATGGGCGCAACCTCCTGCCCGATGCGATTTCAGGACTGGGCAACGACTTCACGGTGATGAACCTCGAAATCCGCAACTATC
Source organism: Armatimonadetes bacterium JP3_11 (assembly GCA_002254605.1). Lineage (GTDB taxonomy): Bacteria > Armatimonadota > Fimbriimonadia > Fimbriimonadales > GBS-DC > GBS-DC. The sequence goes on from NKPV01000005.1 coordinate 6,567, forward strand.
AGGGCAACGGCGTCGTCGTACATAAGGCGCGCAATGTCATCTACCGCAACTTGATTTTGCACAACACAGGGCTGTACGGCGTCTATCCGATTGAGTGCGAGGGCGTACTGGTGGAAGACTGTAAAGTATCGGGCGCGAAGGATGCGGGCATCTATGTCGGTCAGTCGCGCAACATCCTCGTGCGGCGCAACGAGGCGTTCCAGAATGTGACCGGCATCGAAATCGAAAACTGCGTCAACGCTATCGTGGAAGAGAACGATGTACATAACAACACGGGCGGGATCCTCGTGTTCCTGCTGCCGTTCAATCCCTCTAAGGTGCAGGATGGCTGTATCGTGCGGCGTAATCGTGTGATTAATAACAACACCCCGAACTTCGCCGACCCCGAAGCGATTGTGAGCAATGTGTTGAAAGGCACAGGGATTATGATTCTGGCAGCCGACAATACGGAGGTCTACGAGAACGAAATTGTCGGCAACGGCACTTTCGGAGTGATGGTGGTTAGCCTGCGCCAGCTGTTCCCGGAGCCGACGCCGTTGGATGTGGAGCCATACCCTGATGGAAACCGCATTTACAACAACACCCTGCGCGACAACGCCAAAGACCCCGACGAGCGGCTCAAGCGGTTCGGCGTGCCGCCGGTGGATCTGCTCTGGGATATGACGGGCAAAAACAACCAGTGGCAGCAGCCCGATGGCTCGCGTTTTCCCCCCAACCTGCCGACGATGAAGTAGGGAACATCGCCCGATGCGTGGTCAAATTGCCCCAATTCGAGGCGAATTTGAACCTAAACGCCCTAAAGTTTAGCAGGAATCGTGATACATGTCGGGTAAATTACGCGCAACACAGGTGAATGAACCTGTGAATCCATTCATAGGAGGGAGGCTTATGCAATTCTACAGCGTGAAAGAGCGCAAGATGGTCGATGTACCTGACAACCAGGTGAAGACCCAGAAGTACGAGCGCACTACCAAGTCGGGCAAGAAGCAGGTGCGCTATGCCCTGAAAGCCGAGTACAACGGGCAAAAGCTCACGAAGTTCGTCGACGAGGCGACCTACAAAAAGTTCGGCGGGAAGTAAGGGCAACTTGGATACAGCCCCCCTATCCTGCGCAAGGAACGGGGGGCTGTCGGTTTCCAAAAGACAGGGGGGGCAGCATTTCCGAAAGCAGTTAAGGTATCCTTTTCTAATGAAGCCCATGTCTGCCGCGACTTCCCGTCTGAAATCGGAGACGCGTCGTAAACGCCGCTGGACAGAGGGGGACTTACTTGACCTCCCTGACGACGGGCGCAAGTACGAACTGGTGAACGGGAACCTCGTGGAAGTGCCAACAGGAATGCGCCATGGCGAGATTGCCGTGGAATTGACGATAAAAATCTACTCTTATGCGAAGCCTTGGGCAATTGTTTACGATTCGAGTACCGGGTTCCGCACAGTTCGGGGCAACATTCGCTCGCCCGATGTGTCTGTGATGCGCAAGGAACGACTCCCGGAGGGTAAATCGCCTATCGGATTTGCAGACGGCACGCCCGACCTCGCAGTCGAAATCATCTCGCCGTCCGAAAAAACCAGCGACATCCTGGAAAAAATCGCCGAGTATTTCGAATCAGGCACGCAAGAGGTGTGGTTGCTCTTTCCTGAGCGCAAGCAGGTACATCGGTACACGGTGAATCTCGAAGTGCAAGTGCTTAACGAGAATGACATCCTCAAGGGTGAGCCAATCCTGCCTGGCTTTGAAGTGCGTGTAGGCGACCTCTTTGCGGAATAGGCTTACCTGCAGGGTATACTCTATCGCGTGAGTACGATAACGCTGCCCGAGCCAACCTTGCCGCCGATTATCCAGCGCGTCTGGCTCGATGAGCGCAAAATCAAACGCAAAGTACGGCAGATTGCACGACAAATCGACCGCGACTATGAGGGGCTAAATCCCCACCTGGTCACGGTTATGAAGGGGGGACTGTTTTTCCTGACCGACCTCGCCCGCGCCATGACCATCCCCCACACGCTCGACTTTCTGGCAATCACGAGCTACAGTCCGCAGTCGCAATCGGGCGAGGTACGCATCACCAAAGACCTTGACGAACCCATCGCAGGCAGGCATGTCCTCATCGTGGAGGATATTTTAGACACAGGGCTGACGCTGGCGTATATCTATAAGAATTTAGAGCGGCGCAAGCCCGCCAGCCTCAAGGTGTGTGTGTTCTTAGACCGCCCCTACCGACGCCTGATCGACATTCCCATCGCATATAAAGGGTTCGATGCGCCCGACGAGTTCCTGGTGGGCTATGGGCTGGACTGGCGGCAGCAGTACCGCAGTCTGCCCTATATCGGTATTATCAAGTCGGAAGTGCTGCGAGCAGAGATGAACGGCTAAGCGTATGCGTTCCAGTGTGCTGATTTGGATTGGGATGCTGACCCTCGTGGCGCTGTTTACGGCGTCGTTGGTGGCGGCGTACCAGATTAGCGGTGGCGGAGCCATTACTGGCGCGAACAAGCCGACGATTCCGCCGGAGTATCTCGTGCTGGATTCCGCCGACTTGGTGATTGAAGGGTGCATCGCGCCGTTGCCGTCGGGCGAGCAGGAGGTGCGCCTGAAGCTTTACAATACGGCGCTGTCGGCTTTGCGCGACATCAAAATGGAAGTGCTGCTGGACGGCAAGCCGCCCAAGTCGCCTGCGTCGCCTATCCAGATACGCCGATTCCCGCGTCGGCAGCAGCCCGAAGTGCGTCTGCTGTTTGACAAGACCGCCAAGCCCGACCTGACCGTGCGGGTGCGTTATCAGTGGGGGCTGATGGGTTCGGGCGCAGGCGCTGCGGAGGGAGGCACGCGGCTCACGCCGTGTCGTCCTGACCATCGCTTATAGTCCCCGGCTGAGTTCCTCTGCCGTATAGCCGAATCGTATGGTGCAGGCGAGCCGCTGTCCTGCTGCGCCGTGTCGCCACACGCCGAGCGCACTGGCGTGCAACGGCGATAGACCCTGCGCCAGCAAGCCGCCAATCGCGCCTGTCAATACATCGCCGGAACCGCCCGTCGCCAAACTCGGCTCGGCGAACGGCGCGACCCACAGTCCCGAATGGTCTGCGATGACCGTGTACGCGCCTTTCAGCACGCAGGTCGCCTGATAGCGATCGCGGATCAGCTCCGCGCTACTGTAGCGATCGGCTTGAACCTGGTAGGTCTCTATCTGGAGCAAGCGCGCCGCTTCGCCGGGGTGAGGGGTGAGGATGGTGTGCTTGGGGAGGGGTGCATCGCTGCCCCATCGCGCCAGCCAGTTTAGCCCATCAGCATCGATCACCAGCGGACGCTCCAACGCGCACCACGCCGCCAGCAGATCCAGAACCGCTTTGCCCGTCGCCTCGTGTTGTCCCAAGCCGGGTCCCAGCACCAGCACGCTGAACCGTGCCAGTCGCTCCGCGAGCCACTGCACGCCTTGTGGGGTGAGTGCACCTGTGTCGTCGTCGGGTAGGGGGAGAGTCATGAGCTCGGGGTAGAAACTGGCGACTTGCGGTTGGATACGCGCGGGGGTTGCGATGGTTGCCAATCCTGCGCCGATGCGCAAGGCGGAGATGGCTGCCAAGGCGGGCGCGCCTGCCATCCCCAAACTCCCGCCGACCACCAGCACATGCCCGCGGTTGCCTTTGTGGGCGTCGGGTGGGTACTGGGGTTGCAACGCCAGCACCTCCGCTTCGGTCAGCAGTCGCGCTACGCACTCAGGGTTCTCCAGCCGATGGGGAGGGATGCCTATCGGTGCGATTGCCCACTTGCCGACGCAACGCACGCCGTCGTTTTGGAAAAAGCCCGCCTTCGGCAACGCCATCGTGACAGTGTGGGTCGCGCGGATAGCGACGCCGTGCGCCTCGCCCGTGTCGGCGTCCAGTCCCGACGGGATGTCGACTGCCACAATCGGGCGTCCGCTGCGGTTCACCGCGTCGATGAGGCTCCCCAGCGGCTCGCCTACGGCGCCATGCACACCAATCCCCAGCAGGGCGTCCACCAGCAGGTCTTCGTCGCGGAACAGGGCGGGGTCGGGCGTGTCGGGCGCGGGCAGTGCAGGAATACGATACGCCTGAATCATCCGCCACTGCGCCGCCGCGTCGCTTTTGAACGCGTCGGGGGCGCAGGTAAGCCACAGGTGAACTTTTGCGCCTGCCTCGTGCAGGTAGCGTGCGACCACCATGCCGTCGCCGCCGTTATTGCCCTTACCCACCAGCACGGCGACATGCTTGCCCGCAATCGGCGCGAACCACTCGGCGATATGCTGAAACACACCGTAGCCTGCCCGCTCCATAAGCGTAAGCGAGGGCACGCCGTCCTGCTCTATCGCGGCGCGGTCTAAGGCGCGCATCTGCTCCGCGTTGACAATCGGAACCCCTCGCATCTCACACCAGTTGGTCGATGGCTTGTGCCAGTTCGAAATCTTTTTCGGTTAGCCCGCCTGCCGAGTGGGTGCTTAGGCGTAGCGTCACCTGTTTGTAGCGGATTTCGATATCGGGGTGGTGGTCGGCACGTTCCGCCAGCAAGGCGACTTGGACGACAAAGCCCATCGCCTCTCGGAAGTTGCGAAAGGTAAAGGTGCGTGCGATTTCGATACCCTCGCGCGTCCACCGCGGGACGCGCTCCAGATAGCCTGCTACTTCTGCTTCAGGGATGCGTTGCATCGGTGTTCACCCTCATCCCCAGTTCGCCTTGAGCGTACGGGTTCCTGTTAACGCGCAACTCAATTTTTTATTGCACACTCGCCGCGCGCTGCATCGCTTGCTCAATGAGTGGGCGCAACGCCGAAGCAGGCAGCAGGAACGCTGCTCTGTCGTCCGAACCGAAGTTTGCCCGAAACCCAAAATCCACATCCTCATCCTTAAGCCCGTGTCGGAGTAGGACCAGTACGCCTACAGCCTCGCCCTTCATGTTGTAGACAGGCAGTCCCAGTTCGCTAATGTTGCCTTCCATCAGGTACGCCTTGCGCGGTTTGCTCACTTCGCTGATGACGCGTCCCGTTGAAAAGTAAGGCGCGTAGTCGAATCCTTTGGGCAGGCGCGAGACGGTGATGAGTTCCTTGCCGACCGAGAGTTCCTCGTTGGAAAAGGCGATGGGGGTAATGCGGCGTCCCTCCAAATTGGTGATCTTGAGAAACGCAATCCCCAGTTGGGAGTCGGTTGCGATGAGTTGCGCGTCGTACTCTTTCGTTTCGGAGCCGAAGATAACCTTGAAGCTCTGGGGTGAGATGGTCAAATTCACTTCGTCGTCCTCCAGCCCGATGAGCTGTTTGAAACTGTCCGACGAGAGCAACGCCCCGGAAACAAGCACTAAGCCCTCGCTGTTGAGCACCGCGCCTTGCAGGGTGAACTTGCTCTCATTCGTCTCGTTCTCTTCTTCCGACTTGACTTCGATCTTGATGACCACGCGCACGGTGACGATGTTCGGTTGAATCTTTTCCAGCACCTGTTTATACGCGGCGCTGGGGTCGGCTGGTGCCTGTGTCCAGGCAATCAGGGGTAGACAAACTCCAAGAATCCAGAGTGGTCGCATTGTGGGTCCTCCTATTGAGTGATTTCCTTCCAGTCAGGCTCGATGAATACGAACGAGGTTTCGCGGTCGCGCAGCACATAGAAGATGACCACAGGGGGGCGCTGTTTGATCACTTCCTGCATCACCTGCTGGAAATCTTGGGTGTTTTGGATGGGTTGTTCGTTGATGGATAAAATGAGGTCGCCGGTACGTAGCCCGCCCAGTTGCGCCCAGCTGCCGTTGGGGACATCGGTGACCAGCACGCCCCGCTGGTCTTCGCGCCAGCGGTTGCGCATGCGGTCGAAGGGGGTGATGTTGCGCACGGCGAAATCGAGTTCGTTTTGGCGCACATTCTGCATCGCTTCGGCGGCGGCGGGGTTCGGCTCCAGTTTGACGCTCAGTTCGCGTTGCTCGCCGTTGCGCAGGATAGTGAGCTTCACTTCGCTCCCGATGTCCATGCGTTCGATGCGTCGTTCGAGGTCGCGAGCGTCCTGTGTTCGGAAGGCGTCCAGCGGCTCGCCGTTCAAGGCGACAATTAGGTCGCCTACTTGCAGCCCCGCTTTGCTGGCTTCGGTGTAGGGCAGCACTTCGGTAATGCGGAAGCCTTTCAGGTTCGGGGCGCCCAGCGCTTGCGCGACGGACTGGGTGATGACCTGAGTGCGCACGCCGATCCACGCTCTGGGCAGTTCCACGCTGGGGCTTGGAGGCGACGGCGGTCGGTTGCGGATTACTGTAATCAGTGTTTCCGTGCGCCTCTGGAAGACGATGGGGATGTTCTCCTGATTTTTGTGCGCCTCGATCGCCTCGCGTAGGTCGTTGAGGTTGCGAATCTTACGGTCTCCGAACTGCAGGATGGCATCGCCTGTGGTGAGTTTCGGCTCGGCGGTGTCCAGGGGGTAGCCGGGGCGGATGCCGGTAACCTGCACGCCCTCTTCGGGCAGACGGTTCGCCCGCGCCATGGGGCGGGTGATGTCGCGTGCTGTGAAGCCCAGCGTGCGGAACTCGTCTTCTTCCCCATAGTACGGTTCCATGCGCTCCACTTGCGCTTGCACCGTCTTGCGCTCGCCGTTGCGCAGCAGCTCTATCGACACCGTTTTCCCGATGGGCAGCTCGGCAATCTGCAGGTAGACCAGCGGAATCTCTTCGGGGAAGCGGGCGTTGGTGGGTTTACCGTCGATGCTCAGGATAATGTCGCCCGGCTGAATCCCTGCTTTTTCGGCAGGTGAGTTGGGGGTGACGGCGCCCACCAGCACGCCGTCGTTGCGACGCAGTTTCTCCGTCGGCATCGCGCGAAAGCCCAGCCAGCCCCGCTCGACGCGCCCCGTCTGGCGCACCTGCTCCAGCACGCTCTTCGCGATGCGCGAGGGGATCGCAAAGCCCAGCCCAGCACCGCCCAGCTGGTTGATCCCCACCACCTCGCCTCTTAAGTTCACTAACGGACCGCCCGAATTGCCCGGCAGAATCAGCGCGTCATGCTGAATCCAGCGCGTGAGCATCCCCGACCGATCGCCCCGTTCGAACTCGGCGTCTTCCAGTTCTTGATTGAAGGGGTTGAGGAATACCCGCTTCGGGTTCGATACGATTCCCAGCGTTATTGAAGAGGCTAACAACAGCGGGTTGCCCATCGCCAGCACATATTCGCCTGTTTGGAGCGCGTCGGAATCGCCCAGCGTCGCGTAGGGGAAAGCACGCTTGGGCGAGTTTACCGGGGGTTTAAGGCGCAGCACACTCAAATCGGTCATCGCGTCGTGCCAGAGCGCCTCCGCTTCCAACCGTTCGCCTGTGATGAGCGTGCAAAACAGGCGCACCGCGTCCGACGCGACATGGTAGTTGGTCAGCACTAAGCCGTCGGGCGAGACAATCACGCCGCTCCCACCTCCCAACGAATACTGCGCCCGACCCCCATCAAAATAGCGGTTCACAACCAGAATGTTCACCAGCGCGGGGAACACTTTATCGCGGGCGCGTTCAATATCGCGGCGCAGCGCATCCTCCAAAACGGCGCGCCCTTGTGCCTGTGCAGAAATAGTTAGAGCAAACCCTATTAGCAGTCCGAACAGCCGTCTCATCGGTTGCAAAGCCTCGCCCAGATTATACCGCATGCATGGTATACTTCCACCGCCCAACATGGTTGGAGGGATTAATGATGAAATGCCATCATTGCGGCGCGGCGACACCTAAAAACGCGAACTTTTGTATGGGGTGTGGGCGTCCGTTGACCCCGGCAAAGAATTCCCACACGACCGCCCCCGCAGCATCTCCTGCCCCGTATCGCGCCACCGCGAAGTGGTTGGGGGTTGGGGTGGGGGTTCTGCTGCTAATCGTGTTGGCGTTCGTGATCGGTGCGCAGTCGGGGCTGTTGACGCAAGCCCGCGTAAAAAAGCCAGAGGCGCCCAGCGTTCTGGAGGCGCAGCCGCCGAAAGTGGAAGGTCCCAGCGTACTGGAAGCGCAACCGCCCAAGATGGAAGGTCCCAGCGTCACCCAAGCCGAGGCGCCCAAACCGCCGCCCAAGCATGTGATCGATTGGTTGGAACACCTGCGTCGCACGGAAGAGCGCCGTCAGCGGATGGAGCGCAATGTCGCTCCCGTGATGAGCATGTTGGTGCAAGCCACGGTGGCGCGCGCGGCGGCGATGGGCGGTATCGCACAAGGCGATTTTGACAAAGCCGAAGCCGACTACGAACGCGAACGCGAGAAACTCCGACAAGGCTACCAACAGCGCCAACGCGAATGGGCGGAACTGCTGCAATATTTCAAAAGCGTCCCGCCCCCGCCAGAGTGCCAAACCTTAGCCGATGCCTACTTCGCAGGGCTAAGCCAATATATCACCACGATTACGCAAATCGAGCAGAGCCTGATTGCGAACGATATCGGCGGCTTAACGAGCATGCTCGGCTCGGTGCAGAGCGATTTAGACGCCCGATTCGCCCGTGCAGACGAAGAGCTCGAACGAGTCTGCGAACAGTACGGCATCCGCAAGCCGTTTGCTATCGGCGCGCGTGGGACAGAACTCCTGCGCAGCTTAGGCGGCGGTGGGCTGCCGTTAGGATTTTAGGAGACCGCTATGATGCTCTATCATCCCCAGCTAACAGATTACCTGGAGTCGCTCGTTCCTGAGCGACCTGCGATCCTGCAAGAGATGGAGGCACACGCCCAAGCGACCGATTTCCCGATTGTGGGACCGGTGGTGGGGCAATTCTTGTACACGCTCGCACGGCTAATTGGTGCAAGGCGCGTGTTCGAGCTCGGCAGTGGGTTCGGCTACTCCACCGCGTGGTTCGCCTTAGCCGTACGCGAGAACGGCGGCGGCGAAGTGCATCATGTGGTGTGGGACGAGACGCTCTCCAAACAGGCGCAAGAGTTTTTGAGTCGGTTGGGGGTGATGCCGCTGATGCGCTTCCATGTCGGCGAAGCGGTGCAGACACTACAGCAGGTCGGCGGCGAGTATGACCTCATCTTTTGCGACATCGACAAGCAGGGCTATCCCGCTTCGTGGCAGGTGGTGAAGCAGCATCTGCGCGTGGGGGGCGTCGCGCTTTACGATAACATGCTCTGGAGCGGACGCGTCTGGGACGATGCGGACAATTCACCCGCAACGCGCGGGATACGCGAACTCACCCGTCTCATCGCGGAAGAGCGTGATTTCACCTTCAGCCTACTGCCTATCCGCGACGGCGTGCTGATGGCGGTGAAGCTGCGCACAGGCTCTACTCGCGAGCCATAAGGTACACTTTCGCTATGCGCATCTACACGCGAACGGGGGACACGGGCGAAACGGGGCTCATCGGCGGACAGCGCGTACCCAAAGATGACCCCCGCGTAGACGCCTACGGGACAGTGGATGAGCTGAACGCCGTGCTGGGCGTCGCGCGTTGCTATCTGACGCATGCGCCCGACCTCGACGCCCTATTGGAACAGTTTCAGAACGCGCTTTTTGATATTGGCGCGGAGTTAGCCTCGCCGCCCGAACGCGCGGCGCAGTTCCGAAGCATCGAGGAACACCACATCACCGCGATGGAAGAAGCCATTGACCGCCTGGAAGAGGAGCTGGAGCCACTGCGCCAGTTTATCTTGCCCGGTGGGACGCCTGCCTCGGCGTATCTTCACCTCGCGCGTACCGTGTGCCGCCGTGCGGAACGCCAAGTCGTCCACCTGAGCCGTATCAGCACCGTCAACGCGGCGATTATTCAGTATCTCAACCGCCTGAGCGACCTGCTGTTCGTGATGGCGCGGGTGGCAAACCATCGTGCGGGCGTGGACGATGTGAAATGGGGCGAACCCGGCTGGCGACGCAAACGCCAAGCGGAGCGTGAGACCCCATGAACGCCACCTACGAACAAGTCGCCAACTACGCAGGCTGGCTGGACTTGACCGATTCGGGGCTGGTGCGCGTAATTGGCGCAGACCGCCAACGCTTCCTACAGGGGCAAACCACCAACGACCTACGCCCGATTAGAGAAGGCACAGGCGTCTACACCGCGTTCTGCACCCCCACAGGGCATCTGCTCTCCGACGGCTATGTGCTGGAGGCGGACGGGGGCTACTTGTTGATACTGCCGCCCGAAACTTGGGGCGACCTCACGGCGCGGCTCAGCGCAGCGATTATCTTAGACGATGTGACCCTGATGCCGCTACAGGAGGAGCTGGGGCTTCTTAGTGTGCAGGGCAGCGCGGCGAGCGAGGTACTGGAAGAAATCGGTCTGGAACCGCCTCCCAACACCCCACTTGCCCACCACATTCGCCTCTGGCAGAAGGCGGAGCTGCGCGTCATCACGAACGACCGCACGGGGTTCGGCGGCTACGATGTGCTGGCGCCCTACACGGTGATGGAAGAGTTCCAAACCGCGCTGATTGCCACCGCGTGCCTGCCCATAGACGACATGCTGGCGGAGACCCTGCGCTACGAAGCGGGCATCCCGAAAGCAGGCATCGATTACACCGAGCGCACTCTCGCCGCAGAGATGGGCGAGCCGTTCGTGAGCAGCCATATCAGCTACACGAAGGGCTGCTATGTAGGGCAGGAGGTGTTGATGCGTATCCACGCACGGGGGCACACCAATCGCACTTGGGCGCCGCTGCGCGTGGAGGGCGAGGTGCTGCCGTCGCGGGGCACGACGCTGAGCGCCTCCGAACGCGCCGACGCGGGCTGGCTGACCGGGGCGGTGCGCTCACCGGCGTTAGGCGGTGCGATTCTGGCGTGGGGGTTCGTGCGCAACGACTATCGCCAATCGGGAACCGTGTTGCAGGTTGCGATAGAGCCGTCGGCGCAGGCGGTCGTGCTACCGCACGCGCCTCGCCCTGTACGGTGGTAGCAAGGTATACTTTGGCGGTGGACGAAAAACTGTACCACTTGACGCCCAAGCAACGCGAATCGCTCGTGTCGCGCCTGACCGAAATCCTGCAGCAGGAGCCGACCGTGTTGGGCGCATGGTTGCACGGCTCGTTCCACGAGGGGCTTCCGTTCCACGATATCGATGTGGCTGTGTACTTAGACCCCGACTCGGAAGCAGCGCGCGACCCGCTGACGCTGATGCTGGAGTTGGGCGACCACTTGGAGCGTGCGGTGCGATTGCCGGTAGATGTGCGCGTGTTGAACGGTGCTCCTCTGAGTTTTCAGTTCCGGGCTACGGGGGGGCGCCCGCTCCTCTTACGCGACGAGGATGCCTGCTACGCCTTTGTGGAGCATGTGCGCCGGATGTACTGGGATTTCGAGCCGATGATACGCCAATCACTGCGGGATGTGTTGGGATGACGCGCGTGGATGCGAATGTGGTACGCACGAAGTGCGCGGCGATACGGCGGAATATCGCCCGTGTGCGCGGCTTGGTAAGCCTGCCCGATGAGCAGTTTTGGAGCGATGAACGCAACATCGAGACCGTCAAACTATGGCTCATCCAGCTGGTGCAGGATGCCGCTGATTTGTGCAACCATCTCTCCGTGCGCTTACTCAATAAGCCGCCTGAGAGCTATCCTGAATGCTTCGAACTGCTGCAAGACGCGCAACTCCTCGACGCGACGCTCGCACAGAACTTGCGCAGGATGGCACGATTTCGTAACTTGATTGTGCATCGGTACTGGGATGTGGATGATCGGCGCGTGCTGGAAGTCGCACGCAACAGCCTAAGCGATTTGGAAGCCTTTCTGGACGCAATCGCGCAAGCAACGGGCATAACCTAATCCTTCAACGGCGCACGGTCGCTGGGGACTAAAAAGAGCGAGCTGATTAGGTATCCTCAAACTATGTCACGTTATGAGGGGATGACGGGGCTGATAATGCTGGGGTTGGCGCTGATGGTAATCGGCGGCTTAATCGCTGCGACCTGCACGCTTGGCGGCATTACGAACTTCGCACGGTGGGGCGACTCGTCCTTGTTGGCAATCTCCGTGATGGGATATATCACGCTATTCGCGGGCATGCTAATCATCGGGGGCGTCGCCGTGTATGGGCTATGGCGTCATCATCGGCGTTTTGAAGGGACTCCACGAACAATTGAAAATGCTTATGTGGTGGCGTGCAACGCTATCGACCAGTAAACGGGCGAGACGATTTACTACTGGCGCGACTACCCCGACCCATTGACCTCCTATGTCCACCTCATGGAGCCAAACGGCAAGCAGAATGAGTACGAAACCGCACGCGAGGTTTTCGAGACTGTCATGGAGGGCATTCGGGGCACAGCAATCTGTCAAGGACAATGGCTGTGCCGTTTTCAGCCCTATGTGGGAACTTTTGACAGCAAAGATGCGTAGTACAGTATTGCGATGAGTATCCACATTTACCATATCACCCATATCGAGAACTTGGTAAACATTGTGAAGGAGGGACGTTTGTATTGTGATGTACGCGCCGCACAATACATGTCGCATAGCATTGCGTACTCCCACCTAAAGCGGAAGCGTAAGCAAAGAGCGGTGCCGATAGAGCCGAAAGGTACCCTTGCGAACTATGTACCGTTTTATTTTGCGCCGCGCTCGCCGATGCTCTACGCCATCCACACGGGCTATGTACGCAACGGACTCTCTCAAACCGAAATCATCTACCTGGTGACTTCGGTGGAGGCGGTGGCGCGCCAAGGCAAGCCATTCGTGTTTACCGACCGCCATCCCTTAAGTATCTCCGCCCGATTCTCGAACGACTTGAGCCACCTGGACCACTATGTGGACTGGAATGTGATGCGTTCTGAATATTGGTGTGATAGTCCGAACCATCCAGACCGCAAAAGCCGTCGTCAAGCGGAGTTTCTGGTGTACCAGCAACTGGAGTGGCATCTGATTGAACAGATTGGCGTGTACGACTCGACTCGCCTCGATGCGGTGCTGCAACTACTGCGCCATGCCACCCATCAGCCACCTGTAGCGGTGCGGCGGGATTGGTACTACTAATCGAGGTATCCTACAATCATGGAGGGTATGCGCGTGATTCGGATTCAACGGGGCGATTTGTTTCACTCCAGCGCGGAGGCGTTGGTCAACACCGTCAATACTCAGGGCTTGATGGGTAAAGGACTCGCCTACGAGTTCAAAAAACGCTTCCCAGAAAATCACAAGCGTTATGAGGAAGCCTGCAAAAACGGAGAAGTGCAGATTGGGAAAGTACTGGTGGTCGAGACAGGACAGCTGCAACCGCAATTTATCATCAATTTCCCCACGAAAAAGCATTGGCGCCACAAGTCAAAACTGGAGTACATCCGCGAAGGTTTAGAAGATTTGGTGCGGGTAGTCAAAGAGCGCGGGATACATTCCATCGCCATTCCGCCTTTAGGCTGCGGTCAGGGTGGTTTGCGCTGGGAAGAGGTGAAATCGCTTATCGAACAGGCATTCGCCGGGTTGCCCGATGTGGAAGTGGAGCTGTATGAGCCGTCAACGCCAGCGCTGGAACCTATCTATGCAGGGATGCTGCGCCTTGTGGAAATCTACAGCGAGATGAGCCCCGCGCTTACCGAACAGGAACTGAAAGCCCTCGCAGAGGTGTGGCTGATGATGGTGGGCAACTTGCTCCCCGAATCAAACCCGCCAGAATCGGGCAAACCCACTAAGCGCAGGAAAGGGCTTACGCCCAACAAACTCAAAGAACATCTGGTACGCGCACCGCTGCTGGATAAACAGTTCTTTGGCAGAATCCCTGTGTACGGTCTCAAATCGGCTGACCTGCGCGATGAAGTTCAACGCGTTCTGGAATCATATCCCGAATGGAACGCGCGTGTGGAACAGACGCTCAAATTGCTGGAGGGGTGCGACAGTCTCGCGGCGTTGGAAGCGCTCCAGCATGCACTCGAAATTTACCGGAACCCCGTACAGCGGCGCTATTTTCCTCCTCTCTGGAAACATGTCCATGAGCAGCTAAAAAGCAGGTAGAATCGTTTTGATGGAGAAAATCCCGCGCATCGTGGTCGCCAAAGTGGGCTTAGACGGGCACGATCGGGGCGCGAAAGTGGTGGCGCGTGCCCTGCGCGACGCTGGCTTCGAGGTGATTTACACAGGGCTGCGCCGCACGCCCGATGAAGTGGCACAAATCGCCATCCAAGAAGACGCCGACATCGTAGCGATTAGTATCCTCTCGGGGGCACATATGACGCTCGTGCCCAAAGTGATGGAAGCCCTCAAGCAACGCAACGCCGAAGATATCCTCGTGATTGCAGGCGGCACCATCCCCGACGACGACGCGGAGCAGCTCAAAGCGATGGGCGTGAAAGGCGTCTACCCGCCAGGCACGCTTATCGAAGACTTCGTGGCGGATATCCGGCGCATGTTGGCAGAGCGCGACGCGAAGGGAGCGTCCTAACCTGAGACAACTGCAGGCGCGCCCGTGTCGCCTACGCGCTCAATCGCAGTACGCATCACGGCTTCACTGGGCGCGCGACTGCGCAGATGCTGCTCGCACATACGAAACGGGTAAAGCAACCGATCATAGCGTGGGTCGGGCAAGCTCAGCGGGCGCGTCTCTTGGAGCAACCACGCGGAGATTGTATCCGCCCACTCCCGCGTGTCATCCGGACTTGTGAGTACAGGCGTCTCAACGCGCACCAAACCATAAGTAGGCGATGCCCCCGCCTGCCAGCGCAACCGCAGATACCAGCTATACACCTCGCTCTGACCCGCACGCATAGGGCGAAACACACTACTGCGATAGCCCGCAGGCATATTCAGCACTTGCAGCATCCAGTTAATTTCTAAGTAGCTCGTGCGATGCGATTTGGACACGCCCACCACCTGCACCAGTTGGCGCCGCTCAAGCGCACTCATCAGGTCGGCAATCGAGCCGTCCACCAGCAACCAGTCCGAAGAGTTGGGCGACTGGCGCTCAATCCACTGCAGGGCGAGTTTGCGTTCCAACTGGTCGCGCACACGGGCGACTGTCGCCCCAGCGCGCACCAGCATCGTCGCAAAGGAGGTCTTTTCCAGCTCCCGCGCCTCCAGGGAGTCGTAGACCGTAATCCCCGCGCGTTTGAATTTGCGTGCATCAAAAGCCTTCAGCGGTAGGTAGAGCGCCTCTTCCGCTTCGGTGAGTTCCGCCACAGGGTGCAACGCGCAATCGCGCCGCTCTAAGACCATCGCCGCCACATAGCCGTAAACCACCGGGAGTAGCCCTTTGTCGGTCTGCTGATAATAGAGCAGGTGAGAGTGTTGAATGCCATCAATAAAGTGCGTGAACTGTGTCGGTTCGTTGAGGGAAGGCACGGGAAATACCCCGAACTCCTTGCGATCAGGTTCGGGCACCAGCTGGGCGCGACTGAAGCCACCCTCCTCTTCGGGCGGTTCAATCGTGTCTTCGGTGCTGACACGGCGCACCACCTGCACGCCTTCAGGGTTCTCGCGCAGAAACTGAACAACTCGCTGCAGAAAGGGCGTCATCATCTTGTATATTCGCGCTCTCCGTCATAAATCCTGTTCATTGTGCTGCTTACTCTCGGCACGGATATTGACCCGGTCGGGTACAATATGTTGCTTCGCAGGAGGTACACGCTATGAGAGGAAAAATACCGATTCTGAGCCGATGGATGCTGCCTGCACTCGTGTTTGCCCTCTGCGCTTGCCAATCGCAATCGATAGAACAGTCACGGGCAGACGCTGAAACGGTCCCCACGGCAGTGCAGGACTCTCCACAAGAGCCAGCACGCCCTAACGAAGAGAAGAAGGAGACCACCGTGAGCCAAACCCAACAGCAAGCCAAAGTCGCCTATGTGAAGATGACCATCAAAGACAAGGGCGACCTGATTATCGAGTTAGACCTGAAAGAAGCCCCCAAAACCAGCGAGAACTTCCTGAATCTGGTCAAAGAAAAGTTCTATGACGGAATTCGTTTCCATCGCGTGGTGCCGGATTTCGTGATTCAGGCAGGCGACCCGCAGTCTAAAACGCTGCCGATGGGACACCCGCAGCTGGGCACAGGCGGCTCGGGCAAAAATATTAAATTCGAACCGAACAATCTGAAACATAAGCGCGGCGCAATCGGCATGGCACGCGCCCAAGACCCCGACAGCGCAAGCAGCCAGTTCTATATCTGCCTGAAAGACCTTCCGCAGTTGGACGGCAACTATGTCATCTTCGGGCGCGTGGTGGAAGGAATAGAGATTATCGACCAAGTACGAGTCGGCGATACAATTGAGAAAGCCGTCGTGCTGGAGAAGTGGGAGCCGAAAAAAGCCACTCTCCCGTCTAACTAATCCAGAGGCGAGGGACAAGCTATGGTTGATGACGCGCTGGCAACCGAAGTGATTCTGGAGGCGGAAGCGATTCTGGAGGCGTCCGACACACCCGTACAAGAGCGCCTCCAGAACCTTATGCAGTATCTCCACGACCGTTTGCCCCACTTCCACTGGGTGGGTATCTACTGGCTCAAAGGCAATGAGTTAGTGTTGGGACCCTATGTCGGTTCGCCGACCGAGCATGTGCGCATTCCTGTGGGGCGCGGCGTGTGTGGAACCGCTGTCGCCGAGAATATGAACCAAATTGTCGAAGATGTGCGCACGCTGGAGAACTACCTTGCGTGCAACCTGGAGACGCGCTCTGAAATCGTGGTTCTAATCCGCTGCCCCAACAGCGGCAAGATTCTTGGTCAGATCGATGTGGACGGTACGGAAGTAGGAGCGTTTGATGAGTCGGACGAGGCAATGCTGGAGGTCATCGCGGAGCGAATCGCCCGACTGGTTGTATAGATTGCACTGAACAGACGGTATGGCATCCCTCGGGGTTTCTGGCTCGCAAAAATTTCAGTGATCTTACCCTCACCCCCATCCCCTCTCCCACCGCGTGGGAAGAAGGGGGGCTCACTCCTGTCCCTTGCACGCTGTGAGAGATAGGTTGCGATTAGCATCCTCTGTGTTTCCCTCTGCGTTTGTGGAGGGTTGGGAGGGGTTAACTTTCAGCCGCCGCAGCACCGAGAAGCCGATATCCCTGTTGACTCCAGTGCCTCGAATGTGTCATAATTTAGCCACGCTAAGTATTCAGGAGGTTATGCGAATGACAACAGAGGTTCTTAAAGAGGTTCCACCGGGCTTGACGCGCGAACGGATTGAGCAACAGGCACGCGCTCTGGGGGAACCCGAATGGCATATTCAGCAACGCTTGGAAGCCTTTGATCGATTTCTGCGACTGCCACTTCCCTCGCCAAAGCAAGAGGACTGGCGCTATACCGATATAACTACTTTACATTTAGACGATTATCCTGCCGTAGCGTGGAGCGACGCCCCACGCGGCGACGCGCCGACGCAAATGCCTGCCTTCTTGACTGAGAATCCCGTTGTACAGGTGTATCATCGTGCGGGTTTCGGTTTCGAGGCGCATATCCCCGACGCACTGCGCGAGCAGGGCGTGCAGGTGCGCAATCTGCACGAGGTGCTGACACAGAACCCGGAGCTGCTGGAGCGGGATTTGGGACGCCTTGCGCCTATCCCCGGCGATAAACTCACCGCCCTCCACACAGCGGCGTGGGACAGCGGACTGTATGTCTTCATCCCGCGCAATGTGCAAGTAGAAGGCGTGATGGAGATTGTCCATTGGTTCGAAACGCCTGGGTTGCACCTACCGCATACAGTCATCGTCTGCGAGACGGGCAGCGCCGCGAACATTGTCCAGTCATTTTTCTCGCCAGAGGGCGTGTCGGTGTTCGTGTTGGGCGCGGTGGAGGTCTTCAACAAGCCCAACAGCGAGCTGCGTCATACGCTCATGCAGCGTATGGGGCGTGAAAGCCTGTTCATCAGCAGCATCGACTATGAGCAGCAGCGTGATTCGCGCGTGCTGTCGCTGAATGTGGGGCTGGGCGCGAAGTTGGGGCGTACCGTGTTGCAGCACTTGATGACTGAGCCAGGCGCGGAAGCGCGTCCGCTGGGGCTGTTCTTCGGCGACGGCAAGCAACATCTGGACTTCCGCACTCTCCAGGATCATCGGGTAGGCAACACACGCAGCGATTTGCTCTACAAAGGCGTGCTGCACGACGAGGCGGTCTCGGTCTTCTCGGGGCTGATTCGAGTGCATCCCAAGGCGCAGCATACCGACGCCTATCAGGCGAACCGCAATCTGCTGCTCAGCGACGATGCACGGGCGTACACGATCCCGAACTTGGAGATCGGCGCGAACGAGGTGCGCTGCACGCACGGCGCGACGGTGGGTCCCGTGCAACCCGACGAGCTGTTTTACCTACGCTCGCGTGGGATTGACCCCGCCGCAGCGGAAGCACTGATTGTGATGGGCTTCTTCGAGGTCGTGCTGCGTGAAATCAAGCCGGCTGACCTGCGCCTGTCTATCCAGAAACTGCTGGCAAGCAAACTCAAAGGCGAGGCGCCGCGCTACTTTATGGATTTGGCAGAGTTAGACGAGCAAATTATCGCTACGAGCGCGTAACATCGCAGGGTCAGCGCGCGGCGGTCGGGGGGCAAGTGAGACGCCTACGGCGTCATAACGCTCGAACCCCCATTTTGAGTGCTGCCTTCAGGAGGTCGCATCGGCGTTATTTTTCGCCATAATGCTCTCCGTCTGGGGCAGCAGGTACAATTTCCTGCAACCTATGGACTGGCAAACCTTATTGGATTGGGCGCAGCACCCGCAGGTCGTGCTGGGTTTGGTCGTGGTAGTGGCGGCTCTGCTTGTCGCGAACCTTGTGCAGGCGTGGCGCTGGGGTAGATTCATGCGGCGCTGGAAGCAGTTGATGACACACTCCGAAGGTGGCTCGCTGGAGCATACCCTGTATGAGACCCTGCGCCGCGTGTCGCTGATGGAAGAGACGCTGAAGTCGCACGGGAACCACTTGGAACAGTTGCAGAGTCAAACGAATCGGTGTCTGCAGCGCGTGGGACTGGTGCGCTACGATGCATTCCCGGACATGGGCGGGCAGCAGAGTTTCGCGCTGGCAGTATTGAACGAGCACGGCGATGGCGTGGTCGTGAGCGGGATCCATAGCCGACAGGAGATGCGTGTGTACGCCAAGCCAATCCAGAAACACGCATCGACCATCGGACTATCGGACGAGGAGCGACAGGCATTACGAGCGGCTACGCAGTCCCACGGGTAGGCGTTATCCGTGCTGAACCCCGTGTGGATGGGCATGTCCACGCGACAAACGGCGGGAGGGTATGCACACTTACGACTATAGCAGCGATGAGGTACTCATCGAGCGGTTCAAAGAGGGCGACGAGCATGCGTTCGACCTGCTGGTGCGCCGCTACGAGCAGAAGGTGTACCAGCTCGCCTATCGCCTAACGAACAACCCCGACGATGCCGCCGATGTCGCTGCCGAAGCGTTCCTGCGCATGTATAACTCGCTCAAACGCTTCCGAGGCGATGCGCAACTCTCTACATGGCTCTATCGCGTGGTGAGCAATGTGTTTTTCGATTTCCGCAAGCGAGAGTCCCGCCATCAACATCTGCCGCTGGAACTCCCGACCGAAGAGGGCGAGGAACCGATGGAGCTGCCAATTGAAGATGAGAGCGTGGATGTTATGGGGCACGCGCTCCAAGAGGAGCAACGGCGCGTGTTGATGGAGGTCATCCAGCAGCTACCCGAGTATCAGCGCGTTATGGTGGTGTTGTTTCATATCGAAGAGCGTTCCTACGAGGAGATTGCGCAAATCTTGGGGCTACCGCTGGGCACGATTAAGTCGCGTCTCAATCGCGCCCGCAACGCCTTGCGCCAACTGCTGGAGCCGTATCGGGAACTTTTTGGCGTGGAGACCAGTCCTACAGTTGGAACGCCACAGGAGGCGAGCGATGCGCTGTGAGCAAGTGAAGGAATTCCTGAACGCCTATATGGAAGGGGCTGTGAGCGAAGCGTTGCGCGAGCGGGTTCAGAGGCACCTGGATGCCTGCGCGGAATGCCGTCGCGAGTGGCAGTTTCTTCAATCGATTTGGCAGAGGCTGAGTTCGATGCCTGAAGTCGTCCCACCTGCAGACCTGCACGAGCGGATTATGACGCATGTGCGGGCGAATGTACGGGCGCGTGAGGCGCAGCACCACGTAGCGTTCTGGCGTTGGACAGGCGCCGCCGCCGTTGCTGCTGGATTGTTTTTGATGGGCTTCTTCGTGGCTAATTCCGACGGCGTGCAGGCGGCGTTCGGCTTCGGCGGCGCGAAAAAGCCTGTAGTAGAGTCGCCGCAGCCCGTGCAGGCGGGTGTATTTATTGAGTATCGCGAAACGAAAGACGGCTCCCGGCTGCCTGTGCTGGAAGCGCGTTTGAACCGCGAGGCAACGGCAGAGCTGCACTATGTGTCTGGTGCGGAGCCGTCCGCCAAGCCGACCCTCATTTGGCAAGGCACGCTGCTGCCTGGCAAGACACTCGAGATCCCTCTCCAGATGCTGCTTCAAAACGCCAACGAGCGGGTGCTCACGCTCTGGTGGAGCGTTGAAGGGCGCAAGCGCGTCTTGTTTGTGCCTGTGGGGTATCCGCCTGCTCGAATCGCCAGTGTGCGCCTGCAAGCGAAGCTCGGCGACGCCCTGCGCCAGCTCGCAAGCATGTACCAGACGCCCATCGAGTGGGTTCCAAGCGGCGAGGAGCCGCTCGTCGTGCTGGATGCAGAGGATGTGAGCCTGGAAGATGCCCTGCGCCAGTTGCTGGTCGGCTCCGATTATAGACTCACTCGGCAGGGCATGGTATGGCGTGTGTCAGGGCGCTAAGCGCGCGTTTTCGCAGCGTGTCGATGGGCAGGAGCATGCCCGTTTCAGCGTCTTTGTAGTACCACACCTCCCAACCGTTGCACGGCGCATCAACCAGATGCCGTGCAACGGCGTGAATCGACCCTTCGGTACCGTCACGATAGCGGATATGCCCGTTCGCCAGCACCCAAGCAACCTGCGTCGGGTTCGCGCGGAAATAGAGGGGGGCACCGGGCGTCAGGTACCCACACTCCACCAACACCCCAAACGGGATAGAACGACGCGTACGGGAGCGTGATGCGCCCAGAGCGTGCTTGGGTATCGGTGTAATCGCCTCGATTCGTTGTTGCGCCATCGCTGCATAGTGTGCATCGCGTTCAATCCCAATCCAGTGTCGCCCCAGCCGTTTCGCGACTGCGCCCGTCGTGCCCGTGCCGAAAAACGGGTCTAAAATCACATCGCCGGGCTTCGTGCTGGCTAAAATCACGCGATACAGCAACGCCTCCGGCTTCTGCGTCGCGTGCGCCTTTTCCCCGTTCACCTTCAAACGCTCCCGCCCCGTACAGAGAGGAAAGCACCAGTCGCTGCGCATTTGTAGGTCGTCGTTCAGTGCTTTCATCGCGTGGTAGTTGAAAGTGTACGGTTTGCCTTGCTCTTTCTGTGCCCAGATGAGGGTTTCATGCGCGTTTGTGAACCGCACACCCCGAAAGTTGGGCATCGGGTTGGTCTTGATCCAGACAATATCGTTCAAAATCCAAAATCCCAAGTCTTGCATGATTTTGCCGATACGGAAGATGTTGTGATAGGTGCCGATGACCCATAGCGTGCCTGTTGGTTTGAGCAGGCGTCGTGCTTCGGTGAGCCACCGAGTTGTGAAGCGGTCGTAGGCTTCGAAGCTCTCAAACTGATCCCACGCTTCGTCGACGGCGTCGACTTTGGTGCGGTTAGGGCGATAGAGCTCTTGGCGCAGTTGCAGGTTGTAGGGTGGGTCGGCGAAGATGCAGTCCACCGTCTCGTCGGGCAGTTGCTGCATTATCTCGATGCAATCGCCAATCAGGATTTGGTTCAGAGGGAGCTGGCTCATCGCTGCAGCGTATGATACCTGATGCGGTACGGGCTAAACGAGGAGTCTCGCCGTTTGGATATAACTGCTATTTTGGAAGCTTAGGAGGCAGTTTAGGAACCATCCCTCGTAAGAGGCTATATAAACGCCTTATCGAGGCTACTTTACAATCGAACTCAACAGTCTTGGGAGCACGTGCTTTTGCGTTGGCGTGATACTGAACGAAAAAGCACGGCTCCCGTAGGTCGTTACGCTGCCATCTGGCTCAAGGCGTCGATATCGAAAATCTCGCGCAGGTTGAGCAGGATAATCACACGCTCGCCGACCTGCACGACGCCGTTGAGGAACCGCTGGGTGGCTTCGGAGGCGATGGGCGGCGTCGGCTGTATCTGTTCCAGTGGGATGTCCATCACATCCGACACAGAGTCCAGCCGCAAGCCGAAGGTTTTATCGTTCACCTGCGCCACCACGACCACAGTGGACTCTTCATTGGGTAGCGGAGGGAGCCCAAATCGGGTTCGGGCGTCAATCACCGCGATGATATTGCCGCGCAGGTTGATGACGCCCAGCACATAGTCGGGGGCGTTCGGTACGCGCGTCGCGGGGGTGTAGGTGCGAATCTCTTGTACCTGCAACAGCGGCACGCCATAGGTCTCGTTGCCAATCTGAAACACGAGGTACTTTTCCGCGTTGACATCCGTCGTAGTTGTTTGCTGCGTGTCTATCGTCGGTTTCGTTAGAGTCATTGCAGCCTCCTTCGTTGTCAGGCGATGGCGGCATAGCGCTCGCTTACCTGGTGTGCGCGTCGGATGAGATCCGACACATCTAAGATCAGCGCGACGCGCCCGTCGCCGAGAATTGTCGCCCCTGCGAAGCCGGGCACGCGCGTGAAGTTCTCCTCGAGGCTTTTCAGCACCACCTGCTGCTGCCCGGCGATGCCGTCGATGAGCAGCGCGATTTGTTGCCCCTCTTGCTCCAGCACGACGATGAGACCGTCGCGCTCGCCTTTTGGCAATCCCACGAACTCGCGCAGGCGTACCAGTGGAATAAACTCGCCGCGCACATTCACCATTTCGTGCCGGTCGAAGAGCGCGGTATGTTGCAAACTTTCATATTGGAACGCCTCTACTACCGCGGTCAGTGGCACGATGTAATGCTCGTCGGCGACGGTCAATCCCAAGCCGTCCATAATCGCGAGGGTGAGCGGTACGCGCAGCAGGAACCGTGTGCCCTCGCCGCGCTTGGACTGCACACTGATGCTGCCGCCGAGGCTCTCCACATTTCGCTTGACCACATCCATCCCGACGCCGCGCCCCGACAGGTCGCTCACCTGCTGCGCCGTCGAAAAGCCTGGCTGGAAAATGAATTCATACAGGGTTTCGTCGGGAGGGAAGTCGTTCTCGGTAATCCAGCCGAGTTGAATCGCTTTCTGGCGCACGCGCTCGGTATCGATGCCTCTACCATCGTCACGCACTTCTATATAGATCCGCCCTTCCGACTGAAATGCGCTGAGCTTGATTGTGCCGGTTTCGGGCTTGCCTTGCTGGCGGCGCTCCTCAGGCGGTTCGATGCCGTGATCGATAGCATTTCGAATCAGGTGGGTCAGCGGGTCGCTGAGCGATTCCAGCAGGGTGCGGTCAAGCTCCGTCTCCTCGCCTTCGATTTCGAAGTTCACTTTCTTGCCCAGTTTGGCAGCGGTGTCGCGCACCATGCGCGGGAACCGATTGAACAGGTAGCTCACGGGCAAGAGGCGGATTGCCATCACGCGCTCGTGCAGGTCGCGCACATGACGCTCCATCTGCATAATCGCGGCGCGGGTGCGTTCGTCGGTATCGGCGTTTTGTGCGCTGGAGAGCATCGACTGGGCGATGACAATCTCGCTCACGAGGTTCATCAGCGCGTCGATTTTCTCGGTGGAGACGCGGATGCTCTGGGCTTCGCCCTTGCTGGCGCTTGCAGTGGCGACCGCCGTGTTCGCGTTGACGGCAGCGACACTGGTTGTTTCTGTTGAAGGGTTAGGAGGCTCTTGTTGTGTGGACGGCTCCGAAGCCGTGTGGGACTGTTCCGGCACGCTCTGTAATGGCTCAATGCGCACCTCCGCGCCCTCGGCGGTCAGCTCCAGCAAGGCGCGCACAATCGCCGGCTCAAACGCCGTTTCGTAGATGAGCTCCCAGCTGCCATAGCAGGCGTCGGGCTTCAGGTGTGCTACAGGCGGGATCTGCTCTCGGAACCGACAGGCAACCACCTGCCCGTACTCTTGAAGCTCTTCGAGAAGTTGCAGCGGGTCATGCTCCGCGCTGAGGGTCGGCGCAGGCTGATAGAAAATGCGGTACTGGGGCGTGTCGGATTCTGTTGCGGTATCGGGGACTGTAGCAGGCGGGACCTCAGACTGGGCAGGCGTTTCCACGCTGCTCGTGGCTCCTGCGGAGAGAGGCGAGGGTGCGCCACTGGGTGCTTGCCCAACGGTAGAAGCCTCTACGCCGTTGAGGGCAGCGTTGATCTGCTGGAGCAGCGCGTCGCAGGCAGGGTCGCCTACATCGCCTTCGGTGCGGGTGCGTTCCAACAGGGCGCGTATCAAGTCCACCGCCTGCAGCATCAGGGTCGCCAGTTCGGGGGTTAGTGGGCGTTGCTCCTTGCGCAGCGACTCCATCGCGCTCTCTAAGCCATGTGTGAACTTGCTAAGGTGCGTGAACCCCATCGCCGCGCTGTTGCCCTTGAACGAATGCGCGTAGCGGAACAGGGCATTCACCGTCTCAGGGTCTGGCTCGCCCGACTCTAAAGCGAGCAGCACCTGCTCCATCCCCTCAACCATCTCGTTCGCTTCGTCGTAAAACAGTTGCATCAAGCTATCCATCGCTCCGCTCCCTTGAATTTAGGATTGAATCAGGGCGTCCCACACACCGAGCGTGTGCAGCTGGGCGTATAAGGCTGGGTTTGGCTCGCCAAACTGCAGTTTGCAGCCTTGCTCCTCAAGCGATTTGCGCAGAGCGAACAGCATCTGCACGCCTGCGTAGTGCATGTGGCTTAGCTCGCTCCATTCGACCAGGGTCTCTTTGGGCTGCTGCGCAATTTGCTGCACGGCGTCCCAGAGTGCATGGGTTTCGGCAAACCCTATCTCACCCGATAGGGTTAATTTATGTTTCTTGGTCGTTGTTTTCAGCGTCGTGTGCATCGTTCCAACGCCTCCTGCCTCTATTATTGGCAAGAGCGTGTGATTTTGCAGGGTGTGCGCCTTGCTATTCTCCGCTCCCCCGATTTTCCGAACACCCTTAGGGAGCTGGCTCGTCTATGCAGGTATAATCTCTCCCACCTATGGCGCACAACTACCGAGACACGCTCCACTTGCCGAAAGAGGAAGATACCATCGCGATGCGGGCGAACTTGCCCGAGCAGGAACCGCGCTGGCAAGCCTTCTGGCGCGAGATTAACCTCTACCAGCGCATGCTCGAAAAGCCCGCCCCCAATGGCGATTTTATTTTGCACGACGGACCGCCCTACTCCAACGGCGACATCCATATCGGGCACGCGCTGAATAAAACCCTCAAGGACATCGTGGTGCGCTCGTATTGTATGCGGGGCTACCGCACGCCCTATGTACCGGGCTGGGACAATCATGGCATGCCCATCGAGAACGCGGTGAGTAAAGAGTTCCTTGCGCAGGGCGAGAAGCCCGATAAAATCACGCTGCGCCGCGCCTGCCGCGAATACGCTCAGCGCTATGTGCATATCCAGCGCGAACAGTTCGAACGGCTCGGCTTAGTGGGCGAGTGGGACAACCCCTACCTCACGATGGACTATGCGTTCGAGGCGGGGCTGGTGCGTATCTTCGGCGAGTTGGCGCAACGCGGCTACATCTATCGGGGGCTGCGCCCCACGCTTTGGTGCCCCACTTGCCAAACCGCGCTCGCCGACGCCGAGGTGGAATACGACGAGAAAACTTCCGACTCC
The DNA here is from genome assembly GCA_002254605.1 of Armatimonadetes bacterium JP3_11. GTDB lineage: Bacteria > Armatimonadota > Fimbriimonadia > Fimbriimonadales > GBS-DC > GBS-DC. The sequence goes on from NKPV01000005.1 coordinate 32,168, forward strand.
ATCTATGTCGCATTCCCTGTGGTGAAGCCCCCTGCCGACGCGCCCACAACGGAGAACCTAAAGATTCTCATCTGGACGACCACGCCGTGGACGATTCCCGCCAACCTGGCGTTGGCGGTGCATCCCGAACTGGAGTACGCCTATGTGCGTACTGATGGCGCTGTCTATTTGCTGGCGCATCGGCTCGTCGCGCCCACAATGGAGGCGTTTGGCATTCGTGACTACACCGTACTGGGCACGGTGACCGGCGAACACCTGCAAGGCGCAATCGCCAAACATCCCCTGTTCGAGCGCGAGTCGCCCGTCGTAGTGGCGGATTATGTCACGGCGGAAGACGGTACCGGCGTGGTGCATACGGCGCCCGGGCACGGCGCCGAAGACTTTGCGACGGGCAAAAAGTACGGGCTGCCGATTTTGTGTCCCGTGGACGCCGCGGGGGTGTTCACACAGGAAGCGGGCGAGTTCGCAGGGCTGCCGATTGCGCCCGAAGGGAACCGCGCGGTGATTCAACGGCTACAGGAGGTTGGCGCGCTCCTGCATTACGAACCCTACCGCCACAACTATCCCCACTGCTGGCGCTGCGATACCCCCCTGATTTTCCGTACGACTGAGCAGTGGTTTATGAGCATCGACCACGCGGGGCATCGCGAACGCGCCTTGAACGCTATTCGCCAAGTGCGCTGGATCCCCCCCGAAGGCGAAACCCGGATTACCGCCGCGGTGCAGAACCGACCCGACTGGTGCCTCAGCCGTCAACGCGCGTGGGGCGTGGGCATCCCCGCGTTCTACTGTGAAGCCTGCGGCGCGGTGATCCTAACGCCCGAAACCGTGGAGCGAATCGCGCAACTCCTCGAGCGCGAAGGTTCCGATGTCTGGTTCGAGAAACCCGCCGCCTATTTCCTTCCTGAAGGTTTTGCCTGTCCCCAGTGCGGCGGGTCGGAGTTCCGCAAAGAGACCGATGTGCTGGATGTCTGGTTCGATTCGGGCAGCACGAGCCGGCTGGTGCTGGAGGCGCGCTCCTATTTGCATTACCCTGCCGATCTGTATTTGGAAGGCTCCGACCAGCATCGGGGCTGGTTCAACTCCAGTTTGATGATCGGCATCGGCACGCGCGACGCCGCGCCCTATCGGATGGTCATCACACACGGGTTCGTGCTGGATGGCGAAGGGCGCAAAATGAGCAAAAGCCTTGGCAATGTGGTCAGCCCACTGGAGGTCATCCAGAAGCTGGGCGCCGATGTGTTGCGCCTATGGGTCGCTTCGTGCGAATATTTCGAGGATGTCCGCCTTTCGCAAGAGATTCTCAAATATGTCGCCGACGCCTACCGCCAAATCCGCAACACGCTGCGCTTTATGGTGGGCAACCTTGCCGATTTCAACCCCGAAACCGACGCCGTGCCCTACGAGCAGCTCAACGACCTCGACCGCTGGATGCTTGCCACCCTCCAAGAGTACCTGCGCTACGCCCTCAACGCCTACGACTCGTTTGAGTATCACAAGTTCTACCACGAGACGCGGCGGTTCAGCAATGTGGAACTGAGCGCGTTTTATTTGGATGTGATTAAGGATCGGCTGTATGCGGAGTCGCGCGATTCGGTGGCGCGGCGCGGGGCGCAGACGGTGCTGTACGAGTTAGCGCATACACTTACCCGATTGCTGGCGCCCATCATCCCCCACACCGCGGAAGAGGTGTGGCAGCGTCTGCCTGTGCCCCACAAGCCTCTCAGCGTCCATCTCGCCGAGTTTCCCACCATGTGCGAGGCATGGCAAGACAAGACCCTTCTGGAGCGATTCGAAAGCATCTTGGAACTGCGTGAAGTGGTCAACCGGGCGGTAGAGCAGGCGAAAAACGAAAAGCGCATTCCGAACCCGCAAAGCGCGCGGGTCACGGTGCGCGCGCCTAAGCCGTTGTTCGATATTCTCAGCGTGTATCCCACACCGGCTGCGCCCGATAACCTGTTGGCGCGCATCTTCGGCGTCTCGCAGGCTACTATCGAGCCAAGCCCAAACAACTTACAAGTGGAGGTCAGCCTCGCGCCGGGACGCAAATGCGCCCGATGCTGGCTCGTGCTGCCCGATGTGGACGAAGCAACCGAACTATGCGGACGCTGTCAAGCCGTCGTCGGGCGATAATTCGCGCCAAGCGGAGGTAAGGATTCCACACCACTGCGCGGAGAGGGCGTCGATGAATCGCCTCATGCGATACGGAATAATCCTCGGACTGTGTTTTGTGGTCCGAGTCGCTGCTGCTTATGGCGTTTTGCAAGCGCATCCTGCACGGCATGCGTACGACAACTTTCCAACTTGAAACCGTGGGGGCTGACCCAGTAAAACACCCGCGCCCCCACCGAAAACTGCTTATTGGGATTTTACAAACTCAGGCTTCTCGTCTTTGAGCGACTTGATATACGCAATCAGCTGGTTGACCTGTTCTTCCTTGAGGTAGTTGTAAGGCGGCATGGAAGGGGGGTAGCCCGCCACGAGGTGTTTATTCGGGTTCAAAATCGACTCGCGGAGATAGGCTTCATCCGCAACGACCGTGGAGCCGTCCTTCAGTTTCACTTGCGAACCGTACAACCCACGCAAGTCGGGGTAATCTTTGCCGACGGTGGGATTCATGTGGCACGCATTACAACCCACTTGTACGAACACCAGTTTACCTTTCGCCGCTTCGGGGTCTGTGGCAGTAGCCGGTGTGTTGGTGGTCTCCTTAGCAGGCTCTGAGGGTTTTGTTTCCGCGGCGCCGTTCGAGGCAGGCGTACCCTGGTTGCCACAAGCCGCAAGAAATGCAGTAATCGCAATCAACGCAAGGCTATAGCCCGTTGCTCGAATCCATCGTACACTCATCGTTGTGCCTCCTTGTCAACCCATTAGACCATATTGGTTGACTAAGTAATTTATACCCCATTTTCGTCTGCTTTGTCAACGGTTTCGGAGGGTGTTCGAAAAATCGTGTGCTTGTTGAGGCGGCGACGGGTTCTATGCGGAATAGGGAAGTGAGTTCGCTTCGGTGAGCGGGGTGCGTTTGGGGGATGATGAGAACGAGGCGTGGGGGATTGATCGATGCTGCGAGTTCCCAAACACGCTCTGGGGTATAATCCAATACGCATGGCGGCGAAGGTCTATCTGAGTCTCGGATCGAATCTGGGCGATCGTCTGAAGAATCTGCAGGAGGGGGTGCGGCGTCTCCGAGCGCATGGAGTCTACCCATATCAGATTTCGCGGGTGTATGAGACGGTTCCTGTGGGTGAGACCCCCGAACCACGACTGTATCTGAATCTGGGAGTGTGGGCGGAGACGGAGTTGACGCCGCATGCGCTGCTGGAGGCGGCTAAGACTGTGGAAGCCGAGTTGGGGCGCAATTTCACCGAAGGGCGATGGATGCCGCGCACACTCGACATCGATATTATCTTATATGACCAGCTGGTTTTAGACACGCCGACGCTCACGATTCCCCACCCGCGTATGTACGAGCGAGCGTTTGTGTTGATTCCGCTGGCAGAGATGACGCCGAACCACATCTTGCCAGACGGGACGTCCCTACAAGAGCGATTGAACGACCCACGAGTCCAGACGCAGGAGGTGCGCATCTACGATGCCCATCTTTCGGTATCAAGCCGTTGATTCAGGGGGGCGCATAGTTTCGGGGGAACTGAATGCTGCCGATGTCCGTCAGGCGCAGCAACTTTTGGGACGGCAAGGGTTGCGCGTGGTGAGGTTAGCCACAGCGCCCGCAGAGGCGTCGGCGCCCCTTACCACAAACGCGCCGGCGCAGAACGCCCACGCTACGCGGGGCGGCTTATTACAGCACAGCGCGCACGGCACGGACAGAAGTTGGGAGCGTTCCCGTGTCCCACCGCATCAAATGGCGATGTGGTTGATGCAACTGCGTTCGATGCTCAAAGCGGGAATGACGCCTGCGAATGCTTTTCAAAGCCTGAGCCAACGCACGCCGCATAAGGGGCTGCAACGCGCCAGCCGCGCGATTGCACATGACGCGGCGCAGGGCATCGCGATTTCCGATTCGATGACGAAGTTCCCCGACCTGTTTCCCGCGTTTGTGGTCGGCGCGTTCCGTGCAGCGGAGCAGGGGGGGTATCTTCCCGAGATGCTGGATCGGCTCGTTGAGTACTACGAGCAACACCGTGTGGTGCGTCGGTGGTCGCTGTTGTCGCAGGGCTGTTTGTGGCATGCGGTGCTGCTGTTGCCGCTCATCGCGCCGTTGGGCATCGGTTTGCTGTGGGGGCTGCGCGATTTTGTGGGCAATACCACTTCGGAGGCGTTTCAAGCCATTCTGAGCGGTTTCGGGAAGGCGTTCCTCCGCTTCGGTTTGCCGACGATGCTTTTCATGATTGCGCTCATGCTGCTGGGCTACCTCATAGCGGGTAGCGAACGGCTGGCAGCGCGCCTACGCCTCAACGGCTTGGGCTTCTTCGTCTACGCCGACTGGATACGCGCCCAATCGCTGGAACAGTATCTGTTCCATCTGGCGCGTCTGACGCAAGCGGGGGTCTACCCAGCAACGGCGCATACCTTGGCGGCAAGCGCAGTGCCTAATCGGGCAATCGCAGAGGCGTTGCTCACAGTGGAACTGGCGAGGGCAGAAGGTGCTGCGCACATCGATACGGCGATGGAACGCTCGCAGATATTTCCCGTTGAGGAGGTGATGATGGCGCGTACAGGCGTCCAAACGGGCGACCTGCCGACCATCCTGCAGACGCTTGCAAACTGGTACCGCGAACGCGCCGCGACGAACCTCCACCAACTGCCCCGCGCCTTTCTTCGTCTCATGTTCTTGGTCAGTCTGCTCGCCACAGGGATTGCCCTAATCGCCTTCGCCTGGGGCTATTATAGTAATCTCTTCCGCATCGTCGACGAGTTCATGGGCGTAGGCGACTAAACCTCTTAAACCTGTGGTATACTGAAATCATGCATCGGGCGACGAAAGGGTGGCTAAGCCTCATCGTGTCGCTGGCGCTGGGCGTTGCACTGGCGCAGCAATGGGTCGACCTGCGCGTTCACGACTCGGTTTCGGGGCGCGCTTTGAACGCCGAAGTTGTCTTCACAGAACCGACCACGGGACAGGTCTACCCGTTCCGCGCCCAATCGGATGGGCGACTAACGGCGTACTTGCCTGAGGGCGGCTATATCGTGCAGGTGCGACACGAGGGCTATCATCCCATCACCACCACGCTCACCGTCAGCGACTCCACACCCCCCCATCGATTCTACTTAGACCCCCTTGTCCCCCCACAGGAGACCGACTGGCGCTTCCTGTGGGCGCAACGCAAGCCGAACCAGATGATCGTGGTGGGCTTCGCCATTGACGAAGCGACGGGGCAGCCGCTGGAGGGAGTACGCGTGCGCGTGGTGAACCACGCAGGTGAGACCTTCACCGACGCGCGGGGACTGTTTTTCCTACAGTTTCCCATCCACGATCTACAGGGCAAGGCGCAGCCTTTCGCCGCCATTATGTTGGAAAAAGCGGGTTATCGCACCCTGCTGCTGGAGCATGTGCAGCTGTGGAGCGAGGGCGACTGGATTTATCGCCTCACGATGCAGGCGGGGTCGGGCATCGAACGGCAAGATATGCGCTCGCCGCGTCATCGCGAGGACATGCTGACCGAACCCTGTGAAGCGTGCGAGAACCAGCCGTCGTCTCCCACCTCAATCCCACGCACAGAGAGCCATCAGGAGGAGGGGGGCGACTTCTTTCCTGCCGCGCCTGCGCCGATTGTGCTGCCCAAGTATATCAAAGTGGGGCGCAACTGCACCTCGCGCACGAACTGCCCCGGCGGCGTGGAGGTCTACACTATCGACACCTATTGTAAGGGCGTGATTACCAGCGAATGGTATGCTTGCTGGGGGAATGTGCGCTTCGGGAGCGAGAATCCGCCTGCAGGTATGGAATCGCTCAAGGCGGGCGCGGTCGCTGTGCGCAGCTACGGCGTGTCGTTCGTCTATAGCCCCATCAACAGCAGCTACGACATCTGCGATTCTACCTCATGCCAAGTATTCACGGGCAATCAGAGCAGCAACGGCAACGCGGCGGTGGACGCCACCACACGCTATGTGCTGCTCACCAGCGCGGGCAACATCGCACGCGCAGAGTACTCCGCGGAGAACAACAATGCGGGCTGCGGCAACGGCTATTCGGGCACGGGCAGCAGTTGGCCCTGCATTGCCGACCCGGTGTGTACGGGCTTCGCGCTCAACGGGCACGGGCGTGGGATGTGTCAGTGGGGCTCCGCACGCTGGGCTACCGGCAGACGGCTCTCCAGCAGCCAAGCATGTAGCAGCAGCGCGCCCCTCCACGGCTACGGCACGAAAAACTGGCAGCAAATCCTGAGCCACTACTACGCTCCAGGCGGCTACCAACTGGTGCAGGGCGCCGTGGCAACCATCCAGAACCTTCTCGTAAGTCCCAACCCCGTACGCACAAGCACCCAGGCGACGCTGGGCTACACCATCAACGCCACTCACGATTTTCAGGTTCTACTCGGCGCGTCGATTCGGCTGGGGACAGGCGCATGGCTCTCAGACCCACCGCGCGACCTGAAGGTAAGCCTCATCGAAGGCACAAATAACCGCGCCCGATTCTTTCTCGTGCCGAGCGACGCCGCAGCAGGCGCCTACGATGTCTCGGTCGCGCTCTGGTACGACCGCAACAATAGCAACACGATTAACACGGGCGATTTTATCGTGGACGACCGCGTGTTCGCGGGCGCGATGGAGGTTCGCCGAGCGACCAGTATCACGCTGCCTGCGGTCAGTGGGCGACGCGGACAGGCGATCACGCTTCAAGCTACCCTGCGCCAATCGCTGGACAACGCCCCCCTTAGCGGGCGCACGATTACCTTCAAGGTGAACGATTCGATTGTGGGCGCCGCCGTGACGAATAGCACGGGCGTGGCGACGCTGGGCTACATTATTCCACTTAGCGCCCCGTTAGGCAACCAGACGCTGCGTGCGGAGTTCAGCGGCGACGACACCTATGCTGCTGTGTTCGCCACGAATACGCTGAGCGTGTCGCCCGTGCGTGTGCAAGGGCAAGTCGCGTTGGAAGGGGTCGCCAACCCGCAGGGAACCCCAGTGCGCTTCACCGTGCAAGCAGGCAGCCAACAGGAGACCGTGAACCTGAATCTGGGCAACAACGGGGGCTTTGCCTTCGATACTACACTAACAGGCGCCGCGCAGGTGCGGGTCAGCACGCCCAACGGCGTCTGGCTGTGCGCCCAACAGAACACACCATTGAGCGACCTCGTCACGCTCAACTTCACGCTCAAAGCAGGCGACCTGAATCAGGATGGCGCTATCGACGATGCCGACCTGCTGCTGGTGCTGTTCGCGTTCGGCTCGAGCGACCCGCAAGCCGATGTGAACCGCGACGGCACGGTCGACGATGCAGACTTGCTGGCGGTGCTTTTCAACTTCGGCGCCGGATGCTGAACAGGTATAATCCCCACGCCATGCATCAAGGGTACTATCGCTATCCGACGATTAGCGGCGACACGGTCGCGTTCGTGTGCGAGGACGACCTATGGACGGTTCCTGTAGAAGGCGGAATCGCACGGCGATTGACCACCAGCCTAAGTATGGTGATCACGCCGCGCTACTCACCCGATGGTCAGTGGCTTGCTTTTGTGGCGCGGGATGAGGGGCATCCTGAGGTGTATGTGATGCCTGCGGAGGGGGGCGAGCCGCGCCGCCTAACCTATCAGGGCGCAGAGCGCGTCGAGGTCGTCGGCTGGACACCCGACGGCGACGAGGTCATCTACAACAGCACCGCAGGACGCCCCCCGCGTGAAGTCGTGTTGTGGCGCGTCTCGCTCGAAGGCGGTTTGCCCACACAGTACCCCTACGGCTTGGCGAACCATATCAGCTTCGGACCCAACGGCGCCATCCTTTTGGGCAGACACACAGGCGATCCCGCCCGCTGGAAACGCTATCGTGGAGGCACGGCAGGCGTGTTCTGGATTGACCGCACAGGCAGCGGCGAGTTCACGCGCTTCCAACCCACCGACGGCGACCTGACGGCGCCCATGTGGATTGGCGAGCGCATCTACTTCGTGTCGGATCACGAAGGCATCGCGAATATCTACTCTTGCTTGCCCGACGGCGCCGACCTGCAGCGCCACACCCACCACGAAGAGTACTATGTGCGCTACCCCAGCACGGACGGCAAGCGAATCGTATATCACGCAGGCGCGGATTTGTATGTGCTGGACTTAGCCACAGGCGAGAACCGCCTGATCCCGGTGGAGTTGCGCAGCCCGCGGACGCAGGCGCAGCGCAAGTTCGTGGAGACCGACAAGTACCTACAAGAGTACACGCTTCACCCCCAAGGACATTCGCTCCTGCTCACGGTGCGCGGCAAGCCGTTCACGATGGGCAACTGGGAAGGCGCAGTCCTCCAGCACGGTGAGCCGCAAGGCGTGCGCTATCGCCTGAGCCGGTTCCTAAATGACGGTACGCGGATTATCACGGTCTCCGATGCAAGCGGTGAACCCTGCCTTGAACTGCATACGCCCGACGGCGTCACGCGCTTCGAGGCGTTCGATATCGGTCACCCTTACCGCCTGGAGGTGTGCCCAACTGCCGACCGCATCGCGCTCAGCAACCATCGGTTCGAACTGCATCTTTTCGATATCGAGCAGCGCACGCTTCAACTCGTGGAGCGCAGTGAGTACGGAATGATCGAAGGGTTCGCGTGGTCGCCATGTGGACGATGGTTGGCGTATAGTTTCGCCCCGAACGAGCGCACGCATATCATCAAGATTTACGACACAGAAACCGGGGCAATCCACCCGATTACCCAGCCGGAGTTCCGCGATGTGCTCCCGGCGTGGGATCCCGACGGCGAGATGCTCTATTTTATCTCGCTACGCGACTACGACCCCGTGCCCGACAATCTGCAGTTTGAAATGGCGTTTCCGATGGGGATGCGCGTGATGGCTGTTGTGTTGCGCAAGGATATCCCGAACCCACTTCTGCCGCCACCGCGCCCCTTCGAGGAGACAAAATAAACACCTTTATTGGGCAGCGTGTACCAGTACGCCGTTCACGAAGGTGTAGCGTGCCTTGCCCCGCAGTTCCCAGCCTTTGAACGGCGTATTTTTGCTCTTGGAATGCATGCGCGTGGGCTCTACTGTCCAGCGTAGGTTCGGGTCGATGACCACCACATCCGCAGGCGCACCGACGGCAAGCGTCCCTGCGGGTAGCCTCATCAGGCGGGCAGGAGTGGTGCTAAGCAAATCCACAATCTGCAACGGCGTAAGGGGCTGGGCAAGCAGGCTATTCCAGAGCAAGACGCACCCCAGCGCGGTCTCCAGCCCGACGATTCCAAACGGCGCGGCGGGAAACGGCTGCGCTTTTTCAAACGGCGCGTGCGGGGCGTGGTCGGTCGCGATGCAATCAATCACGCCCTGTTGCACCCCTTGCGCGAGCGCAAGGCGGTCGGTTTCCGAACGCAGAGGCGGGTTCATTTTGGCATCCGTGTCGAACTCAGCACACGCCGCATCGGTCAATAACAGGTGATGGGGCGCCACCTCGCACGAAATACGCGCCCCCTGCGCCTTGAAAAAGCGCACCAGTTCCACGCCCATCGCCGTCGAGAGGTGTTGAATGTGTAGATGACATCCTGTCTCCTGCGCGAGGAGCGCATTGCGAGCAATCTGCACGGTTTCGGCAGAGGCAGGCGCGCCCTTGAGCCCCAATAGCGCACTGACCGCGCCCGCGTGCATACTGGCTCCCTCGCTGAGGGTCTTATCTTCACAATGCGTCACGACGGGCAGTTCATAGGCGGCGCAGCCGAGCATCGCGCGACGCATCACTTCCGCGGATTGCACGGGGAACGCATCGTCAGAGCAGGCAATCGCCCCCGCTTGCTTGAGCGCGTGGTAGTCGCAAGGTATCTCACCGCGCATGCCTTGCGTCAGCGCCGCGACAACATACACTTTGCAAGGCGACTCGCGCTCGGCTCGTGCCCGAATCTCCCACACGAGCGTCGGATTGTCCAGAGGCGGGTCGGTGTTCGGCATGCAGCATACGCTCGTGAAGCCCCCCGCAACCGCCGCGGCGCCGCCCGTTTGCAAAGTCTCCTTATGGCTCTGCCCCGGCTCGCGCAGATGCACATGGATATCGACCAGTCCCGGCGCAATCCAGCAGCCTGTGCAGTCGATAAGGGTTTCGCCCGTTTCAGGGGAGAGTTCTGTGCCCATTTCGGCGATGCGCCCACCGCGAATGCGCAGGTCGGCGTAAGCATCCAACTGGGTCGCGGGGTCCAGGATGCGCCCGTTTTTGAGACAGTAGTTCTCCATCGTTTTTTTATTAGACCGATTCCACTCGTCGCATGCCTACCGAGTCTACCTTCTGCAGAGTGCATCCGCGACATTGACAGCCCGAACCGCTGCTTTCACATCGTGGACGCGCACGATGTCCGCGCCCCATGCGACGGCGAGCGCCAGCGTCGCTAAGGTGCCCTCCAGTCGCTCTTCAGGGGGCAGTCCGCCCAGAATGTGCCCGATGAACGACTTGCGCGAGGTCCCCACCAGAATCGGGAAATCGAGGGTGCGAAGTTCGGGCAACCCCCGCAGCAGCTGGAGGTTATGCTCTACCGTCTTTCCGAAACCGATGCCGGGATCAAGCCAGATATGTTCTTTGGGGATGCCTGCCTCCAGCGCGCGGCGAGCGTGGGCATGAAGCGTAGCGCGTACCTCTGCCACCACATCATCGTAGACAGGGTTCTGCTGCATCGTTTTCGGCGTGCCCTTGATATGCATCAGCACGATCAGCGCGCCTGTGTGCGCAGCCACTTCCAACATGCGAGGGTCGAAGGTCGCGCCGCTGATGTCGTTGAGGATGCAGGCGCCTGCTTGGAGTGCCTGCTGCGCCACGCGGCTTTTAGTCGTGTCGACCGAGATAACGGCATTGGGGTAGCGCGCCACAATCGCCTCGATGAGGGGGACAACGCGTCGAATCTCCTCAGCTTCGGGCACGGGTTCAGCGCCGGGGCGGGTGGACTCGCCGCCGATGTCCAGGATGTCCGCGCCTTCTTCAAGCATCTGTTCGGCGCGGGCGAGCGCAGCGTCCAGCGTGGCATAGCGACCGCCGTCGTAGAAACTGTCTGGCGTCGTGTTCAAAACGCCCATCACCAGCGTGCGTTGCCCGATGGCGTCTTGAATAGGACGCAAACGCTCAGTTATAGTCGGCATAGCGGCGGGGTGGCTTCGGCATTTCACGCACGCCGTTCGAGACGATTTGTAGCATCTGCTCACCGACGCGACTGAACACGAACCCGCGCTCGCGCGCCGCGCCTACAGGGTCGCGCAAAAACTTGAGGCGGAAGAGAGCATCTTCAGTCAAAAGGCGCAGCACCATCTCCATCTGCGTCGTATCCAGTCGCTCCAACTCGATAATTGCCCACACCATGATATCCATCGGAGTAGCGTGGTCAAACACGAGGTGTTCGTAATCGCTAATCGCTTGGGCGTATCGTCCGAGGTTGTCCAGCAGCCGCGCGCGGCGCAAGCGGTAGTGCGCCGACTGCGGTTGGAGCATCACCAGTTGGTTGGCGACCTGGAGGGCGTGTTCGTAGTCCATCGATTGCCAGTAGGCGTCGAGCAGATGCTCCAGCGGAATGGGGTGGTCGGGCGCTTCACGGAGCCAGCGTCGGCACTCGGAGACGGCTTCTGCCAGTCGCCCACTTTCGATGAGCAGTTCGACCAGTCGCTCACGCACAGGCACGGCGTTGGGGGCGCATTGCACGGCGGCGCGCATCGCTTCAATCGCGCCGTTCCAGTTGTCCTGCAGGCGATACACATCGGCAAGGCGGAGATAATACTCCAACGGGGCATCCCCAGACTCTACAGCGCGTCGTAACACCCGCACCGCTTGCTTCAAGCGCCCACGCCGTACATATTCTTCAGCCTGTTGCAGGGTCGTGAGTTTCATTATGTTCTCCACTTTCGCCCATCGCACGCCTTATATTATAATCTAAGTGCGGGGTGGGCGACTTCAGCATTTATGCAGTAATTTCGTAAGCAACCGCCCGATTCCTGCCGCTGCGTTTGGCGATTTTGAGGGCTTCGTCGGCTTTTTCCAAAAGCTCGGCTGGGTTGTCGGTACTGTCGGGATACGCTGCGACGCCGATGCTTACCGTGATTCGAAGGCGTAGCGTTCCCGAAGTATCGTGAAAGGCGGTCTCCCTGACTGTCTGCACAACGCGCTGCGCCGCCGTGAGACTGCCTTGCAGGTTCGTGGACGGCATTAGTACGACAAACTCATCGCCTCCATAACGAGCAATCAACTCCGTGTTGCGTAAGGCGTTTTGCAATATCTCCGCGAACTGCACCAGCACATAATCGCCCTCTAAGTGACCATACTGGTCATTCACTTGTTTGAAGCCGTCCAGGTCGATCAGCATCATCGCCAGCGGGTGATTGTAGCGTCGACAGAGGTTTATCTCCTCACGATAGTGTTCCCGAAATTGGCGGTAGTTATAAAGCCCTGTCAGCCCATCGGTCGTTGCGAGCCGTTCGAGGTCGCTAAGCAGTTGGGCGCGCTCCAGTACATTGGTCAGTTGAAATGTCAGCGTTTGGAGGGTTTCGAGCTCCAGTTCGTTGAAGGGGGGGGTCTCAGTACGTCCCAGGACAATGATTCCTTGTAGCCGCGCACTGCCTCGCAGCGGCGCCATCATGAGGCTTTTCGCGGGTGCGAAGAGCGCGGCGTGCTCATGGGTATCGTCGAGCACCTGCCCGCATGAGGGTGAGCGGTTTGCCTCAAAGAGACTGGAGAGTACTGCGGAGAGATCGGGCATCGCGCCGACCTGCGCAGCCATCTCCAGAGTCTCGCCCTTGTTGCCCAGCAGAATTTGAGCATGCTCATAGGGTAGAACGGTTTTAAGCAGCTCCAGCGCCTGTTGTGGAAGCGATTGGAGCGTATTGACGGAGAATATGAGGTTCTCCATATTGTAAAGGGTTTGTGTTTCCGCAAGGCGTACACTCATCAGGCGCAGCTGTTCGGCAAACTCGATTAATCCGACCAGGTAGGGCACGAGGGCGCGCAGGCGGTTGCGCAACTCTGGCGAGAACCCGTTTGCGGTGCGCGTGCTGAGTGCGATTGCTCCTAAGACACGCCCTTCGCTTATCAGGGGCTGGATGAGCGCATCTGCGCGTTCTTGGGGCGTCCTGTGCGCGTTCTCGATACGCTCGCAGCCCAACGCTTCTACCCGCAGCTGGTCGGCAATCTGCTGCGTGGAGGGCTTTTTTTGAAATGGTCGGATGGGCGTTATCGAGGCGGTCTGTTGCAGGGGCGCGAGCGAACCAAGCGCACACGCCACACGCAGCACGGCGCCCGACTCGTCCGTCACATACAACGCCGCGCCCGACGCCCCAAACCGCGCACGCAAACGCTCCAGAATCGACCGATATAGCGAATCGGGGTCGCGCGCTTGTTGCAAGGCAGAAAGCAACTCCGCAGCGTCTTGCAAATTGGAGACTTGTTCCTCTAAACGGTGATAATAATATTTGAGTTCTCGATAGCTTTCGCGCACCCGTCGCTCGGCGGCTTCGCTTTCGACGACTGCCTGCTCCGCCCGTTGCAGAAGTGCATCATGCGCGATCTGTAGGCGTCGTTGCCATGCCCAGCCCAGTGCGCCCCCAAGGATTAAGATTCCCCCTATCCAGCTGAGTGTCCAAGAATCGGCGGGCGCCAGCTTGCCCGTGTTCAGAAACGACACGCCCGCAACCGCACCTGAACCTGCAATTCCGCCCAGCCACGCGCCGATTGCACCAGAGCGCAGCAACGCATTAAATAACGGGATCAACAAGAGCCAATATGCCCATGCGGTGCCCTCAAGCGACCAGAGAACCAGCCCCACCAAAGCGTTGTCGGCAACCAGCCCCACCAGTGTCGCCCATGGGGAACGCGAGCGTAGGTCGACAACGATTGCGAGCAGCGTCCCCAACGCCACTGCCCCCACC
>NKPV01000143.1 GCA_002254605.1 Armatimonadetes bacterium JP3_11
ATATCACGCTGCTGTTTTTAGGCGAGCAGCCCGAAGAGCGCGCGCCGATGATTGTGCACGCGATGGAGTCGGTGGCAGCGGGCGTCGCGCCGTTCGAAATAGGCGTGCAAGGGCTGGGCGTCTTCCCGAACTGGAACCGCCCGAATGTGCTTTGGGCGGGGGTGTCGAAAGGGAGCGCCGAGTTAACCCACATCGCCAACGCGCTGGAGCAGCGTCTGCTCACCGCGCCGACGGGCAAGGCGTTTCACCCGCACATCACGCTGGCGCGTCTCAAAACGCCCTGCCGCGACGCCGAAAACCTTAAAAAGCGGCTCCACGACGCGGTACAACGCCTGCTGCCTGCGCCGTTCGGAGCCTATGAGTTGCGCACCATCAGCCTCATGCAAAGCACGCTGACACCCAGTGGCTCTTTCTACACCGAGCTGGCGCAGGTCCCGTTGACCCGCTAATTGAAGAGTCGGACGCTCAGCAAGTAGAGCGTTTGCGCGGCGTCTGCCCGGCGTAGGGGCGCGTCGGGCTGAAAACGCACGCCCTCTGGAGTGAACGCCTCTAAGCCGTCCCAAACGGCAGGCGAGAAGCGACGCGCGTGCAACTGCGCCAGAAACGGGAGGTCGGGGTCGTTCGTGGCGACATCCACGAACGGGGAAGGCTGCCCCGCGAGCGGCTGCCAGGCGTTCGGCTCCAGAATCGCCATCGCCCGCACCAGCCAACGCACGAAATCGCGCCGCTTGATCGGCTCGTCGGGATTGAAACGCCGATTCTCCGTGCGCTCAATTACGCCTAACAGGAAGAGGTTCTGCACCGGCACGGCGTAGGGGTGTCCGAACAGCACATCGGTGAACGCCAGCCCTTGAAAATGCTCTTCTGGCAGGTCGGGCTTGAGGGTGCGCAGGTGTTTCCACAGGATGCGCGCCGCTTCGCCCCGCGTGAGGGGGGCTTCGGGTTCCATTCGTTCGGAGGGGAAGTAGCCCCGCGCTGCCAGAAACTGAATCGCCTCAAAATAGCGCGTCTCGGGCGTCACATCGGGGAAGTAGTAGATATACTGTCGGAATCGGCGCAGCAGTTCGCGTTGGATGTCGGCAGGCTTGATGCGACGCACGGGGATGCCCGTTTGCAAACTCAGCGCCGCGGCGACGCCCGCCGCTTGCCCCATATTCATCCGCACAGGTTCCATGCGCAGGGTGCCAATCGCCACATGGCTTGCGGAGACGCAGGTCGTCACCAGCAGCCCTTCCACACGCTTGGGCACCAGCACACCGTAGGGCACCTGGTACCACGGCGTGTATTGGAAAATCCAGAACTCGCCCTCGCCCATGTGGGGAATATCGGGCACAGGCTCGCCCTCCTTCACCACCACACGCCGCACAGCATGGGAATCCATCGGATAATCGCCAATCGCGATGCTATCAGGGCGAATGCGTTCCCGCGCTAAGATGATATCCATCTCTTTCAGGAACACCTCGCCCTCGATGCGCCGCGCCTTGCGCACATACAAGATGGGGGGCAAGTGGTCGCTGTCGCGGAACTCGTCTTCTGCAAGCCCTAAGTTCGGCTGTCCCAACTCCGTCTGAATGTAGTACAGATAGCCCAGCACATGGTTCTTATACATCTGGTAGATGCGTTGTCGCTCTTCCCAGCTGGCGGTGGGATAGCGGTAGTTCACCTCTTGCCAAGTGGTGCCGTGCGGGTGTTGGTTCACCTCGAACTTGTTGCCCGGAATGCGTCCGTACAGATACGCCCATGAACGCTCCCATGGGGGCGACAGCACATACTCCAGTCGGTTATAGCCGGGCGGCGGGGCGCCCACTTGCGGGGTGGGATAGTTCTGCACAATCATCAGGATGGCGTAGCCGGGGATGCGTCGGTCGCCCTTGCCGGTGCTGCCGGGCAGGATTCGGTCGTTGAGTCGGTCGTAGTAGATTACGCCGGCGTGCGGCTCTTCGGGGCTGCGTGGTTCGCGTCCGATGCGGTACGGTGCGCCCGCCCACGCCGCAATGTCGCCCTCGGCGGTCGCGTCAATCACGACACTGGCGAAGAAGCGCCCTCGGCGTGTGCCATCCAAACTCACGAACTCCACCCCCGTAATCCGATTGCCCTGCTTGAACACGCGCGTGGGACGCACCCCGAAGTAAAGATCAATATTCGGTTCGGCGTAGACCATCTCCTTGATAAGCATGTTGGCGACCCACGGCTCGAAGTTCAACCCGTTGCGATAGAAGTAGAGGCTGGTATCGTCGCCGCGCGCTTTGTAGTAGGCTTCCACGCGCTGGCGGAACTCCTCGTAAAGCCCATTAATCCGATCGCGTTGGCGCACATCGGTCACGGCGACGCCGTTGGTAATCATGCCGCCGAGTCGGTTGGTGGGCTCCATCAGCGCGACTTTGACGCCCATGCGCGCGGCGGTAATTGCGGCGCCGACGCCCGACGCCGTGCCGCCCACCACCAGAATCGGATAGCGGGCTTCGGGAGGCAGCGCCCGATAGGTGCGGTCTACGCGTTCCACCGTCTCCGATACGCGCCCGCCGTCATAAACCGCCTGCACGCCCACACGATACTCGCGTCCCGAAGTTAGCCCCGTGAAATCGTACGATTTCGCCGCCGCGCCCACCTCGGCAACTTGAGTGCCGTTCAGGAACACACGATAGCCTGTGGGAGTCTCGTTGCGTGGGGGCAACCAGAACAGGGTAATCCGCTCCGTACTGCGCGGAATCGCTTCCACCGAACGGGGAACGGCTTGCGCAAAACTTGTACTTACAAACGCTATCCATAGCCCAACCAACAGCCATCCTCGTTTCATAACTCACCTCCTGCCTCCACACTACGGGGAATCTAAGTGTACCTTACAGGAAACGCGCTTTGCTTGGAGAATTCAAAATCCTACTGACAGCCATGCCCGAGCCATTCAGGGGGAGAAGATACGATGCAACTCGATACAGCAACGCCAGTAGGCGAGCGTGAACGTATTCACGCGCTGGACGCCCTGCGCGGAATCGCGCTTCTGGGAATACTGGTGGTCAATATGAGTTCCTTCAAAGGGCTAAGCACTTTGGAACAGTTCCCACGTCTGGAGAGCCTCGCACAGCCGATCGATGCGGCGACATTTTTACTGATCCAGGGACTGTTTTCGGGCAAGTTCTATCCGATTTTCGCGTTTCTGTTCGGGTTGGGCTTTGGCTTGCAGATGAAACGGCTCCAAGCGCGCACATTGAACCCGACGCGAGTGATGCTCCGAAGGCTTGCGACCCTTTTAATTATAGGCGCGTTGCACGGGCTGTTTATCTGGACAGGCGATGTGTTGTTTCTCTATGCGATTACGGGCATGGTGTTGCTACTGTTTCGGAATGTGCGCCCGAGCGTTATCTTGGGATGGGTGATTGGGTTATGGGGGCTGCAAGCATTCCTGTGTCTTAGCTGCGGCGGGTTAACGCTCTGGTGGGCGTCGGTGGGCAACGTCGATGAATCGGGACAAGCGGGCTTTTTCGCGGAGTATATTGAGCAAGGGCGACGCACCTACGCGCAGGGCGGCTACTGGGAGGCACAGCAATTCCGCTTCATCGAATGGCTGCTCATGCTCACGAATGCCCTCTTCTTCGCGCCGGATGTGTTGATAATGTTCCTGTTGGGGCTATATTTCAGCAAAATAGGGGTGTTTGAGCAATTAGAAGCACATCGTCGCCTCTTGGGCTGGCTCGCAGTGGCGGGACTCCTATTAGGACTGGCATCCAACGCGCTGATTGCAACGGGGCTGATGAGCGCTCTCCGCGCCAAAAACGAACTGCTCCAGTACGGGTGGCTTACTTTGAGCATCGTGGTGGGACCGCTACTCGCGTTAGGCTATATCGGTATGTTTGGGCTGTTGTGGACATCGCTACCCGCACTGCAACGCCTGCTTACGCCAGTCGCCGCCGCTGGACGCATGGCGCTCACAAACTACCTCATGCAATCCGTGGTCTGTACGCTACTGTTTTACGGCTACGGATTCGGCTTGCACGGCAAGGTGAGTATTGCCGAGGGGCTGGCGCTGAGCGTGTTGATATGGGCGGTTCAGGTCGCGCTGAGTGTGCTGTGGCTTTCTCGCTTCCAGTACGGACCGATGGAGTGGCTCTGGCGCACTCTGACCTACGGACAGCGGATAGCCCTGCGTCGGAGTTAAGACAATCCTGACGGAGGGTGTTCGAGAAAACGGAGCATAGCAGGGCGCACACGCAGGTCTGCCCCGTGCAAGGCGTGTTGGTTCCTTGCAAAGGGAATTTTCGAACATCCTCATCCTAACGCCCGTTTTCGGTATCATTTCCCTGCTATCCTGATAGGAGGGGCGCGCTATGATAGACCGTATCCGCAAGAGCTATGAAATCGGCGAGTTGACCGAAGCGACCGCAGGCGACGACCCCGTAGCGCTGCTGCAGCGCTGGTTGGAAGACGCACTGAACGCCGAGATTATCGAGCCCAACGCGATGTGCGTAGCGACCGTTGACGAACACGGCAACCCCGACGCGCGGTTTGTGTTGCTGCGTGGGTTCGATGAGCGCGGGCTGGTGTTCTATACGAATAGCCAGAGCGCGAAAGGCAAGCAGTTGGCGCATCGTTCGTATGCGACGCTGGTGTTCTGGTGGGGCGCGCTGGAGCGTCAGGTGCGCGTTCGCGGGCGCGTGGAGATTGTCAGCGATGCGGAAGCCGACGCCTATTTCGCGACGCGCCCGCGTGGGCATCAGCTGGCGGCGTGGGTCTCGCCCCAAAGCGAGCCGATTCCCGACCGTGTGTGGCTGGAGGCGCGCGCTGCAGCGGTGGAACGCGAGTACGAAGGGCGTGATGTGCCGCGTCCCCCGTACTGGACAGGGTATCGCGTCATCCCCGACAGTTTTGAGTTCTGGCAGGGGCGGCGCAACCGCTTGCACGATCGCCTACTCTATACGCGCGCGGCGAACGGCTGGAAACGGGTGCGCCTGGCACCCTAATCACTCGGCTTCTCAGGCAACTCGTCTAAGCGGTTCAAGCCAAAATAGTG
>NKPV01000288.1 GCA_002254605.1 Armatimonadetes bacterium JP3_11
CGTCAGGCGCGGTAGAAATATCGCCAAGAGTCGGCGATTTTCATTCTCCCAAAAATCATTCGGCAGCATTGGCGATTATCCGTTCTCGCAGACCAGCGAAGTAATCCTTAATTGCCTGCTCTAATTCCTTCTCGCTCGCGCGTTTTAGCGCGTCGAGCGGGTCGGGCAGAACTGGGGCATAAGGACGATTGAGACGCTTTTCCAACTCTTCTTCACTTAGCAATCGGTCAAACACGGCGGCGGCATCGTCGGCGGTCGCGCACCGGTTCAACTGCGAACGAATCTCGTTTTGAAGATCGAGCGGCAGGATGTCGCTCACAAACTGCTCGCGCGTCTTGCCCTTGAACAGGGCAATTGCGTTCTGCCGCCAGCGGTGCAACTCATAACGGACGGCGCGCTCGAAGTAAGGCGCAAACTGGGCAGGAATGCCGCCAACGGTCGGCGCGCCGAAGGACGGCGGCGGCGTGACCGTCTGACGATATTCCCGCGGCACGCCCAGCCGCTCTTGAACATAGGATGTCAGAATCACCAAATGCCCGTAAGGGCATTAAGACTCGCACGGGCTGCGCGCGCGACTTGGCTGTACGCAATGGGTCAGAATCA
>NKPV01000014.1 GCA_002254605.1 Armatimonadetes bacterium JP3_11
GGACGCATGCACGGGATCGCCTTGCGCGTGCCCACGCTCACCGTCTCGATTGTCGACCTTACCGTGACGCTCTCGCGCGAGGCGACGGCAGAGGCGATTAATGCGGCGTTCCAGCAGGCGGCGGAAGGTGTGCTGAAGGGCATTCTGGGCGTCACCGACGAACCGCTGGTGTCGATGGACTTTCGCGGCGACGAGCGCAGCGCGATTGTGGACTTGCCCTCGACGATGGTGATGGGCGGACGCCTCGCGAAAGTGATGGCGTGGTACGATAACGAGTGGGGCTACTCGTGTCGCGTCGCCGACCTCGCGAAATATATCGCCAGCAAGGGCTACTGAGCGACCGCTGGCTCCGCTATGCGCCGTGGGGAATCTTGACGGCGCATATCCTGCTGGCGATTGCTTACAATCTCGCTACGCCGTTCGGCAATAACGGCTATGCCAACACCCCCGACGAAGGCGCGCACTTTCAGTATGTCCAGTTCGTCGCGCGGGCGTGGCGTCTGCCCGTTTTTGAGGGCTACACCGGTGTGGGCTACGAGGCGCACCAGCCGCCGCTCTACTACTTTCTGGCGGCGGTGGTGTACCACCTCGTCGGGGGCGAGGGCAAAGGCGTGCGGCTGCTCTCCACGCTGTGCAGTGCGGGCGTGGTATGGCTGGTATGGTTGAGCTTGCGTCGTATCGCTCCCGAACGCCCCCTGCTCGCACTGAGCGGCATGGGCTTCGCCGCGTTCCTGCCGATGCACATCGCCATCGGCAGCGCCGTCGGCAACGATGCGCTCACGAACCTGCTATTTGCAGCAGTTCTCTACTCGTTATCGCCTTCTTCGTCGCAAGGCGCGCCGGGAAGCCATTTCCGTTCTGAAAGAGTGGGGCGTGAAGTCGTTTTGGGTATCCTGCTCGGGCTCGCGCTGCTTACAAAAGCCACCGCCGTGCTGTTAATTCCCGTGGTCGCGCTGGGCGTTCTCTGGCAAGCGCGATTGCAGGGGCGACACTGGGTTCAGGCGGTTCGAAGCACAGGGATGGCGCTGGGGCTGGCGGTAATCCTCGGCGGAGGGTGGTTCGTGCGCAATGCCCTCCTGTATAGTGACCCGCTCCTGCAGAAAACCTTTATGCATGTGTTCGCAGGCACGGCGAAGGCGGAAGACTTTCTAAAGGGGGGCGCAACATGGGGACAGTACCTGACGCTTGTGGCGGATTGGACTTTTCGCAGTTTCTGGTTCGCCTATGGCACGCCGCGCACAGCAAGCACGGGTCTACCCAACTTCCTTCCCGACAGCGTCTACTGGGGATTAGCCGCGTGGATGCTCGTTGCGTTTGGCGGTTTTGTGGGGCGTCTCCGCGAGCCGATGCCGACGGGCGTGCGGGTGTGGCTGGCTCTGTGCGGCGTGACGCTTGGGCTCATAGCGGTCAGTTTTTTGCTGTTTATTCGTGTCTTTTTTCAAGCGCAGGGGCGGTATTTCTATCCTGCGCTGTTGCCGATCAGTGTGTTTCTTGCGCTGGGCTGGGAACGGCTGTTCCCAGAGTCGCGTCGTGCCGTCGCGCAGGGAGGTTGGCTGCTGGTTATGGCTCTCCTTGCGCTCGGCTGCTGGCGCTATCTGGGCTAAGACGATTTGCCATGCCGTTCCTCGTGCGCCGCGCGAATGACCCATCGGATGGGAACGCCTGTATACTCATAGCGGCTTCGCAGCTGATTCTCCAGATAGCGCAGGTACGAGAAATGCACGATATCAGGGTCGTTCACGAACAACACAATCGTGGGTGGGCGCACGCTCGCCATCGTCGCATAATAGATTTTGAGCGGTTTGCCCTTGCGCGTGTAGGGACGCTCGAACAGCCATTCCTGAATTAAGCGGTTCAGCTCGCCTGTGCCGATACGCATGCAGTGAAAATCGGCAACCGCCATGCAGGTGTCCAGCAAGCGTTCGATGCCCGTGCCCGCGAGTGCGGAGATGAACACAAACGGCGCATAGTCGAGCCACTTGACCTCCTGCTGCATGAGCCGCGCGAAGTCTTTTTTGAGGGGGGTATCCTGTTCCAGATTACCGTCGGGCGGCTCTTTGAGGTCCCATTTGTTCACCGCCCAGACCACGCCGCGCCCGGCGTTCGCCGCCAGTTGCGCGATTCGGCGGTCGTTGTGAGTAATACCCTCGGTGGCGTCGATGACCACGACCGCCACATCCGCCCGTTGCATGGCGCGTTCCGCTCGAAGCTGCGCATAATATTCCAGCGACCGCTGCACCTTGCCGGGGCGCTTGATGCCTGCGGTATCGATAAGTATCACGGGTTGCCCCTTCCAGGTGAAGGGCGTATCGAGGGTGTCGCGTGTGGTGCCGGCGATTTCGCTCACTATCGCGCGCGGCTCACCCAGAATCGCGTTCAGCAGCGACGACTTGCCGACATTCGGACGCCCCACAATCGCGATTTTGACGGGTTCCTCGTCCTCTTCTTCCGCTGTGGCATCGGGCGCCGCCTGAATCGATTCAAACGCGCGTTCCAACACCTCGGCGATGTTGTGCCCGTGAATCGATGAGATAGGGATTGGCTCGCCCAGCCCCAGCGCGAAAAATTCGGCGCGCTGGTTCTCCCAAAGTTGGGGGTTGTCCGCCTTGTTCACCAGCAGAAGCACCGGTTTGTTGCCCTTGCGCAACATCTCGGCGACTTCCTCATCCGCGGGCGTTAGCCCATCACGCGCGTCCACCAAAAAGAGAATATAATCCGCTTCGTGAATCGCCACCTGGGCTTGCACACGCACCTGCTCGATGAGCGGATCATCGTCGCTGAACAGAATGCCCCCCGTATCGATGACGATGAACGGCTGCCCGAGCCATTCGCCTTCACCGTAGAGCCGATCGCGCGTGACGCCGGGAGTGTCCTCCACGATAGCCACGCGCTGCCCAATCAGCCGATTGAACAGCGTGGACTTGCCGACATTCGGACGCCCCACAATCGCAATGACCGGTTTGCGGTGCATCTTATGCCCCTTGAGAATACGCCGCTTCCAGCGGTGGCAGGCTCAGTTGCTCGCGCAACGCATCGACGGCTTCCTGCCACGCGCGAAACTCAGCCTCGTTAGCCCCCAACAGAATACACCGCTCCATCCGTGCAATCAGCTCGTGAAGATAGTCGCTGATCGTTGCTACAACCGTGTGAGCGAATTCACTTTGCGACATCCCCTCAAGCGGATGTGGCATCGGAATCAGCAAGGTACCGAGGTTCTGGTTGTGCGACAGGGAGAGCGCAGCGCGTACCCCTGCGACCAGCGTGTCGCGCGCGGGGATACGCCCACCCTCCAGCACTGCAAGGTGCAGCACAAATGGGTAGGGCAACGCGCCGCCAGCAGTGATCGTGGCATCGCCCAGTGCAATCGGCGCGAGTTCCTGCGTTTTGGAGCGCAGAATCAGCCCACCGCGCTTGATAAAGGCATCGTCAGGACGCAAACTTGGCTCCGTGAACCGCCAAAAGCCCTGAGCCGGCGTCTTTTGCCAGTCGCCCTGTACCGCATGCAGAACCGTATGACGCACCCGATACATCGCGCGATACGGCTCGAACCCCTTCTGACTGACCCAGTTCAGAATCTGCTGGAACGCCCAGCCGTTCACGGCGTGGGTGCAAACAATTCGGAAGTGATTCAAACTCGCAGGGCGTTGCGCAATTGCTTGGGCGATTGTCCATGCCGTCTCCTCCGCAACGGCGCGGCGCAAATCCAGCGTGTAATCGGCAAAAGCGATCGTTTGCATCCCCCGCTCTGCAGCCACGGTCAGCGCGTTCCGCAACGCCTGCAACTGCCGCTCCGAATCGGTGGTATATTGGGCGTCGTAGATGTTGGCGTGCAGGATATGTCGAAACTTGGTGCGCCCTGCGTTTGTGAGCGCCACCCCCTGCGGTGGCAACGGCGCGCAAGAGACCGCCTCCTGTTCCACGAAATCGAACCCCGCATAGTCGCGCAGCTGCTTGCGGAATCCTTTCGTCATGCGCAGCGTGGCGTCACAGGCGAGTATCAGCGCGTCCGCGGCAATGCGGTGCAGGCTTGTGTGGGGCAAGATAAAAAGTTCTACCCGCGCCCCCTGAACCGTGTAAGTTGCAGTGGCGCGCACGCGCGTCATCCAGGGGTGGCTCGCCGTCCGTAGCATGGCGAAAATTATACCCACTGTGCTATAATAGGCTTGCATGTTATCAAAAGGAGAGACGGTACTGCTTGATAAAATGTCACATCCGTCCTGCGAGACAGGTAATTCGCAGGTGGAGTATTCCTATGGTTGCGCCGATAATGCACAGAGGAGAGATGTCTGTGAACCGAGCCATCGGGATCTGGCTATGGATGACTCTGTTCGGCGTGGGCATTGCGTGGGCTGCCTCCAACACGACGGAGACGCGCCTGAAGTTGTTTCATGACTATGCGGTCTCGGTTAACGAGGTGCGGCTGGCTCGAGGGCTGCCGCCTTTGAAATTGAACGAAACCCTCTGCGAGGCTGCCCAAACCTATGCCGAAACACTCCTGCAAACGGGTCAGATTCGCCATGCCGACCCGCAAGGGCGACGCGCCGACTCCCGTGTAGCGACTGTTGGGTATTTTTATTCCTGTCTGGGCGAGAACCTCGCGGCAGGGCAGCTCTCATGGGAGCGTGCGCTGCAAATGTGGTTGCAAAGCCCATCGCACCGTGCCAACCTCCTCAACGCCGACTACCGCGAGCTGGGCATCGGGTTCGCCGCGGACGATACCAATCGCTATCGAACCACCTGGACGCAACTGCTGGGAGCGCGACGCCACACCTATCCCATCGTCATCAATTTAGACGCTTTCGCCACCGATTCACCGATGGTCTCGGTCTATGTGCATGGGGCGCGCAAAGCGCAAGCGATGCGCTATCGCATCGATGAGAGCGATTGGAGCGAGTGGCAGACGCCCAGCGAGTGGCTGCGCTGCCGCCTGCCTAACCGGGAAGGTTACCACGCCGTCACGGTGCAACTGCGCATCGGGGAGCGCGTGTACGAAGCGTCGGACGAAATCTATCTACAGAGCCCCATCCACTTCCCAAAGGTCGCGAGCGAGGGTCAGCACAACGACGAATCGCGCACCCGATGCCTTCAGCATGCGCGCGCAGGCATCGAGCGTGCTGCCTGTGGTGAATACATCGTCCAGCAAAGCGAGGGCGCGCCCCTGAACACGGTCAGGGCGAATGACCTCGAACGCGTCTTGCACATTTTGAAGGCGTTCGGCTTGGCGCAGCCCCACCTGCGGGCGTCGGTAGCGCCGCCGACAGAGTGCATTCTTCAGCACGGGGACGCCTGAAAGACGGCTCAACTGCTCCGCCAACAGTTCCGCCTGGTTGAACCCCCGCAGCGCACGCCGCACAGGGTGAATTGGCACGGGTACCAGCGCATCCACCTGACGCCAAGCCGTATGTTCTGGGCGACTCCACGCCTGCCACAGCTGCTCCGCTAACGGGATCGCCGCGCGACGCCAGCGACGAAACTTCAAGTTCAAAATAGCGCGGCGCAGGCTCCCCTGATACAGCCCAGCGCACACCACCCCATCAAACGCAAACACGCGCCCCCGACAGGAACGGCAATCGCCTAACCCACGCACGGGAACCCCACACCGACGGCACGCAGGCGGTAAAATCGGCGCAATCGCCCCGGCGCACGCGGAACAAAACAGTACAGCAGAAAAACGCCCGCACGCCACACAGCGCGACGGATACAGCGCGTCCCACAGCCAACGCCACATCCCCTAACGGAAAATCACATCCACCACCACATCACGAATGCCCGGACGCTGGCGTAGAATGCGACGGATAATCTCCATTTCCGCCTTCACATCGATGTCGTGCCCGCGCATCCCGCTCACCGTGCCGCGTAAATAGACCACACCATGAAACACTTGCACATCAAGTCGCGAGGTGTCCAAGTGGCGCTTGTTAATCTCGCGCAACACCATACGGCGGGTCTCCACATCCGCTAATGCCATCGCTCATAACCTCCTGACTAATTATAGCCCAAACCGAACACAGGAACCGAACTCGAGGTTAAATCGTAGTATAATTGCATGGCAGGAAACCATCCTCCTGCCGCAACGGGCAGTATCCTTTTAGAACTGGCGTTCGGCTGGCTTGCCTCAGAAGTATACGCGGTTTGTACAGCGTGTATGGAATATATCCCTCACGGGTCAGAAACCCCTGCGATTCGAATCGAGTCTAACCGATAATCTTTAAAAGCGTCGTTGGGGCAACCCACTATCCTTACAGCATGGGGTGAAACTAATGAGGCACACTGAACGCCCGTCGCGGGGACACGCGACCCGACTGCCTGCGGAACGCACAAGGGGGTCTATGAGCATGAGCGCATCGGATTTCTTGCGCCAAATCGAAGAACAGCGACGGCTGGAAAAACAGATTGCATGGGAAGGCACTTTTCGGGAGTATCTGGAGATTGTCCAGCAGAACCCCAAAGTGGCGAACCTCGCGCACGCTCGTGTCTACGACATGATTATGAGCGCGGGCGTTGAAGAACACGGCGACGGACACCCCCGAGAGTATAAGTTTTTCACTTCGGAACTGTTCGGCATGGAGCGTACCCTCCAGCAGCTCGTAGAAGAGTATTTCGCACCCGCCGCGAAACGGCTCGATGTGCGCAAACGCATCCTGCTGCTCGTGGGACCCGTCGGCGGCGGAAAATCGACGCTGGTGACGATGCTCAAACGGGGGCTGGAACGCTACTCGCGCACAGATGAAGGCGCCGTCTACGCCATCAAGGACTGCCCGATGCACGAAGAGCCACTCCACCTGGTGCCCGAGGAGCTGCGCGCCGACTTCAAACGCCAATTCGGCGTGCATATCGAGGGCGACCTGTGCCCCGTGTGCCAGTGGAAACTGCGCCACGAATGGGGCGAAAATATCCAAGATGTACCCGTCGTGCGCATCAAGTTCTCCGAACGCGAACGCATCGGTATCGGAACCTTCAAGCCCTCCGACCCGAAATCCCAAGATGTCTCCGAACTCACCGGCAGCGTGAACCTGAACCTGCTGACCCAAATCGGCGTGGAGTCCGACCCGCGAGTCTACAACTTCGACGGCGAACTCAATAAGGCGAACCGCGGCATCATGGAGTTCATCGAAATGCTCAAAGCCGACAAGCGGTTCCTGTACGAACTCAACACCGTCGCGGGCGAGCAGATGATCAAAATCGGACGCTTCGCGCTCATCTACACCGATGTGGTCGTAATCGCGCACACCAACGAGTACGAGTACAACGCCTACTTCTCCAACAAAGAGAACGAGGCGATGATCGACCGCATGTTCGTGGTCAAAGTGCCCTACAACCTGCAGGTCTCCCAAGAGGTGCGCATCTACGAGAAACTGATTCAGCAATCGCAGTGGAGCGATGAGACGCAAGACCTCTCGAAAGTGCATATCGCGCCCCACTCATTGCGCGTGGCGGCGATGTTCGCGGTGCTTAGCCGACTGAAACCGCCCAAGAAAAGCGGCATGTCGCTCATGACCAAAATGAAGCTCTACGATGGCGAACGACAGGTCGGCGATTGGGACCAGCGCCATGTGAAAGAGTTGCGCGAGGAATACCCCGATGAAGGACTGACAGGCGTCTCGCCACGATTTATCCTGAACCGCCTCTCCGCGGCGATGGTGCGCGGCGACAAACGCTATATCACCCCCATCGATGTGCTGCGCTCCATCCGCGACGGACTAACCGAATACACCAATAACGAGGAAGAGCGCAAAAAACTGCTCACCCTGCTCGACGATGTGCGCAAAGAGTACGATGAGCAAATCAAGAAGGAAGTGCAACGCTTCTTCGTCTACAGCTACGAGGAAGCCGCGCATACTTTGCTGGAGAACTACCTCGATAATGTCGACGCCTACTGCAACAAGACCAAAGTGCGCGACCCCATTACCAACGAGGAAGTAGACCCCGATGAGAAACTGATGCGCAGCATCGAAGAGCAGATTGGCGTGTCGGAGAATGCCAAGCGCGAGTTCCGTGAAGGGATTATGCGCTCGGTGGCGTCGCTGGCGCGGCGCGGTGTGCGGTTCGAAATCGGCAGCGATGAACGCCTGCGCGAAGCCATCGAACGCAAACTGTTCGCCGACCTCAAAGATGTGGTCAAAATCACCACCTCCGCACGCACCCCAGACCCCGAACAACTGCGCAAAATCAACGATGTGATCGACCGCATGGTGTCGCAGGGCGGCTACACGCCCGAAAGCGCGAACGAAATCCTACGCTATGTCGGCGCGTTGCTGAACCGATAACACCAGACGACCTAAGCACGGGGGCGGTTGCAGATGACGCCATCCGCAACCGCCCCCACTGCCGAGAGGAGGTACTGAGTTTATCGACGGTAATCAGGTCCCGTTGTTTCAGGAAAGGTATAGATTCCGCGCTGCTGATACTCGTAGATAATCTCCGCTTGCGAACGAAAACTACCGTCGGGATTCTGGAACGCCGGGTCTTTGTAAAACTTCGCGTGCCCATCGCAAAAAGTCCAGTTGCGCCCCCCTTGATGGCGACCCCCTTTGCGCCAGCGCGTGTCGTTCTGATTGTTGCCATAGCCGGGCGCAATATAC
Source organism: Armatimonadetes bacterium JP3_11 (assembly GCA_002254605.1). GTDB lineage: Bacteria > Armatimonadota > Fimbriimonadia > Fimbriimonadales > GBS-DC > GBS-DC. Next base: position 8,583 of record NKPV01000014.1, read on the forward strand.
CACGCGGCAAAAGCATTCCCATTTGGCGCAATATTGCTGCCCACATCAGCCACAAAAAACACATTCGCTGGGGCGTTAATACCCGCCAGGGGACGCATCTTTTCGCCACGATAGTTGTTGCGGTCAAAACCAGGGTCATAAGTGCGGCTCAGGAAGTAGTTGCCCGCATAAGACAGGGGGAACGAATCGCGCATCGCGTTCACCACACTGCGCATGCCCGGATACGAGCGAGGCATGTTCACCGCCAGCAGCTGCGCCTCGTAGCAGAACGAATTGAGCTTGTTGAACCCACCCTTATCAGGGTCGCTGGGACACTGGAAGATGTTCCAGTTCTTAATGTAGGGACCGCTGGCAATCGGGAACGAGAACACACCGCTGAAATAGTCGTCACCAATCGCATAGACGCCGTTCGCATTCGGCACAGGGCTACTGCAGGGACCAACCCAACCCGTTTCAGGCAGAATTTCATCCCAGTCTTGCGCATACATCATGCCCGCCAGTCCAATCTGACGCGCATTCGATAAACACGAGGACTTGCGCGCGCTCTCACGCGCCTGAGCAAACACAGGGAACAGAATCGCCGCCAAGATCGCGATAATCGCGATGACCACCAACAACTCTATCAGCGTAAAGCCACTCTTGCGCATCGCTCTAACCTCCACCCCAAAGCATACTTCTGGGAATATTAAGAGGCGGTAAAATCAAAGCCGATTTTCTCACTCTGTGAAGAGTTTGGGGGATTGGCGCGTTATTCTACAAACCTGCGTCGACAGCACAGGCTCAAACAGCGCATCTGCCATAATATAGACCTATGCCAGAGATTCGTTGGGACATCATCACAGAGGAGCGTGTGATTATCGCGACCGAACGCAGCCGTCGCCCGCACGATTTCAAAAAAACGGAGACGCCTGCCGAGCCCAAACCAGAGTTCGCGCCGAACTGCCCGTTCTGTGTCGGCAACGAAGCGATGACCCCACCCGAAGTGGACGCCTTTCGCGAGGCAGGGACGCCCCCCAACACCCCCGGCTGGCGCGTGCGCGTTGTGCCAAACAAGTTTCCCGCGCTCGCGCCCGAGGGCAACCTCCAACCACGCACGCAAGGAATCTACACCCTTTCAGACGGCGTGGGCGTGCATGAGGTGATTATCGAAACACCGCGCCACAACGAGTCCCCCGTCACGATGCCGCTCGCGCAATGGACGGATGCTTTGCGTATGTATCAGCGTCGCTTGCAGGTACTGTCAGGGGATGCTCGGCTGAAAACCATCCTCATTTTCCGCAACGAAGGCAAAGCGGCAGGCGCGTCGTTAGAGCATCCGCATGCGCAACTGGTGGGGCTCACCTTCGTCCCGCCCGTGCTGCAACGCCATATCGAGGGCGTGCAACGCTATCGCAGCCGATACGGCAGGCACCCCTTTGAGGCTATCGTAGGTCAGGAGCTGCGCGAGGGGGTGCGGGTGGTACGCCAAACCGAGCGGTTTCTACTCTACACGCCGTTTGCTGCGCGCGCGCCTTTTGAACTGGCGATTCTACCGCTGGAACCAGTCGCGCGGTTCGAGCAACTTCCAGACGAAACACTGGAAGAGTTCGCCGCGCTGCTCCAAGACGCGCTGCGCCGTCTCCATACCGCGCTGAACGACCCACCCTATAACTATATGCTGTTCACTGCCCCCAATGGCTACGACGGCGAATTCTGGCTGCACCTGCGGATTGCGCCCCGCCTAAGCATCGATGCAGGCTTCGAACTGGGATCTGGCGTGGGCATCAACATCACAGCCCCCGAAGACGCGGCGCGATACTTGCGGGAAGTGTAGGGTACACTTTCCCTACCATGAAGTGTCCTGTGTGCAATATCGAGCTGCAGATGACGACGCGGGCGGGCATCGAAATCGACTACTGCCCAAACTGTCGGGGAGTGTGGTTAGACCGCGGCGAGCTCGACAAGATTATCGAGCGACACATCCAAGAGACACAGAACCTCGCTCGCGGCGTACCGCCCTCTTACGCGCCCGAACCCAGCCCACCGCCCTATCGGGGCGAGCCACCCCACCCCACGCGCCACTACGATGACGACGATTACTACTACGACCCCAAGCGTAAACGCCGCAAAAAACGCGACTGGCTCGAAGACCTGTTCGATATCTTCGACTGAGGCAAGCAATAGGCTATAATGTTTCTGAGGCGATTATGCGAAACCGTGACGGCTTTACCCTGATCGAGCTGCTGGTCGTGATTGCGATTATCGCGATTCTGGCGGCGATACTGTTTCCTGTGTTTGCGCAGGCGCGGGAGCGCGCCCGACAAACGCAGTGCCTTTCAAACGCGCGGCAACTGGCGATGGCAGTCATGAGCTATGTGCAAGACCACGACGAGGCGTTCATGCCCTCGACCAACTACGCCGTGCCCACCAACGTTCCCGAGCGAATTTGGACGCGCATGATCCAACCCTATGTGCGCGACACGGGGATTTTTGTCTGTCCCAGTGCGCAAAGAGCAGGCTTCCCAACCGACTGGTCGCAGCGAGGTATAGGGTCAATTGGCTACACCGCGGCGACGGCATACGACCCGCAGCAGCTGGAGGGGTTCAATACGCCTGCCTACCTGCCGCAGATGGAAGAGCCTGCACGCACGCCGATGTTCGGCGACACCGCAAGCGGACCCACTGCCGAGAAGTATCGGGGCTATGTGTTTGACCCGTATGTGGGCGAACCCAACCCGCGCGACCCACGCTTGGGAACGCCGCTTGTGGCAGACCGCGACCTCGTGCGCGAGCTGAACCACCTACCACCCTCCCAGCTAAAGCCTCTCTATGCCCGCCACTTCGCCACAGGCGACAACCGCGGTTTGGCAACACTCATCTTCGGCGACGGACACGCTAAAGCCTACTCCGCTGCCTCCATTCTGGCGCAAGACCGCGGCGCGAACCTACTCTGGCGATTCCGATAGAACGATATAGGCGCAATCTCCCCGCTCTTCAACAGGAGGTACAATATCAACGGCGAATCATACTGTGGAAGAATCGAGAGGGATGATTTCTATGTTCGCGTTGAACTTCTACACGGATTTGTACGAGGATATGTTGCGTTCCCTGCGCAAGACGGCGACAATCCGTCTGGGCGACAAGTCGCGCAAATACAGCGCAGGACAGATTGTGTGGATCACCGTCGGTCCGCGCTTCGGTAGACGAAAGCGACTGTTCACTGCAATCTTAGATCGGGTTGAGGTCAAGCCCATCGCAGATCTCAGCCCGCGCGATATCGAGCGCGAAAACCCAGAGTTCCGAACGGTGGAAGATGTCATCGCCCTGCTGGAGCGTATCTATGACCGTCCCGTGTCGACGGACGACCTCGTGACGGTCATCTATTTTTCGCCCGTAGACGAAGGCTGAGGGATCCACACTTTCCCGATGGCGCGCATTTTGCCAAGTTCACTCTGTACTTTCTCGACCGCCAAGCCATCATAAAGCCCTAAGTCGCGGTCGATATCGATAATCGGGTTCAGGAACTGGCGCAACACATTGGCGGATTCGGGAGGGAGGTGCGCTCCTTCGATCTGTATCTGCACATCGGCAAGGTCTAAGTAGCGTCCCGCGCGTGGGGCGAGCGTGCCCACTGCGCGGAACCGCACCTCGCCCACAAATAGCGCGGCGACACCCTGAACAACCGTCTGCTCTGGGGTGATTCGAACCGTAATCTCCTGAAGATAGGGAGCGTACTTGCGCACGATGTAGGCGGCGAGGTCGGTCTCGTTAACCACGATCTCACACGCGCCAACGCCCGTCGCGCTCAACCGAAAAATGCGCTTGGACAGTGCCAGCCCCTTGTCATAGTAGATATCGGGGATAATAGCCGTAGCGCTCTCGGCGCGAAGCCCGCGCAGGCTGGCGTTCTCCATGCGCAGCACAAACTGCCGTATCTGCCCCGATTGAGGGCGGTTCGGCTCCAGCGTGAACGGCAGTCCGTTCATAGTGAAGTCGCGCGCACGCACGGTGAGAGACTTGAGACGCCCCTGCACCAATCCATCCACACCATCCGGCTCGATCCGCACATGGAACTCGCCGCCGCCGATGCGCTGCTGAATCTCACGGGCGGCGGTCTTCTCAATCTCGCGTAAGGCGCCTCGCCCCAGCGTGAGCACAATCGCAAAGAGCGCCAACCATTCGCGCCTCAACGCCCCCCCTCCAACCGTTCCAACTCTTTGCGGATATCCTCATTCATTGGGAAGTTCTCGCGCATAAGGCGCACCAGCTCCAGCGCACGGTAGCGCTGCCCCGCCAACTCCAAATATCGGGCGAGTTTTAATCCCGTGGAGATGTCGTCGGGCACGGCTTTGTAGAGCGCTTGCAACGCCAAAATCACCTCCACAGTAGAGCCGTACTGTTCTGCATGCGTTACCCAAGCACGCAGAAGGCTGATGTCATTCGGGTTCAGCCGCGCCAGTTGCGCATAGACGCTTAGCATCTGTTGGTGGCGTCCGAGCGCGTTTAGCAATCCCAGCTGCAAGTTCAACAAGATCTGATTATCGGGTTGGTCGCGCAGGCGACGCTGAACCAGCGCGAGCGCCTCCTCGGCTTTGCCCTCGCGCCGAAGCAACTCCACATAGGCTTTGAGAGGTTCCTGCCCTGGCGTGTCGCGCTGCGCCAATGATTGCACCAGAGCCCGGTATTGCACCGTGCGCCCCATTTCGCTTGCCAAACGCTCTAACATCGGGTAGAGACTTAAATCGTCGGGGTTGAGACGCAGCGCACCGACCAGTGTCTCCCAAGCAGCCTCTTTCTGACCTTGTTGAGTCTGAATCTGCGCGATGTGATACAGTGTCCATGTGTCTTTGGGGTCTAAGGCGCGCGCCTGTTGATACATCCGCAGCGCGTCGTCGGGGCTTTTGAGCGTTTCATAAATCACGCCCAGAAGCCGATACAGTTGCGGGTTGTTCGGCTCGCGCTTGAGGGCGTCTTGAAAGAGCGCGACCGCTTCCTCGCCTTTGCCCGCTTGCAGCATTTCGCTTGCCAGCAACGGCAAAAATCGATCGCCGTGCTGCTGCGCCATCTGCTTCAGATAGTCAATCAGGTCTTCCATCCGCCCTTGCTCACGGTAGAGTTTGAGCAGGCTGGAGAACGCCAGAGGGTGCGGCGTCTCCGTAAGCGTCATGCGGCGATAAATCGCTATGGCGGCTTCAGGTTGCTCCAGTTTACGATACATCGCCGCTGCGCCCAGCAAGGCAATCTCGTTATTGGGATCATGTTCCAGCACCTTGCGATAGAGTTCCAGCGCTTGCGGGGCATCGTTGCGTTTTTCGGCAAGTCGCGCCTTGCCCAACAGGGCGAACACCTCGTTCGGCGAGTGCTGTAACAACTGGTCGTACAATCGCGCCGCTTCCTCATCGCGCCGCTGACGCGTGAGGAACTGAGCGTACTCGCGCACAAACTCGGTCTGCTGGGGAAACTTCTGGAGCAGGGTTTTGTATTCCTCTTCTGCGAGGCGAGGCTGGTTGTTGCGCTCGTACAGACGTGCCAGGTGCAAAATCGGGCGCGGATCGTCGGGCAGGTTGTTCGCCCAGTTACGCAGGAAGGGGGTAATCTCCTCTTCCACCTCCTGCGCCAGCAGCACCTGTAGCTGCCCTTCATAGGCGCGCGCATTCTTCGGCATCAGTTTCAGAACCTGTGCGAACTGCTCACGCGCCTTGCCGTACTGCTTCAGATTCAAATTGCAGTGTCCGATTTCCGTCAAAATCTCCAGATAGAGCGGGTCGCTGGGTGAAATCAGGTCTAACGCCGCACCCAAATGCACAAGGGCTTCAGGGTAGCGCTCCTTGCGCATCAGGATTAATCCAGCGCCGATATGGGCATCGGGATTGCGCGGGTAGACCTTCGCAATGCGTTGAAAATCGGCAAGCGCAGCATCCATGTTGCCCGTGCGCTGATACAGATAGGCGCGTTTGAGGCGCGTGGGCAAATCGTCGGGTTCGCGCCTAATCGATTCGCTATAGGCGCGAATCGCATGTTCTGGCATGCCGCGCGCTTCGTAGGTCATCCCCAACGATTTCCAGCCGGTGGTGTAGTCGGGCTTAAGTTCCACCGTGCGCTTGAGGTGCGTCTCCGCCTCAGTATAGCGGCGCAGCTGGTACGCGGCGATGCCCAGATTGTAGTGGATGCGAAAGTCGTTCGGGCGAGTCTTGAGGGCTTGCTGAAACTTCTCGATAGCGACGCCCCATTCCCCCTGCAACGAGGCGAGCGCCCCCTCCAGCACGGGCAGCTCCGATTCTTTCGGGAAACGGTCGCGCAGCATGCGCAAGTAGCCGCGCGCATCGTCGAGTTTGCCGATGTCTAAGCACAAGCGAGCAAGTTCCACCAACGGTTTGGGGTCTTTGGGGTTCAGTTCCGCCGCACGGCGCAGGTGCGTAAGGGCTTTCTCATTCTGGTTTTGCAGGCGATAGACCAGCCCCAGATTCAGGTGCGCCGGAGCGAAGGTAGGCTGTTTTTGGAGAATCGCGCGGAACAGCGACTCCGCCTCGCGGAGTTTGCCCTGCGCCGCCAACTGCAGCGCACGCTCGAAACGCGGTTGCAACTCTTTGGGAAGCGTCGCCTGCGCCAATAAACATGCCGTCAACAGCCCCAAGCCAATCGTCATCCAACTGCGCAATCGCATCGGGGGAGAGTATACCCGCTGGGAGCCCTTGACAGCGCCTTGAGCATATGGTATAATACTTACTGCGAGGCGGAGGGTTGCCTGAGTGGTCGAAAGGGGCCGCCTGCTAAGCGGTTGTAGGGAGGTTATGCTCCCTACCCTGGGTTCGAATCCCAGACCCTCCGCCAGTTTTTCTCGATGGATACAATGAGAGACTCCGCACGCTACGCATGGTGGCTCCTGATTTTTCTCTTTACCCTCCTAATCGCTGGCAACACTTTCCTCTTTTGGACACTATTTAAGGATCCCACCTCGCAAAGTTTACCTGCAGACAACTGGAACAGGGGCATCGACTTCCAAATTCGCTATGTACTCGCGTTGGAACGGTTTGGCGTGGGCAAGGCATTGACCGATCAGGCAATCACCGAAACCCTAAAGGTTCTCGATAAGGCGTTTGCGCCTTATGAAGCGGCGCTCTATCGCGCCACTTTGGAAGCAGTCTTCGGCTTCGGCGACCCGCAGAAAACCCTCAGCACCCTGCCCGACTTGCCCTCGGAGAACTTGACGCCGCCCCAACGTCGCTGGTACGCAAGCCACTGGCAAGCGATCTTCAGCAAGCCGGTCACGCCAGAGCAGGTTCCCGCAATACTCGAGTCGCTGCAAGGCACACCTTCCCCCCTCGCAAGCCAATTGCTGGAGTTGGTGTTGTATCAACGCGCCGGCGATCAGGCACGGGCGAACGCTCTGCGCGAATCGTTGCGCAGTAAGGCAGGGGGGGCGGTTCTCGTGCTGGGTGCGATCATCGGGACAGTCTGTTTTGCAGGACTTGCTGGCTTTGTACTGATAGCCGTGTATCTGATGGGGTCGCCGAAGTTGCCCCGGCGTCCTGCGCCCGACGAATCGCCGTTTGTGTACGATCCGTTGCTGTGGGCGTTGGTGATCTTTTTGCTGGTTCTCCTTAACGCGCCTGCGGTTGCCCATGCCCTGAACGACTTATTCCACGCCGATGCATCCAATGTAGTTTATCTGCTGGCGTTGCTATTGACGCTGATGTATTTGGCGTCGCTTCGGAGCCAACCAGGTGCGCTGGGGCAGATACGCTGGTTCACAGGGAGTTGGTGGAAGCAGTTGGGCGCTGCGTTGTGGGGGTATGCGGTATATGTACCGTTTCTGGGCATGCTGCTGTTAATCACGCTGCTTGTCGCCCCCGCGCTCCCCAGCGAGCAGACCAACCCCATCAGCGAGCGTGTCGGGGAGAGCCAGACAACGCTCCAGTGGCTGTGGACTTTCGTGCAGGCGGCGGTGCTTGCGCCCATCGTGGAGGAGTTCGTGTTCCGCGGCGTACTCTTCCAAGTGCTCTGGCAACGCACGGGACGGGTGTGGCTGAGCGCGTTCGTGAGCGGCTACCTGTTTGCCGTCATTCATCCCCAGTTTCTGGGAGGCATCTTCCCGATTACGGTGCTGGGCACAATCCTCGCGTTGGTGTATGCCCATACACGCTCTCTACTTCCATGCATGCTCATCCACGCGTTCAACAACGGTCTCATAACGCTCTTGCTGTGGAGTGTGGGAGGTTAGTTTCGGGGGCACTCTTGGGTTGCCTAATTAACGACTCATCGACTTCGCGATTCGTTCGATTTCGGACTGGGGTAATCCGCCGACTATGCCGAACCGATAGTCGCCGTCGTACCAGAAATAGGCATTGAGGCGTCCGGGGCGTCGGTCATGCGGCGGGAACTTGGCGTTGCCCTTGCGCTGCGACTGGAACACGCTAAACCGTGTCCCTGACGCTTGATAGTGCAGAATCACGATAGGAATATCCTCATGCGGTCGGCGTCGCACCAGCACCCGTTCCAGCGTCGTGCCTTGTGGCAGATAACTCGGGGTGCGAATCGGAAAGGGAACCGTGCGTTGCGCTTCTTCGACCGTTTTGTACTCGCCGCTGAGCGGACGCACAACGACCCCCGCTGGCAAGGTGAACAGATCAGGCGTTAGGCGCGGGTTGAGTTCCAAGCGCGTGATTTCGGTGTACAGCGCGGGCGTGTTCGGACGCATCACCAAATCGCTCTTGAGGACTAAACCGGTCTCTTTATCGATCCAGAGCGACACCGAGGCAGGGAAGAGAGGGCGTTTTTCATCGGGGTGCGAGCGTGGCGGATAGGGACTCGCCAGCCGCAGGCGCAGCACGACACAGTCGCGCCCCAGAAGCGTCGCCTCGGTGGGGGGATCTGATAGCAAAACGCCCGACCGGAGCAGTTCAACCGCTTTTTGCAGGAGTTGCACGACTTGGAGGGGCATCGGTGGCAACTCGGACGCCTCTTTTCGTTCAGGGTGGAGCGCGACCCAGCGTTCGCCGCGGAAAATCAGCACCTCGCCGCGTCGCGCAGGCGGCGCGAGAATCTCGATGCGTTCCGCACGCATACCCTGACGCCAGAACCGTTCCTCGATGCGTTGGGTGGAGCGCCCCAACCGAATCTCGGTAATCCGCACGCCCGCCACTGCGAGGCTACTTTCTGCCTGCTGAGCGCGCTGGAGCCATTGGATAGGACGCTCCTGCGCCCCACCGAACGCCCATAGGAACACCCCGCACAGTACGAGAACCCTCATCGCGTATATCCCGTCTTTATGAAGTAGTTAGCGGTCGGCGACCAGTCGGCGATCTCCAGCTGTTCGTGTATTTCCACCCAGTTCTCGTCGCTTTGTGAGGGCTTTAGGGCAAATCCTGAGCCCTCTCCGTCGGGGTTCATCGATAGCCACCCCCACCACACAACTGCAGCGACCAGCCCCAGCACGGGTACCAACGCGACACGCTTCCACCCAGCCAAGAACGCTTTTGGTCGGGGTTGCTCCTGCAAGCGCGTGCGTACCTGCTGCACTACATGCTGAGGCGCACGGCGACGGGGCAGCGCATGCAACGCCCGATAGGTCGCCAGAACGGCGTCCCGCTGACGCTGGCAACGCGGGCACACCTGCAGATGCGCCGCGAGTTCCTGTCGCTGCGCCGCGCTCAGCCGCCCCTCCAGGTCGTCCCACATCCAGCGATCATAACGCGTGCAACTCATCTCAAATCACCTCTTAAATACGCTTCTACTTGTTTTTGAATCTGCCCCCGCGCGTGGTTCAACCGCGATTTCACTGTGCCTATCGGGACCTTCAACACACGCGCAATCTCTTCATAAGAAAGATTTTCCACATCATAGAGCAACAACACGGTTCGCAATTTCGGCGAGAGCGTGCTAATCGCCTGTTCCACGACTTGTTGCAGCTCGCGGGTCAGCGCGGCGTCCAGCGGGTCGGGCGTCTGTGTGTCGGGCAGCTCCCATTCACTGGGTTCGCCGTCCTCGTCCTCCACATCATGGTAGGAGACGGTTTGCACGCGCCGCGCCCGCTTACGCTGGTGGTCGATACACAAGTTCGTCGCGATGCGATAGAGCCATGTACTGAGGCTGGCGCGTCCATCGAAGTTGGGCAGCCCCTGATAGGCGCGTAGGAAGACCTCCTGAAGCAGATCTTCCGCATCTGTAGGATTGCCCACCAAGCGCACGATGTAGTTATATAGTCGATCGGCGTACAGATTCATGATCTGTTCAAACGCCGCTTCATCCCGCGCCTGCGCGCGCTCGATCAGAACTGCTTCGGCGGATAAGGCGTCCACTTCGATGTGTCTCCCAATTGAGGATACCATATCGCTGACCATTCCAATTGGATAGACGCGCATAAGGGCAAAGGGTTCAGTGCGCACTGTGGCGGATGAACCGAAACTACTTTATTAGGGAAATTTCATAACATACTCCGTTTGGCACGAAAGTTGCTGTTATTTCCCACAGGCGCGTATGTACTTGATAATACACTCAAGGAGGAGAGGCTTTGTCGGCTATTAGCGTATTATTGGTGGAAGATGAAAGGCTGCTGGATCGTGTCGTATCGGACGCGCTGCGCACGCTTGGGCTGGCGTGTGAGGTGGCTCACTCGGAGGCGGAGGCTATCGATTGCTTACAGCAACGGCGCTACAACCTGATGGTTTTGGACCTGCGCCTTCAGGGAGCTTCAGGGGTAAAGGTGTTGGAGCAAGCGCGTCAGCTTTATAGCGATCTGCCTGTTATTTTAGTTACAGCCTACGCTATCACCGACGAGGTTCAGGCGGCGCTGGCGTGGGGGGTCGATGCGTTGCTCTACAAACCGTTTGATATCGATACCCTGCTGGCGACGGTACGCGCGTTGTTGAATCGGCGCGTGCTGGCAACTCCGACCCATGCCGCGGTGCAGATGGCGGCGCCGAGCAGTCCCTCGACGAGTCCAACCCGCATTCTGCACATCGGCGAATGGGTAACCCTGAAAAGCCCCGACCTCTCGCTGGCGTGCCGCGTGCATCGGATGGATGAACACTGGTTCAGCGTTGAAACCGAACGCATCGAGCCGCCTATTCCGACGCGCTGGCAGGTGGAGTGGACGGGCGCGGATGCCCTATATCAATTCCCGACGCGCGTCGTGCAGCATGTATCCCAGGTGCGCTCCACGCTCTGGCTCTTACGCCAGCCTGCTCTAATCCGCCGTGTGCAACGGCGTCGTTATCCGCGTGTGTCTGTGTCAGGGCGTGCCTTTGTGTCGCTTGCGGGACGGCTACAACGGGCGACGGAAGCGGAGTTGTTGGATTTGGGTGAGCATGGGGTGTGTGTCGTGATGACAGAATCACCACAACGGGGGATCGTTGCCCACTTAGAGGTGCATGCCGACACCGAACTCGGCGCGATCGAATTCCAAACCGAGGGCGAGGTACGCTCTGTGGTCGCTTTTGTGGATCGGGGACAGCCCTACTATCGCGTGGGGCTACAGGTGGAACGGCTGCCCCGCCATGCGGTTCAACAGCTGCGCCAGGTTCGATTCGCCCGACTGACAGCCACAGCACCCCCTGAAGACCTTGCTCTTGGCTCGGAAGGGTAGCGTATGTCGCCTTTCCTGCTGCGGTTCCGCGCCCAGCGCGCGGAACCCTGTTTCCCAGTAATCTGCACAGGTATCCCGTACTTCTACGATATTTCATAGAACCTCGCAAATTTGCAGAGAGCGACGGTTTAAGTTTCGCCGACAATCCCCTCTGACGCGCACACCATGCCCGCGCCGACGGAACGGCAAGGGCACGCGCGGGAGAAATCTCATATCAGGGAGGATTAAACGATGAGTTTACGCATCAACACCAACATGTCAGCGCTGAACGCGCTGCGGAATGTGGAGCGTGCGTCCGACGGTTTCGGTCGCTCGATTGAGAAACTCGCTTCGGGTCTGCGCATTAACCGTAGCGCCGACGACCCAGCAGGCTTGATTCGCTCGGAAGACCTGCGCGCCCAGATTGCTGGCTTGGAACAAGCCATCGCCAACTCGCAAGACGCGACGAACCTCGTGAAAACCGCTGAAGGCGCCTTGGAAGAGGTTCACAACCTTCTGCGCAGCATGCGCCAACTGGCGGTCGCTTCAGGAAATACTGGTACCAACGACCTGACCGCGCTTCAGGCAAACCAGAACCAGATTAACTCGGCGATCGATAGTATCAACCGTATCGCGGCGCAGACCCAGTTCGGCACGAAGAAGCTGCTCGACGGCACCGCGGGCGTGAGCGCAGTCGTGACCGACTTCACGCGGGTCGGCGGGATGTTCTTCGGCGGCTCCGTGTTTGGAAGCGTCGGCGGCGCGGCGTCCCAAGAGTACGCCATCGGCACCGGAACCATTACCATCGATGTGACTACCGCCGCAACGCGCGCTTCAATCACAGGAAACCGGGGCTACACTCCTGCAACGGCAATTATTCAAACCTCCGCTTCCGTCGTGATCAACGGCGTGAGCTTCAGCACGCAGGCAGGAACAACCACCATCCAGAGCTTCGTCGACCAGATTAACTCGCAAAGCAGTGTTACTGGCGTCGTCGCCGAGCTAGTGGATAACGGAACGAACTTGAATGTGCGTTTGCGTGCGAGAGAGTACGGCGCAAACTTTTCAGTGACCGTGAACGACCAGCAGGCGATTCTGTTTACCGCCGCGACGACCTCCAGCGCCTCGGGAACGAATGCCACGGCGACCGTGTCGGTGACGAACATCGACGGCGGAGTAGTCACTGTTTTGTTCACCGGAGGCAAAGCGGCGGGCGACTCGGGACTGAAACTGACCGACGCCAAAGGCAATGTCATCCTGCTGAACGAGGCGGGCAACGATACCACGTCTGGCGACGGCGCGGTGGGACGCACCAGCGCAGGGCAGTTGGAGTTCCAAATCGGCGCGAACGCGGGACAGGTCGCCCGATTCTCCATCAATAATATGCGCGCCGATAAAATCGGCACAGGCGTGGTCGCAGGCAAGAGCCTGAAAGACATCGATGTCACCAAAACCGGCGGCGCCGAAGAAGCGCTGAAGATTATCGACGCAGCCATCTCGCAGGTCTCTAAACTGCGCGGCGACATGGGCGCGTTCCAGAAGAACGTTCTCGAAAGTAACATGCGCTCGCTGTCCGTCGCGAAGGAGAACCTGACGGCGACCGAATCGGCTATCCGCGACACGAACTTCGCTGAGGAAATTAGCCGCTTCACGAAGTTCCAGATCCTGCAGCAGGCGGGTATGTCTGTGCTGGGTCAGGCAAACTTCGCGCCGCAGGGCGTACTGCAGCTCATCCGATAAGCGCGTTTCCAAAAGCGCGAATCGGGTACAATCAACAGGGGGGCGCAAGCCCCCCTTTGTTTTGTAAACGAAGGAGGTAAGTTTATGCAATTCAAATACGCTATTCTGGGAGCAGGAATGCAGGGTCCCGCCGTCGCCTATGACCTGGCGCGGTTCGGGGACGCCGAAATCATTTACTTAGCGGATATCGACGAAGAGCGCGCAACACAGAAAGCGGAGTGGGTCAATCAGCTTCTGAAACGCGAAATGGTCTATCCCAAGCGTGTGGATGCGCTCGACGACCAGCAAGTCTTGCGCTACTTCGAGCAGGCGGATGTGGTGATTAGCGCCGTGCCGTGGCAGATGAATATGCGCCTGATCCAGCTCGCCTTAGAGGCAAAGCGCAGCTTTATCGACATGGGCAACGAACCCGAATGGTTCTGGAACGAGTTCCGCAAGCGCGACGAGGAGGCAAAGAAAGCGAACATTGCGCTCGTGCCTGACTGCGGATTGGCGCCCGGTATGGTGAACCATCTGGGATTGTATTGTATGGAGCAGATGGACGAGTGCCACGAGATACGCTTGCGCTGCGGCGGCTTGCCCCAACGCCCCATCCCGCCGATTGGTTATAAACTGGTGTTCAATATGATCGGCGTGATTTCGGAATATATGGGCAAAGCGCTCACCCTGCACGAGGGCAAGCCCCACTATGTGCCTACGATGGACGATGTAGAATGCGTTCAGATTGACCCGCTGGGCGTCTTGGAAGCGGCGCCGACTTCAGGGGGTACTTCCACCGCACCCTACACCCTGGCGGGCAAAGTCAAAGAGTACGATTACAAAACCCTGCGCTATCCGGGGCACTGGGCGGCGATGCGCGCCCTGCGCGATTTGGGCTTTTTTGATGAGAAACCGATTGAAATCCACGGCGTCCACATCACTCCGCGCGAAATTGCAGCGAAAATCATCCCGCCGCATATCGACTTCCCCGAAGAGAAAGACCTCGTGGTGGTGTATGTGTACAGCTCTGGAGTGAAAAACGGCGCGCCCTATTCGATCCGCCTTGAGTTTGTGGAGTACCACGACGATGCGACGGGCTTCACAGCGATGGAGCGTTGCACAGGCTTCGCCGCAGGGATAATCGCGCACGGCGTGGCGACGGGCGTCGTGCCGCGCGGAACCGTGCCCTACGAGCAATCCATGAGCGGAGCCCACTTTGTGAAGGAGTGGCTGCGGCGCGGGATGATGTTGCGCGAGACCGTGAGCCAGCAGTTGCGTCCCTGAGCTTCAGTCGAACGGCGATTCGGGTTCCGCTTCGCGTTCACGCGGATTGCCCAACGCCAGCCCAATTGCCTCCTGCACGGTGCGGGCTGGCATGGTGGTGAGCGGCAGGCGTTCGTGGGGGCGCTGCAGATTACTGCGCGGCGCGAGGGCGTATTTGAACCCCAATCGCGCCGCCTCGTGCAGGCGGGCTTCCAGGCGCGGCACGCCGCGCACCTCGCCGCCTAAGCCGACCTCCCCAAACACCACCAGGTCGGGACGCAATGGGCGATTGCGCATCGCCGACGCGACCGCGACGAGCACCGCCAAGTCCGCGGCGGGTTCCAACACGCGCACGCCGCCTGCCGCGTTTACAAACACATCGTGCGAAAGCATCCGAAAGCCCAGTCGCTTCTCCATCACCGCAAGCATAAGGCTCACCCGCTCATAGCTGAGCCCTGTGATCACGCGGCGCGGCGTGTTCAAAAACGAGGGCGTCGTCAACGCCTGAATCTCCACCAGCATCGCGCGACTCCCTTCCAGTAACGGGAACACCACCGAGCCAGGCGTCTCCACAGCGCGTTCCGCCAAGAGCCGCTCCGATGGGTTCGGCACCGGGATAAGCCCCTCCGACTGCATATCGAACACGCCTACCTCGTCCGTCGCGCCGAAGCGGTTCTTGCTGGCGCGCAGCACGCGGAACAGCCCCTGCGGGTCCCCCTCAAAATACAGCACCACATCTACCAGATGCTCCAGCACTTTGGGACCCGCAATCGCGCCCTCTTTGGTGACATGCCCAATCAAAAACAGGGCAATCTCTTGCTCTTTGGCGGCTTGTTGTAAGGCGGTCGCGCAGGCGCGAATTTGTGAGACGGCGCCCGGCGGGTTTTCGATGTGTGGGGTGTAGAGCGTCTGGATGGAGTCCACAATGGCGACGATAGGCTGTTCTGTGTGAAGCAAGCCCAACACGGTGTCCAGTTCCGCCGCGGCGGCGGCTTGGAGTTGGGGGCTAAGCGCGTGGAGGCGTTTCGCCCGCATCTGCAACTGACGCAGCGACTCTTCGCCCGTGATGTAGAGTACCTTGCCGTGTTGGGCTAACCCGTGCGCCACCTGCAACAGCAGCGTGCTTTTTCCCACTCCCGGCTCGCCGCCCAGCAAGATGAGCGCACCGGGCACCACCCCGCCGCCCAATACGCGATCAAACTCGCTGATTCCAGTTGGGAGGCGGGTCTCAAGGGTTTCGCTCAGGCTCGCAATCGGTTGCGCGTGGACGACGACCGAGGCAGGACGGCTCGCCACGCGCGGCGACGCGGAACGTACTGGCGCAACGGTCTCCTCCTGCAAGGTGTTCCACGCACCACATTCGGGACACTGCCCCATCCAGCGCGGCGTCGCATAGCCGCACTGGGTACAGACATACTGCACACGGGCTTTCGGCATCGACGGTTAGGATCCCTGCATCACGCGTGACGCGTCATAAAATCGCGCATAAACGCGCATAACGCCTGCACACCCTCGATGGGCATCGCGTTGTAAATAGAGGCGCGGCACCCCCCCACCGAGCGGTGTCCCTTGAGCTCATGCAGCCCATGCGCCTGCGCCTCCTGGAGGAACTGCTTCTCCAGCTCTTCCGTCGGCAGCCGCCAAGTCACATTCATGAGCGAGCGGTGTTCGGGGTGTGCATGCCCACGATAGAACCCACCGCTCTGATCGATGACCTCGTAGAGCAGGCGCGCCTTCTCGCGGTTAATCTGCTCCATGCGCTCCAGCCCACCCACTGTGTTGAGCAACCAGCGCGTCACGAGCATCACGATGTAAATCGCGAACACAGGGGGCGTGTTATAAAGCGACTTGTTTTCCGCCTGCACACGGTAGTTGAGCATCGCAGGCAGGTTCTCCGGCGCACGCTGTACCAAATCGTCGTGGATAATCACAATCGTCACGCCTGCGGGACCGGCGTTTTTCTGCGCCCCTGCGTAGATGAGGGCGTACTTGCTGACATCAATCGGACACGAGAGGAAATTGGAGGACATATCGCACACCAGCGGCACATCACCCACCTGCGGTTCCGTGGGAAATACCACGCCTTGAATCGTTTCGTTGGAGGTGAAATGTACATAGCGCGCGTTCGGGTCAATCTGATATTCGTCGGGTCGGGGGGTGCGGATGAAGTGCTCCTCTTTGCCGTTCCATACGACGCGCACCTTACCGATTCGTTGGGCCTCTTGGAGCGCTTTTTGCCCCCACGAACCGGTGATGATATAGTCCGCGCTGCCATCGCCGAGCAGGTTCATGGGAACCATCGCGAACTGCAGGCTTGCGCCCCCCTGCAAAAACAGCACATGGTAGCCGTCGGGGATGTTGAGCAAGCGACGCAAGTTCGCCTCGGCTTCCTGAATGATGGCGTCGAAGTGTTTGGAGCGGTGGCTAATCTCCAGCACGGACGCGCCCACGCCAGGCAGTGCGATTAAGTCCCTCTGCGCCTCCTCTAAGACGGGCAGCGGCAACACGCCCGGACCAGCCGAAAAGTTCCAGATACGCTGAGTCATTGTCGTCCTCCGCGGATAAGGATACCTAACTGCGCTCGTCGGCGAAGAGATAGAGCGGGTGAGCGCGCCGCTACGCCGACTCGCGTTTAACCAGTCGCGCGGGAACGATTTGCCGCTTGGGCTGTGGCTCGTGTCCTTCGATCAGCATAATCAGCATTTCGGTGGCTCGCCGCGCCAGCGCAGGGATATCCACGGTAATGGAGGTCAAGCGTGGCTCCACATAGTGGCACAAGGGGCTGTCGTTGAAGCCAATGAAGGCGATATCCTCGGGGATGCGCCGCCCTTGACGCTTCGCCTCGCGCATCGCCGAAAGCGCGATGAGGTCATCCATCCCAACCACAGCATCGGGCGGGGGGGTGAGGTACAGCAACTCTGCCATCGCGCTTGCCGCGCTACGCTCATTGAACTCGGCAAAGGCGACCCGATGCGGGTCATAGCCCACGCCATGCGACTCCAGCGCGGTTTTGTACCCCTGAAGACGGTCGCGCGTGACGGTCAGCCCCGCGGGCCCCCCAATATAGGCAATTCGCTTGCGTCCCGAGCGAATCAGGTAATCGGTCGCCATAAACGCAGCGCCGATGTTATCGTTATCGACCGAGCAGACCGCATCGATCGGCTCATAGCGTCCTATTAGCACAAAGGGAAAACCCTCGCAGCTCAACCGCTCGATGCGTTTGTCATGCGTCTCGGACTCCACCAAGATTAAGCCGTCCACCCGACGGGTGCGCAACAGCTCCTCATAGATAGCGCGTTGCGAGCGGGCGGTACGCGCCGTGTCCACGCAAAGATGATAATCGTGTCTGCCAGCCTGTTCGACAATCGAGGCGATCAACGCACTAAAAAACGGGTCGCCAGCCAGCGCTTCGGAAGCGCGGTGAACGACCAGCCCCAGCAAGCGCGTGCGTTGCGAACGGAGCGACTGTGCGCGTGCATCGGGCACATAGCCCAGCTCCCGCACGACCGCCAGAACGCGCTGGCGCATCGTGTCATTCACCTGCGGGTCGCCTTTCAACACGCGCGACACCGTCGCCTGCGATACACCTGCCAAGCGGGCAATCTCTACCTGCTTCAATTCCGCCAATTGTGCGCTCCTTCAGAATACGATTTCTATTATAGCACATTCGGAGCCTTAAGCAAACCCCTCAACGGGTCTTACGGTCGCAATGGTCAGTACATCTTATAGCCCCTGATGCGCCCAAACGGGTATAACCTACGCCGACATGCCCAGAGTCAGCGTTCTGATACCCAGCTACAATCACGCACGCTACTTGCCTGCCGCCTTAGAGAGCGTGTTTGCCCAGACCTACACCGACTACGAAATCGTAGTGGTGGACGACGGGAGTACCGACGACTCGGTGGCGGTGCTTCAGTCCTACGGCGAGCGGATTCGGCTCTTTGTGCAGCCGAATCGCGGCACTTACCCTACCTTGAACCGTTGTATCGCCGAGTCTCGCGGCGAATATCTGGCGATTCTGAACTCCGACGATCTCTGGGCGCCCACCAAGTTAGAAAAACAGGTTGCCCTGCTGGACTTGCACCCCGAGGTAGGGCTGGTTCACACGGGGGGCTACTTTATCGACGGCGAGGGCAACATCCAGCCTGGCAACCCTTTGGGATTTGAGTGGCCCCGCACGCCCACAGGCAACATTATCGAGGCGTTGGTGCGCTGCAACAAGATCATCGCCTCGTCGGTGCTGATACGGCGTGCGTGTTTCGAAAAACTGGGCGGGTTTCGTGAAGATCTATTCGGCTCCGGCGATTGGGAGATGTGGTTTCGCGTCGCGTTGGATTACGATATTGGCTACATCGATGAACCGCTCACGATGTATCGTGTGCATGGTTCCAACGCTTCGTTTCAGCATCGGCGCGTCTATGAAGATGATGTGAAAGTGCGCACGGAGACGATTCATGCCAACGAGGCACGCCTGTGGCGACGCGCGAACAGTCTTCAGGCGATGCGTCTGGCGTTGGCGCACTCGTATGCCTGTCTGGGCACGGAATATGCCTTACTGGGCGACCGCAAGCGGGCGCGACAGGCGTACTTGCGATCGTTGCAGCTCTATCCGCTGCGCTTCAAGAGCCTCTTGCGCTGGGGGCTGACCTGGCTGCCCATCAAGCCGCCGCTTTAGCGCCGGGTGCCAACCCGTTGCTTGAGGTAGTCTTCCAGCAGCACCTTCCCGTTCTGAACAGTGTTCATCACTTTCGCCAGCGCACCTTCCAGCTGGGTCAGTACCTCGTAGGCGTACTCATCGGCGCCCTGTCGGATTTGGTGTGCTTTCTCGCGAGCCGATTCGAGAATCTCCTCCGCCTGCTTTTGCGCCAGTTGGTACACCTCGGTCTGGCTGAGCATGTGCTGCTGCTGGTGGTGGGCGCGTTCCAGAATCTGCTCTGCTTCGCGCCGCGCCTGCTCGATGATGCGTCGAGCCTCCTCCTGCGCCTGCGCCAGCGTCATCTGCGCTTCGGTTTGGGCGCCACCGAGCAGGCGGTCGCTCTCGCGCAAGACCCGCTCCGCCTTGTCCAAGTCGCTCGGCAGGTTCGCCAGAATCTGCTGTACGCGGTTATGACACTCGCCTTTGTCTAAACCAAGTACAAACGGTCCTATGCTTCGCGCGTTTTCGAACGCCTGATCCAGTTCACGCAACCATTTCCGTATCGTCATAACATCCGTGTGTATCATGGCTTGGAGCCTCCCCGTCGGTTTCTGTGATTCGCCTATGGGTTGGGGGTTCCTGCCGTTTCGGAGCCGAATTTTACCCGCAGCCTGCGGGCGACTGTTGGGGGCACGAGGTGTTCTATGGCGCCCCCCAGCCGCGCCACCTCCTTGACGATGGAGGACGACAGGAACGCATACTGCTGATGGGTCATCAAGAAACAGGTGTCCACCTCCGGTGCGAGTTGGCGATTCATGGTCGCCATCTGGAACTCGTACTCGAAGTCGGACACGGCACGCAGCCCACGCACGATGGCGCATGCTCCGACCTGCTGCGCGAACCGCGCCAGCAAGCCATCCAACGAGGCAACCCGTACATTGGGTAGGTGCGCACAGCACTCTTGGAGCATCTGCATACGCTCTTCGAGGCTAAATAGGGGTTGCTTTTGCGAGTTGACGGCGATGGCAACGATGAGTTCATCGAACAGTTGCGCCGCGCGCTGGATAATGTCCAAGTGTCCCAGCGTCGGTGGGTCAAAGCTGCCTGGGTACACCGCTCGCCGTATCTGCACACCCATCGCCGAAAGTGTACCCTGTGAGAAGATGCTCGATTGGATCGCCTCACCCCCACCCCTGACGCAGCAAGGGGCTGTTATCGGGTTGCGTCGCCTCAAAAAAAAGACCCTGTGGTACAATTATTAAGGGTAACGGCCTATGGGGAGACGAGCGACATCGGAGTCTGGCGTGCTGGATGCCCGTAAAGCTGCGATTCTGCGTGCGGTGGCGCGTGAACACATCCGCAC
>NKPV01000236.1 GCA_002254605.1 Armatimonadetes bacterium JP3_11
CCTTCGCGCGTCACATGTGTCGTATTTTGCGCGACGGCGAGGCTCCTGCTTGCCCCGATTTTGGGCTACGCGCCGTCGGCGAGGTGGCTGCTCGTCGGCGGTTGCACCCGCCCTTGGGGGGGGTGTGGATTGAAACGATTTGCTTGCCGTGCGCCAGCGCGATGGCAAGATGCTCGCTGTGGAGGTGAAGTGCAAGGCGCGGCGGACTTACTCGCGCACGGCAATCGAGTCGATGACCGCCTGCTCCTCGCGCACCGCTTGCAACACACGCTGCAGCGCATGTTGCAGCGCGAGTACGACGACCTCATCGACGCACTCGCGCACCACACGCTGCAGCGACGGCTGCAGCACATGTTGCAGCTCTGTATCCTCGTAGCACGCATCCACCCACACGCGCAAGTTGCTCGCTGCGGCAAAAAGCTGCAGCACAACGAGGCACAAGCGCGGATCCTTGAGCAGTTCCGGCTCTGCTTCCAGCAGCGCACGGAGCTTCACAAGGACTATCAGGTCATCGGCGAACCCACCACCGAAGCCGAAGCGCGCGCGTTTCAATCCACACCCGCCCTTGGGGGGGTGCAACGGTAGAGCTACGCACAAATTGGCAAACCTGGCATTTATATCCCATCCGCCTCCAACTGCGCCCACGACTCCAGTATCAGGCGGCGGGTGCGGTATTCGCCGTATTCGTGCAGCTCTTTGTCTTTCAGCACGCGGAAGGTCTCGCTGGGGAAATCGGACTTCCCCGTGCGCTCGGCGTAGCCCTGCGGCTCCAGCGGGTCGGCGACCTCCTCGTGGGGGTCTAAAAGGTCTTCCAGTTCGGCGGGGGTCAGGTCGGCGGGGTCTAAAATGTAGCGCAGCTGCTTGCGCGTCAGCCCATACAGTTTGGCGTAGTAAGCGTCCAGCTCGGCGCGGATTCGGGCGCGGCGCTCTGGCTCCCACCGAAACGGCGGCAGCGGAATGCCCCGTAGGGGGTCGGTTTCAATCTCCGGGTAGGCGATGACCCAATCGGGCGGTTGCCAGGGGTGTCCGCCCGTCGCGGCGGCGTTCGCCTGCCACTGGGCGCGAATCGCCGCTCGTAAAGAATCATCCGCATCGCGCCACACATCGTCCGCAAACGGCTTCATATCCCCTGCCGAAACAGGCGGGTATAATACCGCAGGAGTACCGTCACGGCTATGGAGAGGCGCTCTCCTGCAGAACGCGATTTCCAGGCGCGTGTGGTGGCACTCGCCCGCCTCACGGGTTGGCGCGTCTATCATTCTCGCCCTGCCCAATACGGCAACGGGCGATGGCACACGCCCCTGCAAGGCGACGCTGGGCTGCCCGACCTGATACTGTGTAAACCCCCGCGCCTGATTTTCGCCGAGCTGAAATCGGAGCGCGGGCGCGTCCGTGCTGAGCAGCAGGCGTGGCTTGATGCGCTTAGGCAGTGCAACGGCGTGGAAGTCTACCTCTGGCGTCCATCCGATTGGGACGCTATCGTGGAGACTCTCAAACGCCCGTGAAACTGGTTCCCCCAAAAAAACCCGAAATTCCCCCGAAATTCCCCCCAAATTTGCCCGAATTTGCCCCCAAACCATTGACAAACGCGCGGCGGGTGTGGTATAATATAGGTACTTACTCAGGGCAAGTACCTGCCCTGAGTAGACACAGAGGAGGATATGGAGATGGCACGAGTAGAGTTGGTTGGAGATCGCAGTAAGCGACAGTATCGGTTTGAGGTGTATGACTCGTACAACATTAAGGATGCACTCAGGAGCGACGGGTACAAATTTGACGGCG
>NKPV01000152.1 GCA_002254605.1 Armatimonadetes bacterium JP3_11
AGCTTGCACGCCTTGCGCCAACGCGACCAGCACGCGGGCGCGATATTCCACCGCGTCCGCGTCCATGCGCTCGGCAGCCTTCAATAGCTGCTCCATGCAAAAGTCCAGTGTATCCTGTAGGGCGAGTTTATTCATCTTACACCTCATGCAAACGGGTCTTCTTCTGCTGCAGGGTCTATCACGGCATACACATACGGGTCTTGGCGTGTGCCCGACCCGCCAATCGGCGCAACTTTGCCTTGCGCCTTGAGTTCCGTAAGCCGCGCCTTCACCACTTCGGCTTTCTCGCTCAGCGACTGCGCGAGCTCCTCTTTGGTTTGGGGCTTACGCTTGAGTTCGAGGATGATTCGCTCTGCAAGCGGGAGGTATTCGGCAATTTCGGGGCGTTTATAGGCGTCCACAGGCTGTATCAGTGCCCAGTCCGTGCCGAACTGCAACTCAAACTGATACCGCCCCCATTCGCGCCCGATGTTGAGTTTCGTGTTGTCAAGTTGCACAACGATGCCCTCGCGCGTGTTGAGGAGCTTTTTCTGCATCCACACGGCGCGTGCGCCGTTTTTGACGAACACGCTGCCGTAGGGCGTGGGATTCTTGCTCTCGGCGGCGGCTTTGCTGATGTGCGCCAGCGCAAGCACGGCGCAATCTAACTCCAGAAGCATGTTGATGGTCTGGAGCGCCGCGCCCGATGTCTCCACATCTTGTTGCATGGCAAACCCCAAACTATCCAGCACAACCAGCGCAGGGCTAAGCTCGCGCACGAGTCTAAGCACCTTCGCGTGGACTTCAGGGTAGGGGCGGCGCAGGCGTTTATACTTGATTCGCGCCTCGTCGTCTGATAAACCCATCCCTCGCACTAGCTGGTCGCGCTTCCAGTAGAAACCCTCGGCGTGGGTTTCGTAGTCCAGATAAAGTACATCCCCACGCCTGCGGGGGCTATACCCTGACACCAGCGCACGCCCTGCCTGTACCGTAAGCGCGAGCCAGAGCGTGAAGTAGCCCTTGCCTGCGCCGCCGTCGCCTGCAAGGATGGTGACGGTACGGTCTAACACGAACGGCGCAAGCAGATACGCAGGCTCCTGCGCTTTGCCGAGTTCCCAGTCCTCGACCTCGCCCGCGTCGGGGGCGTCTAATGCCCACTTGAAAGCGATCGCGAGCGCCTGCTCGATGGGGTAGGTCTTATCGCCTGTGATCTTACGAAACTGACGCCCAATATCCTCGCGCTTGCTGCTGGATGTGAGCTCCACGCGCCCCCAGAAGATGTCCGTGAGCGCGTCGCGCAGTGTGAAGACGCCGACATACTCGCCCCGCACTTGGCGCAGGTGTTCGAGTACGCCCTCGTACACCTCGCCGAAGCGAAACAGGTAAATATCGGCATAGCGCGTCGCCTCAATCCGTAGCGTGCTATCCACGAGTTGCATAATAACCCTCCACCAGTTGGGCTGCCCAATACTCTGCCGTCGCAGGGGCAGCCTCTGTGCTAACCACCTCAAGGATATGCCCCCAAAATCGGCGCAGCATGGGGTTAAATCGCGCCTCACACTCCACAATCTCATAACTCCACCCGTACCCGCGCTGGAGTTGGCGACTGAAAAAGTGGAACCACGCCCGCAAAAAGTCAAGCGTGGTCTGGGATACAGGCGCGTTGCGCAAGGACGCCTGCACGGACTGGAGCTGCGCCTCGATGCGAGGGCGCAAGCAGTCCATGCATTGCGCCAATTCGGGGTAAGCACAAAGGGCGGACACTAAATGCACGGCTTCGGGTTGCACGCCGCGCACTTTTTCGGGGATCTCCAGACTCCTAGGCTCCACGCCCTGCGCGAGTTTGTCTGCCCAGTAGCGGGCATTTTCGGGGCAAACTTCGGCGAGAGCGACTTGCTGCAACAGGGCTTTGTAAGGCATGATGAGCGAGGCATACTCTCGCGCCGCCTCGAATGACCAGCCCGCCTGATGGACGGCGTGGTAGTAAGTCAGGAACGGGGCAAGTTCAGGCGCGTGCAACGCCTTCACGCGCTGGAGCGTGCGCTCCATTCCCCCGCATTCGCATACGGGGCGTCCAATTCCCTGATAGAGTGCCCCCACAAGGTAGAGCGCGGCGAGTTTCATGCGCCCACCTCCCCAAAGATTTGGAACATTCGGAACACCCTGTTCCGAATATCCCTGTTCCTGTTCCGTTCCGTACCGTAAGGTACGGAACAGGAACAGATCTTAATTATTAAGGGGCTGTTCCGAATGTTCCGAATCCGTGAACTCAAAATTTGCCCCTTCGAAGGGGGGTGTTCCGAAACTGTTCCGAATCCTGATCCGAATCGCATACCTGCCTCCTTGCTTTGCCTCTCCCCCAGTCGGGGGAGAGGCGTCCGCTTCGCTCCGCTCATGAAGCGTTGAGGATGGGGTCAGACTCCAGCGTCGCTTTGACTTCGCGCAGTTGCTCGATGGAGAGGTCGCCGAGTGCCCGCACGCCGTAGCGTTCGAGTAAGAACTCGCGAAACGCCTGCGCCTGATAGCCTGCTTTTTCGCAGAGTTCCCGTATCTCGGCTTTCAGGGCGTTGGCTTCGGTGTCTCCGCCGTTCCCATTCTCGCGGCGTCGGCGTTGCGGCCGGGGCGCGGGCTCAGGTTCAGGTTCGTGGGTGGGTTCGGGTAGAGCCTCATATAACACTTCGGCGTCAATCGGCGGGATAGATTCCGCTTCTTCAGGTGAAAGGAACCCTGCCGTGGCGTCGGGCGCGATAATCCGCAAGCCGTCGCCAATCGCACGCCATCTGAGCATCTGACGCGGGTATTTTTCCCAGCTGCTGCCGTTGCGTATCAGCCCCGCTTTGCGCGCGTCCTCAAGTGTATAGCGCGTGCTAACCGTTTCCTCTCCGCGCTTTAGCGTGACGTCGCACGCGCCTTCGGTTTCTGTGAGTGCTACGACGCGCACGCCTTTGGCGCGGGCGAGTGCCAGTTGCAACTGGACACTCATCACCACGCGTCCGTTAATTATGCTGATACTGCGCAGGGCTTGCAGGGGCGGGATCCCAACCTCGCGCCCCGCCTCGATAATCGTCATCACCTGATACGGATTGAGGTCGCGCGGCACAATCCCCGCTTGACGGGCAAAATCTGCCCACTCTTTGAGTTGTTGCAGTTGTGGGTTAGAGCCGTAAACGATGTCGCGAGTTTCCATCATCTTGCCTCCTGTATGTGGTATAATAGAGGCAGGCATCCTGCCTGCCTCAAGCCACTCTTCCCTAGCCCGTAGGAGATAGCACCTCCTGCGGGCGCAATCGGTAGACGCACCCCGTGCCACTGCACAGAGAGCATTCTTCTTCTTCAAGGTCGTACCACCCAGTGCCCTCGCACTGGGGGCATTCCAGCACCTCGACGCGCGCTTCCAGTTGGCGCGCCGCCTCGATATGCTTGCAGGTGTCGTGATACTTACGGTAAGGACAGTCGCAGGCGTTTTCTTGCGCGTTCACTGTGTAAACGTGGTCGCCAATAATACGGACAACCCGCCCGCGCCCGTTGAAGTCTACAGCGTAGTTGCACTTCTTAGAGCGTTTCTGGTTCAGCAGATCCTCAACAGGATCGCTGCTGATGATAAGGTTCCCGTTGCAAAAACAAAGTTTCAACATCTTAGCCTCCTCTAATCTCACAGCGAGGCGTGGGACGCCTCGCCAGCGTACTCTTTCAACTCCTGCGCTGGCATATTGCCCAGCGCAAGGAATGCCTCGTCATACTCCCCCGTGCCCTCACAGAGAGGGCAGGGATACTCACGCCAGTCCGCTACATACTCCCCAAACTCTGGGGAGTAGCCTGCGTTGACTTCGCAGACGACTATGCCAGTACCGAAGCATTCGGGGCAAATGTAATTAGCCATGATTAGCCTCCAATAAGTGCTGAAACTCCTTCGGGTCTCGCCCGAAAGCGCGTGCAATCTTCGCTATCGTCTTCGCGCGGGGCTTGCGTATGCGCCCCGTCGCTATGCCGCGCACGGTGACGGGCGACAATCCAGCAATCCGTGCCAGCCCGTCATAACTTAGTTCATGCTCCAGCATCAGTTCCCTGACAATCCTGCCAATCGTCATAACGCCTCCTTCAGGATATGATATATTATAGCACATTCCGATGGAAAAAGTCAAGTCCTGAAGGGTAAATGGGGGGCAATTTGTCCTAAATTCGCGCGAAATTGCGTAGGACACGCCCTCAACATTATGTGCGCCTTGCCGACGAGCAGCCACCTCGCCGACGGCGCGTAGCCCAAAATCGGGGCAAGCAGGAGCCTCGCCGTCGCGCAAAATACGACACATGTGACGCGCGAAGG
>NKPV01000217.1 GCA_002254605.1 Armatimonadetes bacterium JP3_11
CACCACGCCCCCGCTCTGGTACTGCCCGTTCAGCACGCCGTGCAGCAGCCAGCCTGCCAGCCCGCCTATCGTGTACGGGACCGACTGCTGCACCGTGAAGATAGGCGTCGGGCTAATCGGCAACGCAGGGATATTCAGCGTGTGCTGCTGGCTATCTATCTGCAGCGTAATCGTGTAGGCGGTATCGTCCCACACCAGCCACTCGAATCCCAGCTTACGCCCGTCAGGGTTCAGGTAAGCGTGCGCAGGGTCAGGGGCAAACACCTGCTGCGCTACGAATGGGCGCGCGTCGGTACTGGGCGTCGCTACGGGGGTGATAGATACATTCGTATACAGCCCGATATTATCGAGCCATACCTGCAAGCGCGCCTGCGCCTGACGGCGATAGGCGCGCTCCACATAGCGGTCTACTTCGTAGTGCTGATAGCCCCATGCCATAAAAAGGAAACTGCGCAGGCGTGTAAGCCTGCGCAGTGCAAGGTGCAGATTACGCAGTCACGCCGTTCTGTCGCCCCAGCGCGTTACAGCGCTTCGCCACAAGCGCGCAGGCATACCAGTGCTTATAGCCCTTGACAAGCCTGTCGGGGAACTCCACAGGTTCAGCGTTCGGCTCTTTCGTCATCGCAGCAAGGAACAGGTAGCGGTCGTTGATGTAGAACACCGTGCCCGCGGGACACAGCGAATCGAACAGCACCGTCGCGCCTTTATGCAGATACGCAGTAAAGCCCAGCTCCGCCATACGCTGGTCTACCGTGAACCGTTGGCTCGCTTGGATTAACGCCTCGTATGCCCCGAAGATATCGGTGGGCATCACCAACACATTCGGGGGAGTACCGCTGCCGCCTTGCAGCGTGTTGTACATGCGGTTGATTTTCTGCAAGGTCAGCGTGCCCACGTTGTTCTCGACCTGCGCACGCCACCAAGTCTCGGTTGTGCGGTCAATCGTGCCGTAGGTACCTGTGGTGTTGATGGCGAACGGCAGGCCCGCAATCTTGGACTGCGACGGCGCAGTCGCCGAAAACATGTCCGTGTTAATCACCTCAGCGAACGAGGCAATCGTATCCTTTACGCGCTGCTCCAGCAGGTCTACCATCTCGTACTCGGTGCCGATTGCGACTTCCTCTTGTTTGTTGACGGTCGTCAAGCCCTGGTACCAGCTCCAGGTATAGACCGCCGACAGCCCCTGATCTGCGGGGATGGACATCGCCGTGTTGAAGTTGGACACGCCCTGTACCGACGGGTTCGCGCCTTTGGTAACAGGCTGCACGAGGTACGCAGGTCCGTACTTAATCGCGTCGCCGATTTTGAGGCGCGCCAGTACCGCGTTCTGAGTGGTGAACTGGGGCTCAAAGTTCTCGCTCAGCCACGCCCCGATTGCACTGCTGTACCTACTGTCGTTCGGGTTGAAAGTCATCTACTTACCCTCCAGCAAAGAAGTCGCGCATAGTACTGCGCTTACCACCGCGCGCGTTTGCGCCACGTGGACTCTCCATCACAGCCTTGCGAATCGCCTCACGCTCGTTTACGGGCGCAGGCGGTTCCGCCTCCGTCGGCGGCGGCGCAGGCTGCTCTGCAGGCGGAGCCGCAGGCTTCTCCGACTTACTCTGTTCTAAACTGCCGAGTAGTTTTTCGATTTCTTCATGCTCCAGACTCAGCAACCGCTCAAGGTTGCGGTTGCGCCGCTGCGCTTTCGCGATCTCGTCCACAAACCCGCGCAAGCCGTCCAAGTCGCCATCCGCAACGGCTTGCATAATCGTCAGCCCAACAGCCAGCGCAAGCGCAGCAACCTGCTCGTCCAGCTGCTCAGGGTTGCTGTCCACAGGCTCTACCTGCGCCTGCGACACCACCTGCGGAACCTCGTCGTACATCGGCTCCATCGTGTCATTCTCCTCCGACTCCGCCCGCTTGCGCGATTGCTTCGGGCGAAATCCCAATTTGCCCAACCAACGGAACATCGTCTTCGCTCAACACCGCCGAGATGGCTTTCACATCCACCTCGCGCATGTCAACGATTAGATCGCCAATCTGTCGGCGTTCCTCGTTCAGGTGCGCCCAGCGCGCCCAAGCGACCGCCGCCCACTCGATCAGCTCCTTGAGCGGCGTCCAGTCGGCTTGGATACGGAGGTTCTGCGCGCCGAGCGCAGCGAGCACCTGCGTGGCAAACTTGATGTTGTTCGCGACGGGCATACTCCCGCGCAGGTACTCGCTCACGCCCGACTGGGCGTCCAGGTCGTTCTTGGCAATCGCCTCCAGCTGCAGCCACTCAGCGTTGACCGGGGGCGATGGGAGCGGGCGTATCGCATTGCCTGTGCG
>NKPV01000091.1 GCA_002254605.1 Armatimonadetes bacterium JP3_11
CTCAAACATGCGAGACAAGGCGCGGGCATCTTCTAAGTTTTCGGTAACGCTATAGTTCACTATCTTGCCCATCCAGTTCAAGTCGGCGCCTGCACAGAACGATTTGCCCTCGCCTTGCAATATCACCACGCGCGTCGCCGCGTCCTCACGAAGCGATTCGAACGCTTCGGTCAACTCGGCAATCAGTGTTTCGTTGAAGGCGTTGTGAACCTCGGGACGGTTCAGCGTAATGAGCGTGATAGGGGGCGTATGTGTTATCGTGATTGTCGTCGCCATGGTTCCACCTCGTCGGGTTGCCAGCCGTATTTACCTATCAACGGTACGAACATGCATTCGCCGAAGGTCTTGGCGCGGATGCGTGTTCCGTGCTTGGTCACACGCGTTAGAAGCTGATACTCGCGCGACCCCAACGGCAACAGAAGTTTACCCCCGTTAGGACTCAGTTGGTCAAGCAAAGGCTGCGGGATTTTGGGCGGCGCGCCTGCGGTGACCAAGATGCAGTCGTAAGGCGCGTAGGGGGGGAAGCCACAGGTGCCGTCGCCCATCACGAAAGTAATCGGGGGCAGGTTGAGGGATTGGAGATTGCGGTACGCTTGGAGCGTGAGGCGCGGGAACCGCTCGATGGTGGTCAAGCGCATGCTCAGGCGACGCAGAATCGCCGTCTGATAGCCCGACCCAGTGCCGATTTCCAGCACATTTTCATTGCCCGTCAGCTCCAAGATCTGGGTCATTTGCGCCACCAGCGACGGTTGCGAGATCGTTTGCCCTTCGCCGATGGGCAAAGCGTGATCGAGGTAGGCGTACTGGCGGTGGCTTTCGGGAACGAACAGGTGACGAGGCGTTTGGCGTATCGCGTCCAACACCCGCTCGTCACGCACCCCCTTCGCGCGAATCTGCTCGATGAGCGATTCCCTCTGCGCCGCGTCATCGACGCCGTTGCGGAGCATACTATATCGATTCGCAATGGTCGGCGTTGTTCCTGTCAGCCCCTTGCGAACGGTGCACACAGGGGATCGCCCACCACGAGGTCTTTCCATAGGATGAACGGGCTTGCCGCCCAGAGGCTCTCGGCGATGGTGCGTCCGCGCGTGTAGCAGTCGAACATAATCTCCGCGCGGCACAGGGCAGCGGCATACGGTTCCGACACATACCCCTTGACCCCCGTCGCGCCCTGCGCAATCAGGTCGGCAATCAGCGACTGACCTTTATCGGTTACCTGAAAGGTGCGCGCGCTGGTGGAGACGGCGGTCTCGGCAATCGAGCCGGGGCGAAACCGCAGACTGCGATAGCTGAGTTTGTTGAACTTGTGGTCGTTGCTGCCCCAAGAGTAGTAGCCCATGATGTCGCGCACGGCGCCCATGAACGCTTCGTCCTCATCGAGAATGACCTCGAACCCGCGCTGTTGGAGCAGTTTCGCGGCGGCGCGCATGCTTTCATTAATTACACGATAGCCCCCGCTGTTGCGTTTCGGATCTAAATCCAGGACAAAAACGCCGTTTGCGCGTCGTGCTTTCAGACTATTGTCGATAAGGTCGCGGATATGCTGCATGGTGTAGCCATCGAGGCGGGTCGCTAAGTAGAAGCCGTACTTGCGACGGGTGAAACGTTCGTTTTTGCCGAAGTAGGGGTTCAGGTTCGATTCGCGCGGCTGGCTATTGAACGGGCGTTTGAGCGGCGAACACATCAGCGCCGAATCTACCGAGAACCCCCCTTCGCGGATGCGCAGCGGCACGCCTTTCGTCAGCACCAGATAATCGACGCTCTGTTCCAATCCGCGCTGGCGCAGCAACTCCATCACGGGCTTCTCAATCGTGTCGCGATATTCTGCCAGCGCGACCTCCTCTTGAGGCACGCAGTCGATTATAAGCATATGTGTGTTCGGCAGTTGTCGCTTCTGGGCGTAATACTGCGCGATTGAGACCGAGTCGGGACTGCGTCGCGTGGCGATGACCACTACATTCAGAGCGCGTTGCATAGCAGGTTAATTATGACACATACGCTTGGGGGTCTGTGTTGAGGGTGTCTATGGGATGTTTCGAACACCCTCTGGGCGCATTAGGAGCGCAGCCACGCGGTCTCGGTTTCGTCTTCTTGGGGGGCGCGATAGATTTCTTCAAGGGCTTGCTCGTATGCCTGGATCTGTTTGCGGAGCGGTTCGAGCAGGGCGTCGGTTTGAGGGGTCGCGCTGCGGGGTGCGGCGCTAAGCCGAATCGTTTCCATGAGCAGGTTCTCCACGCTGGTGGCGATCATCGTGCTTTCGTTTTCGAGTGTCTGGAGCGTGCGTTCCAGATTCTGAAAGCTTGCCAGCTCGCGTGCTTTTTGGCGGTAGGCGCGTTGCAGCGTGTTTTCTAAGTGTTCGTCGCGATTGCGCTCCAGTTTGCGCCCAATCGCGTTCAGTTCGCGTTCCAGCTTGGCGCGGTAGGCGCGCCAGACCCATTCGGAGCGTTTGAAGCTGCCGAGCGTCCCCTCGCGGAGAGCGTCCAGGGCGACGCTTAGGTGGTCTTGCCAGGACAGCCCTCGTTTTGCTTGACGCTCGATTTGCAGGCGCAGTTTGGTGGCTTTTTGGCGCAGGTCGGCGTCTTTGGCGAGGATTTCATCCAGTTCGGTGTAGGCGTTTTTGACCCCCGTCATCTGTTGTAAGTTGGTTCGAATCTGCTGCGCCATCTGACGCAGGCGTAAGTGTTCCTCGCGATAGTGGGGCAACATGGGGGGCACGCGCTTTGCCCAGAGCAATCCTGCGACTGCGCCCCCAATCCCGCCAAATCCTATCAACATCAACACGGTCAACACGCTCGCAACGAAGTTTGCGCCGCCCGTGAACAGGAGCCAACCCGTGGCGGCGAACACACCAGCGGATGCGCCAAGCAACGCCCCCAATCCGACCCGTAGCATCAGTGAGATTATACCTGTACGCAGGTACAATTGGCGCGATGAAAATAGGCGTACTGCAGGAGAGTTATCCCAACGAGCGGCGCGTTGCGCTCATCCCTGCGCTGGTCGCCCAGTATACGAAACTGGGATTTGAAGTGGTGGTGCAATCAGGGGCAGGGTTTGGCGCATTCCACACAGACGAGGCGTACCGGGCTGCGGGCGCGACCGTGCTGCCTACACGCGAGTCTGTGTTGGAGACGGCAGAGGTGGTGCTTACCGTCCGCACAGCCGGTGCAAATCCACACTTCAGCGACGACTTACCCTCGGTGCGCCCAGGGCAGATATGGATCGGCTTTATGGAGCCGTTGTTCCGTCCGCAGGGGGTGGCGCAGTTGGCGGAGCGTGGTGCGACCGCGTTCGCGATGGAGTTGATCCCGCGCATCACCCGCGCTCAGAGCATGGATGCGCTCTCTTCGATGGCGACGGTAGCGGGTTATAGAGCGGTGCTTCTGGCGGCGAATCTCCTGCCGCGCATGTTTCCCTTGCTAATGAGCGCTGCAGGCACGGTGTCGCCCGCACGGGTGTTTGTGATCGGGGCAGGCGTAGCCGGTTTGCAGGCGATGGCGACCGCCAAACGGTTGGGCGCCGCGGTGTCGGGCTACGATGTACGCCCTGCCACACGCGAGCAGGTGGAAAGCGTCGGCGCGAAGTTTGTGGAGATTCCCCTCGAAGTCGCTCAGGTGGAGACGGCAGGCGGCTATGCCCGTGCCTTGGAGGAAGAGACCCTGCGCCGCCAGCAAGACCTGCTGGGCGAATATCTGGTGCAGCAGGAGGTCATCATCACCACCGCGGCTGTGCCGGGCAAGCGGGCGCCGCTACTCATCCCGCGTCGCGTGGTGGAGGCGATGCCCCCAGGCAGCGTCATTATCGATTTGGCGGCGGAGTGGGGAGGCAACTGCGAGTTGACCCAACCGGGCGAGACCATCCAGCATCACGGCGTCACCGTTGTTGGAGCGGTGAACCTGCCCGCCGCCGTCCCCGTCGACGCCAGCATGCTCTACAGCCGCAACCTTTACCACCTGATTGCGCATCTGCAAAAAGTCGGCATGCTGTCGGAACCGAACCCGGAAATCCCAGACGAGATTGCCCGCGAAACGCTGGTCGCGTATGGCGGCAGAATCGTGAACCCGCGCGTTGCACAAAACTTAGGGTAGATTGAAGCCCCTTGAGAAATTGGGTGCACTCGCCTATAATTTCTTAGGAACTTGACTGCGCGCGGACGCGCCTAAAGAGTAGGCTCTGTGGATTGGGTACAATATCGATACCTATAACCGCGCGGAGGCTTATCGATGAAGAAGATACTGGTAGTAGATGACGAACGGCATATCGTGCGCCTGATTCAGGTGAACCTGGAGCGACAGGGCTACAATGTAGTCACAGCGCATGACGGTAAAGAAGCACTGGAAAAAGTCGCTTCGGAGAAGCCTGATTTGGTGGTGTTGGATGTGATGATGCCCTACATGGACGGTTTCGAGGTGCTACGCAACCTGCGTCGCAATCCCGAAACGGCGGAGCTGCCCGTGATTATGCTGACCGCGAAAGCGCAAGATCAGGATGTCTTTCGCGGCTGGCAAGAAGGCGTCGATATGTATCTTACCAAACCATTCAACCCGCAGGAGCTCATTACCTTTGTGAAGCGCATCTTCCGCTCGCGTGATATGGGCGAAGACGGTGAAGGGCGTTATGAACTCTAACAACTCCACTCGCTGTTACTACGGCTGGCTGATTGGCGCGGCGCTGGTCACTGCGGCGGTGACCGCCGTGGCGATTATCCGCAAGTTGCAGGAGAAGCAGGCGCAGCCTGAATATCGGGCGGAACGCGCCTACCAGCGTGGCGTCAAACAGGTGCAAGCCGTCGAAGAGCGCATTCCGCGCTGGTTGGCGGAGCGCAGCTGAGCCATCCTTTTGCAGGGCGACGCAGTCTGGGGCGGCGGCGCCCTGCGTGTTCCCGACTCTGGAGGCATAATGGCGGTTTCCGTCGTAGTGGGCGCCCAGTGGGGCGACGAAGCGAAAGGCAAGATTGTCGACCTCTTTGCCCAACATGCTCGCTATGTGGTGCGTTATGCGGGCGGCAGCAACGCAGGGCATACCGTATGCGTCGACGGTACAACCTACAAGTTCCACCTTATCCCCTCAGGGATTCTCCACCCGAACACCACGGCGGTGATTGCCGACGGCGTCGTGCTGGATTTACGCGCCTTCGAAATCGAGATGGCTGCCCTGCAGGAGCAGGGTGTTGACCTGTCCCGCTTGCGTATCGGGCTGGGCGTGCATTTGACGATGCCGTACCATCGTCTGCTGGACGAGTTGGAAGAGGCGCAGTTGGAGGGGCGTATCGGCACGACCAAGCGCGGCATCGGTCCCACCTACGCCGACAAAGCGTGGCGTGTTGGCGTGCGCGTCGCAGACCTGCTGGAGCGCGACCGTCTCGCGGCGCGTATTCAGCGTGTGCTCAAACGGCGTAATCCCACGATAGAGCGCGTGTACGGCGCAAAGCCCATCGATGCCGATGAACTCATCGCGGAGTTCACCTATCGCGCGGAGCAAATACGCCCGTATGTGTGTGATGTGCCCCATTTGCTGATGCGCGCCGTGGAAAACGGCGAGCCGATCCTCATGGAGGGCGCGCAGGGCACACTGCTGGACTTAGATTACGGAACCTATCCGTATGTCACTTCATCCCACCCGATTGCGGCGGGGGCATGTCTGGGTACGGGCATCGCGCCGAACCGCCTCACGGAAATCTGGGGGGTGGCGAAAGCCTACACCACGCGCGTCGGCGAAGGACCGTTCCCCACCGAACTGGAAGATGCGACAGGAGAACGCATTCGCAATCGTGGGCGTGAGTACGGCACGACCACAGGCAGAGCGCGGCGCGTGGGTTGGCTCGATCTGGTGGCGCTGCGCTACGCCGCCCGCATCAACGGCTTCACAGCGCTCGCCGTCACGCTGCTTGATGTGCTCTCGGGGTTCTCACCGCTCAAAGTCTGCGTGGCATACCGCTACAACGGCACAGAGACCCGCGATTTTATCGCCGATGCGCATGCCTTGGCGCGTTGCGAACCCGTCTATACCGAGCTCCCCGGCTGGAACGAGGAGATTAGCCACTGCCGCACGCTGGATGACCTGCCGCGCAATGCGCTCAACTATCTCCATTGTATCGAGGAGTATACAGGGGTTCCGGTCAAACTGGTTTCGGTGGGTCCTGGGCGCGATCAAACGATTTATACGAATCCCTAATATGTAGAGGGCAGGCGGTGCTTGCGCCTCGGCTCTTAGATTGGGGCAAAACGGAAATTACCGACCTGTCTGAGGCGCCAATACAATCGTGAACTCACCTTTAGGCGGTTTTGCTTGCCAATGGGCGATAGCCTCGCTGAGTGTGCCGCGAAACACCTCTTCGAACTGCTTGGTCAGCTCGCGCCCGATGACTACATTGCAGTTCCCCAACACCTCGTAGGCGGTTTGGAGCGTCTTGAGGAGGCGGTGGGGGGATTCGTAGAACACGACAGGCGCGTCCTCGCCCTGAATTTTCTCGAAGAATTCGCGTCGTGCGCCTTCTTTGCGTGGGGGAAACCCCTCGAATCGGAATCGATGTGCTGGCAACCCTGCAACGGAAAGGATGGTCGTGACGGCGCTTGCCCCTGGCACGGGGATGACCCGAATCCCTGCCTGATGCGCCGCTTCCACCACCGTGCCGCCGGGGTCGGAGATACTGGGCGTGCCTGCGTCGGTCACCAGCGCCACCGACTCGCCTCGTTGGAGGCGGCGGATCACCTGCTCGATACGCCC
The DNA here is from genome assembly GCA_002254605.1 of Armatimonadetes bacterium JP3_11. Taxonomy (GTDB): domain Bacteria; phylum Armatimonadota; class Fimbriimonadia; order Fimbriimonadales; family GBS-DC; genus GBS-DC. The sequence goes on from NKPV01000091.1 coordinate 6,724, forward strand.
TGCACCGGAGTGTTGGTGAAGACTCATCAATGGAGTTTCGATGCCGTAATGTAGGAGCAGTTTTTTGGTGTGGCGCGTGTCTTCGGCGGCGATGAGGTCGACGGTTTTCAGAGTTTCCAGAGCGCGCAGCGTGATGTCTTGCAAGTTGCCGATGGGGGTGGCGACCACATAGAGCGTGCCCGCCATATTACTCCTCCCGTTTGAGCATCAGTTTGTGGCGCAGGTCGCTCAGGCGGGTGTAGCGCAGGAACGCTTTACCGATTTCGGCGTACATTTTCGCCCGCGCCCACACGCCCCGCGCCCAGCCGAGTTTTTCCTCTTTCATGGTGTGCGTAACGCCCTCTACCGTTACCATCGCGACGGGATAGCGGTGTCGCCGAAAGTGGAGCGTGAGTGCGATTTCCACACCGGAGCGCGTGCGCTCGATGCCGGGGATTTCGGTGAACAGCGCGCGCAGCAAGGCGCGTTGTCCGCTGATGTAGGGCACCAGAATCTGCGCCATGTCGGTGCTCAAGCGTCCCCCGCGAAACACGCCAATCGACATCGCCGCTTCGCCTTCCAGTACGGGCTTCAGAATCCGCTCCACATGCTCAGGCTTCAGTCCGATTAGGTCGGCATCGAAAAAGATAATTACATCGGCGTCGGTGGCGGTCGCTCCGGCAAACATCGCGCCGCCCTTGCCCCGATTGACGGGTAGGTTAATTACGCGCACGGATGGGGTATTGGGGATTGGATGTTGCTGAGCGAACTGAAGCGCGACGGTCGCCGTGTCGTCAAGGCTGCCATCGTTGACCACGATAATCTCATGCAGGGGAGGGCATTGTATCAACACGCCCAGCACGCGCTCGATGCGGGTCGCCTCGTTATAGGCAGGTACAATCGCCGCGACCTTCACAGGCGGACCTCCCGTGCGGGCTGTTGCGTGATGCGCTCGATATGCTTGCGTATCTCGGCGACGCGTCGGTCGGAGAACGGGTGCGTGCGCAGGTTCGTCTCAATCCAGCGATTGCCAATCTTCTCCTCGCGTTGCAGAATCATCAGGAACTTCAGCAGCCCGTGCGGGTCGTAGCCTGCCTTGTAGGTGTATTCCACCGCCAGACGGTCTGCCTCGTATTCGTGTTCGCGGCTGTAGCGCAGTTGCAGCAGGGCGTCGGCGATTTCGGCGGCGTCGCGTACACGACCGCGCGTCGCAGTGGCGATGAGAAGACCGCGCCATAACCCCTGCGTGTATTGCTTATTCGCATGCCGACGGTTCACATGAGCTATCTCGTGCGCCAGCACACCTGCTAACATATCGTCGTCGTCCCCCACAAGATCGATCAACCCTCGAAAGACATAAATTGGACCGCCCGGCAGCGCGAAGGCGTTAATCTCCTTGCTCTGCAGCACTTTGAAGGAGTACTTGAAATCTTTATCGCCTGCCACTGCCACGAGGCGTTGCCCGATGTGTTGCACGCGTTGTTGCACGGCGGGGTCGGGGTCCAGTTTATAGGCTTTTTCCACTTCGGCGGCGATTTCCTGTCCGATACGCACTTCCTCCTTTTTGCTCCAAGTTGTGCCGCGACAGCCTGTCAGCCCGAACACCACCCCCAGCAGTATCAGCCCGAAGAACGCTCTACGCGCCATATTCTGCCTCATCGTATCCCTCCAGCGAGGGTATTATACCTCTTCGTAGAGGGGTCTAAGGCGTCTCCTTACCCAAGGTTATAACCTGTGCCTCTTCGACAGCCCAGTGTGTTTCGCGTTGGGTTAGGTAGAGGAGGGTCGCGCCTTCGCAGAACGGCGGCGACTGGCTAATCCAAACGCCGCTGACC
>NKPV01000142.1 GCA_002254605.1 Armatimonadetes bacterium JP3_11
AGTCAGCCGCTGACCGCAGCCTCTGACCCACAAGCCGCGCGTGTGGTTTGTTAGGGATGTTCCGGGAATGGGTTCAAGTTCTCTATTCTCAACGGCTACGAAGCCGCACAAAAAATCACCACAACCACATCGTAGTGTTAGCATCTTTGACGAAATTTGCCCCAAAATCCCCTGGAATCCCCGTAAACCCCTTGACTTTTGAATACTGTATATGCTATAATATACTCACAACTGCAGAAGAGGAGGTGAGAAGATGTATTACGACGACATGCACGACTCGTATCCCGACTATGACGCCTGTAGCGAGTTCGACTCTCCGTTCTCCTACGAAGGCGAATACGCCGACTTGCTACGGGACGCCGAGTGGGGCTACGAACTCTGCGAAGGCGAGTGGGAATACTACGCTGATGTAGACCGTGAATGCTACGATTGGTAAACCCTGCCCGGCGGGGTCGCGACGCTCCGCCGATTTTTTTGACAGGAAGCAGCAGGAGCTATCAGAAAGTAGGCGAAACTCGAACAAACAGGAGGCAGCAGATGCGACGCAGCGTTATCGAAGCACCTACATGGCACGAGCCCGCAAAGCGAGAGGCGATTGAGCTGGAGCTGCAGCTCATCACGCCGATGTTCGGCGGCGGCTACAAAACACGCGAGGTAGACCCCATTCTGCCCATCCGCCCCGCCCCGATCCGAGGGCATCTACGCTTCTGGTGGCGAGCCACCGCCGGAGCGCAGTACGCAAGCGCAGAAGAACTGTATAAAGCAGAGACTGCGATTTGGGGCGGGGCTGCCGTAAAGAATGAGGCGGCTACTGGAAAGGTGGCAATCGAAGTGGTGGTGCTGAACCAAGGCGAGGCTGCTCCTTATAACCAAGTCGCGCCACGCTCCACACCAAGGGAGGGACCAAAAGAAGGCTACTTTCTCTTTCCGTTCCAAGAGCAGCGCGCCCACAACATTCCCGCTGCCACTGGTATAAAGGGCGTGAAATTCCGACTGGCTCTCTTTTTGGACTCGTCGCTCTCTGACCAGCAACGCCATCAGGTTCGCAATGCGCTCAAGGCTTGGATTGCGTTTGGCGGTGTCGGCGCACGCACACGCCGAGGCTGCGGCGCGCTGAAAGTCGTGGGCAATGCGGCGAGCCACTGGCAATTACCTCACGACAAGCAGCAACTCAGCGCTTGGCTGAGGCAGTCGGTAGGCGAAGCCGCCTCAAAAACAGATCTATGCCCCTCCCTGAAAGGTGCGCAGATCCTGGTCATCAGTGGCTTTCAAGACGCTAAGACCGCTTGGAGCGAGCTGGGCAAATTCTGGGCACGGTTCCGCAAAGGACATTTCGGTCAAGAATATAGACCGATAAGCGGGGGCAAATGGCGCGACTATCGTCAAGTGCTTTGCAAACTTCCTCCCGAGAAATCAACCATTCAATTAGCAAAGCCCTATTTGGGGCTGCCGATCATTTATCAAAAAATAACGGGAGCAAGGAACCTGTGCTTTACAGGGAACATTGAGCCCGCAAAGAGCGGGCGGATGGCGTCGCCCGTGATTATAAAACCCGTAGTGCTTTCCAACGGACAAGTTGCTGGGCTAATCACCGTGCTGAACGCTCAACAGCCTACACAGGTTCGGATAGAGAATAAAACTTACAACTTGTCGCATCCGAAGCAAGATCCCGTGATCAAGGAACTTGGCGCATCCAGTGTCTTCGATGCAGTCATCAAAGCAGCACAGGTTCATTTCAAAGGTAAAAACATTATTCAAGTGGGAGGCGTTTGATGAGATACTTGCTCACCATCGCTCTGGGTCCCGTGCAAGAGTTCATCGCTGCAGCACGGCGCACAGCAGACCTGACTGCAGGCTCGCAACTCCTGTCCGATATCGCCCAGGATATTGCGCAGTTTCTGGAGTCTCAACGCGCCACGCTAATTTTTCCCTCACGCACGCAGCAGGCAGCGCCGAACAAACTGCTGTGCATCGTAGAGGGCGAGCCACACAAAATCGCGCAGCAAGCCAAAGAGCGCGCCCTCCAAAAATTGCGTGCGGAATGGAACCAAGCATTCAGCAAGATGAGCGCCGATGTGCAGCAACTTATCGATATCGAGCTGGTCAACTGGCAACTCAAGAACTTCTTGGAGTTCTACGCGGCGTGGGTTCCCTTGAACGGTGATTATAAGAGCGCACGGACGCGCGTGGAGCAGATTCTGGCAGGTCGCAAGGCGCTCCGCGACTTCAAGCAGCCGTATAAATACCCCCGGCATCCGAAAAGCCCGCTGGATCCCGCAATGGACAGCGCGTTCAAAACAGAGGCGCACGGCGACGGCTTCAGCGCACCCGCTGCGGCGCAGGCAGACCCCCAATTACGCCTGAAGCCACGCGAAACTTTAGACGCAATTTCGCTTATCAAGCGCGTACGCGGAGAGCGAGGCGTCCCCTCCACACGCGAAATGGCGTTTCGGGCGTTTGAGGAGATTCTGCCCCGAGAGGCTCTGGACGCCTATCGGGCGCTACAACACTGGCAAGAAAAGCTGGGTATTGACGATTTTAGCGATCTGTTTTATCAAGAAAATTGGCGCAGGCTCCTGAACGAACGGATACGGGAGGGCCAGCGGAACCTGAGTGCAGACGACCTCGCCGAGATTGAGCAATCTGCCAGTAAACTGCATCGTGCCCTGCGGGAGAAGAAAATCCCCTACGAGTGCCTCTCGTACTACGCGGTGCTGGTTGCCGACGGCGATCGGATGGGCGAAACCCTGAACCAGATGACCACCCCCGAACAGCATCAGGCATTCTCGGAGCGTCTGAGCGTGTTCGCGCAAGAGGTGCAGTGTATCGTAGACCGACACAAAGGACATCTGGTCTACTGTGGCGGTGATGATGTGCTGGCGTTGCTCCCGACCGACCGTGCGCTGGCGTGTGCTTACGCGCTGCGCCAAAGCTTCGAGCGCGTCCTCCAGTCCGTGATGCCCAACGGCAGGCGGGCAACGCTCTCGGCTGGGATTGCGATTGTTCACGCGATGGAGAACCTGCAGATTGCAATCGGTTGGGCGCGTCAAACCGAGCAACAGGCAAAACGGACTCGAGACGCGCTCGCCGTCGCACGGTACCCGCGCAGCGGTGGCGCCAATCGCTACAGCGCCCCATGGGAACGCTACGAGGAATGGAACACTTGGACCGAGGCGTTCCACCACGGATTAGCCGATGGCTTCCCCTACGAACTGCGCCAACTCGTAGCGGAATACCGCGCCCTGAATCCCGACGGCGACCTCTTGCGCCGTGAAGTGAACCGCGTGCTGGCACGCAAACAAAAACCTAACCTCCCGCTCGAAATCCCCGCTTGGGTGACCTCGATCGAAACGCTGGATGCATTCGTCGAGATGTTGCTCATCGCGCGTTTCTTAGCGGGCTACAAGCGAAAGGAGGCATCGCCATGAGTTGGAAGACAGTGCGTATTCGTGCGCTGGATAGTTTGCTGTTCCGCGATGGGCGTCCCTTTGCCGCCGAGCCGGGCGCACTGACCGCGCGGAGCCTGCCGATCCCACCGCCAAACACCATCGCAGGGTTCCTGCGCACACTCATCGGAGAGCGGAAAGGGCTGGATTGGGAGTACATCGCCCAGGAACGGATCTACTCGGAGCCCCTCATCCGCGGTCCGCTGTCGCTACTCGACGAGGAGTTCGTGCTGCCTGCGCCTGCCGATGCACTGGTGCTGCCGGGCAGTTCGGAACACAACCCGCCGCGCGTGCTGCGCCTCGCCCCCGACGCTGACCCGCTACGCGAGGGTGAAGGATGCGACATCCCCGAGTACCACTACGGCATGCGCCCTCTCATCCCCCCAACCAACGAGAAACTGGCATCAGGCTACTCTTTTTGGCGGTGGGCAGACTTGGAGCAGTGGCTGCTGGGCAAGATACCTGAACGCCTACAGCGCATCGCCCCACCCGAAACCGAGAGCCGCACCCATGTCAGCATCGATTCGCTAACCGGAACCACCGACGAGGGCATGCTCTACACCGTCGAGTACCGCACCTACGAACGGCTGGAAGAGCGCAACGGGCGACTGAACCGTTCCGAATGGAGCTTCGTGGCGCGTGTACGCACCGAGTGGAACGGCGAAATCGCAGGCGTCGGCACGCTCGGCGGCGAGCGACGACTGGCTTATGTAGAGCCCTACTCCCGCTGGCTCGACTGCCCCGAGACACTGAAAGCCAGCTTGGAAAACGCCCCGTATGTACGGATGTATCTGGCGACGCCCGCCGTCTTCGAGTGCGGCTGGCGACCCGGCTGGATCCATAAACTCAACGGCGACGGCAAGCCACGCTTAGAGGGTTCCCCGCCCGGAGCGCCAGAGGTCACTTTGCAACTGGTCGCTGCCGCGGTACCGCGCCGCACCGCTATCAGCGGCTGGAGCCTGCGCCACACCACCTACGGTCCCAAGCCCGTCAACTGGTGCGTACCCGCTGGCTCCGTCTACTTCTTCAAAGTCATCAAAGGCGACGCGACGCTGCTGGCGGAAAAATGCTGGCTGGAGCCGGTAAGCGACGGCAAAGAGCAAAACGGACGCACCGACAACGGCGACCGCGCCCGCGAAGCGGGGTTCGGACTCGCACTCTGGGGCGTCTGGAACTCAAACGAAGGAGGGAATCACGCATGAATCAAACCAAGCTCATCTTTCTGCATGCGCTTACGCCCTTGCATGTGGGCACAGGACAAGCCGTGGCGAATGTGGACTTGCCCATCGCCCGCGAAAAAGCCACAGGGTTCCCCATCGTGCCCGCCTCCGCCTTCAAAGGCGTACTGCGCGACCAATACCTTACCACAAATAACCAAGGCGAACTGATGGAACCTGACTGGGTGAAGCAAGCATTCGGGACACAAGATGTTGCGGGCGAATGGATATTCACCGACCTGCGCATCCTGTGTTTACCAGTGCGTAGTTTCTATGGCGTGTTCGCGTATGTGACCTGCCCACTCATCCTGGAACAGCTCCAGCGGAAAGCGCAGAGGATGGGAGTGCCCGGATTGGATCATCTCGATATCGAGGTGGACATTTTGGAAGTCGCTGTACCCCAAGAGACCAAACTACAACAAAACCATCAAGTCTATCTGGAAGATATCGATCTCATCTATCTGGAAGATAT
>NKPV01000355.1 GCA_002254605.1 Armatimonadetes bacterium JP3_11
GAGTTGACGCGCGCGATTGACACCGACAAGCGACGACGGTTCGCAGCGTTGGACGATGAATCGTTTGCCCGTATCTTCCAACCGCGCCCACCACGCCCGCCGCGCAGCGATGGCAAGGAAGCCCCTGACCCGCTCGGCGAGTCGTTAGCCGATTTGGGGCGGCAACTGACTCGCGCTGCTGTGCTGTTGGTCGATTCCCAGGCGTCGGCGGTGTCC
>NKPV01000156.1 GCA_002254605.1 Armatimonadetes bacterium JP3_11
AAGGCGCACGCGAACCGCTGCGTACCGCACACCTGCTCTACAACGACCGAACGCTGCGCATCTACCACTTGGAACTGCGCCCAACCCCGCGGAGCAAAATCCGTCGCATGCCCGAAACACTGAGCTGGCGATCCCCCCAATACGAGATGCTGTTCACCGCGCATATCGAGGGGAGCAATAACCTGCTTTTTATCCACCCCCGCCCTATATTCAAAGATTCTGGACGGATCCCCTACATCCTCCGCACGCTGGAGGTGCAGCCCGACGCGCCCACGCGCACCGACCTCGATGTTCTGCTCGCGCTGGAAACCCGTCCTGACGAAGACCCCTTCACTCGCGCCGACAAAATCCGAGAAGCCTTCAGTGTGGAGAAAGTCACGCAGCAGTTCTACAAAGATTTCCATCGCCTGTTCGAGTGCGCCGAATTGCGCATCACGGGTGTGGAAGACGACGCCAAGCGGTTGTTTGTGCTGAAGCTGTTCAACCGATTGCTGTTTATCCGCTTTTTGGAGCGCAAGGGCTGGCTACGCTTCGACAAGCGACGCGACTACCTGCGCGCTCTGTGGGAGGACTATCAGGCGACCCGCAGCGACAACGACACCTTTTTCGGCTCGCGCTTGAAGCTGCTCTTTTTTAGCGCGCTCAATAACCCCCAGCAACGCAACCTGATAGCGATTAATCAGGGCGGACAGCTGCGCGCGCTGATTGGCGACGCGCCCTACCTCAACGGGGGGCTGTTCGAGATGGACGACGATGACCAAACCGCGCATGTGCCCGACGACGCCCTGAAACCCGTGATTGAGGAGCTCCTCTATCGCTATAACTTCACCATCACCGAAAGCACGCCGCTGGAGATTGAGGTCGCGGTAGACCCCGAAATGCTGGGCAAGGTGTTCGAGGAGTTGGTGACGGGCAGGCACGAGTCGGGCAGCTACTACACGCCGCGCCGTGTGGTGGCGTTTATGTGTCGCGAGGCGCTGAAAGGCTATCTGCAGACCGCCACCAGCGAGTCGGCGGAGGCAATCGCGTCGTTTGTGGATCAGCGCGACGCCAGCATGCTCAAAAACCCTGAAGCCGTGCTGGACGCCCTGCGCAAAGTGCGCGTGTGCGACCCCGCCTGCGGCAGCGGCGCCTACCTGCTGGGCATGCTGCACGAACTGCTGGAGCTGCGCGCCGCCCTGTTTGAACAGAAACGGCTTGACTCCCATACCCTTTACGAACGCAAACTGGAGATTATCCAGCGCAACCTGTACGGGGTGGATATCGACCCGTTCGCGGTGGAGATTGCCCGCTTGCGTTTGTGGCTTAGCCTTGTGGTGGATGACACGCGCAACCCGCTGGATGACCCCAACGCCGATGTGTCGCTGCCCAATCTGGACTTTAAGATAGAGGTGGGTGACAGCCTGCTCGCCCCTGACCCGCAGCAGAAAGGGGGTAGTTTCGACAACGAAGTTATCCACCAATTCGAGGAGAAAAAGGCGGAATACATGCGCGCCCATGGCGACGAGCAGAAGCGCATGCTGCGAAAAGAGATTGAGATGCTCCGCGAGGAAATTCGCCAATGGGCGCACGCGGACGACGTGGAAGGCTTCGATTGGCGCGTGGAGTTCGCCGAGGTGTTTAAAGATGGTGGGTTTGATATTATCGTCGCCAACCCGCCCTATGTGCGTCAGGAACAGATTAACAAAGCGGTCAAAGCGAAACTGCTCGCGCTCTATCCCGACGCCGCCGAGGGGCGCTCCGACCTGTATGTCTACTTCTACGCGCGGGGGGTGCAGCTGCTCAAAGCGGGCGGGATGCATGTGTTTGTCTGCTCCAACAGCTGGCTGGATGTGGGCTTTGGCGGCAAACTGCAAGAGTATCTGTTGCAAAACGCGCACCTGTGGGCGATTTACGATTCGGCGTTAGAGCGTCAGTTCGCCAGCGCGGATGTGAACACGATTATCAGCATCCTGCGTACAGGTCGCCCGTCGGATGATGCGCCCACGCGCTTTGTGCGTCTCAATGCGCCGTTTGAGCAGGCGGTGGCTGATCCGCGGCATCAGCGGGTGATTGTGCGTACTCGTGCCGAGCTGTGGCGATCGGGGTTGAACGAGCAGGGCATGTACGAAGGCGACAAGTGGGGCGGCAAGTACCTGCGTGCGCCTGATATCTATTTTACGATTCTGGAGCGGGGGGAGCGATGTCAGGTACTGGTTTGGAAGGGCGCCCCCATCCTCGTTGAACATATAGATCCATCCCGGTGTTGACCAGATTCAGGCAGCCAAGCACGCCAACCCCAACGCCGACACCTCTGGGCTGGAGCAATAGATAAGTTCGTAGGTCGGCGCGAGGGTCACCTATCCTGGTATGAGCAGCGGGATAGGCGGCGGATACAGGCGCCCACCGACTCCCGCGCTGGATCCTTCCCAACCGAATGACCTCTTACTGCATCGGGGGCGCGTTCATTTCCAGAGGCTGTACTTCCTCTGGCTCAACGGTGGGCAGGAGCTTGCCGGGCAATGCAGTTGAAAAGAGGATAGGGAACCTTTCTGCCATTTCCACATTTTCCTCGCTTACGGGGCGCGGAATGCCGTAGAGTAGCTGCCACCACCCATGCTTGCGTTCCACCATGAGATGGGTCACCCACTCGCTGGGTGGCATGAAGCTTAGGTGCCACGCATCATAGGCGAGGCCCGAAACGATGGGCGCTCGACAATATTCCAGCGCTTGTAAAAGACGCGCCTTCGATTCCGCGGGGAGCGACGCCAAGGAGATTGGCGTCGAAGAGGAATCGTCCGAGACGCTCCATAAACGGGCACGCAGGTCGCTGGGCAGTTCATTCAGCAGGCGCATCATCAGCCATGCATTGCCCAAATCGCGCATCGTAATCCCCACTCCCGTGTCCGTTGGTTGGTCGCTCAAGTTCCAAGCGAAGAAATCTCCTGGGGTCATCAGCCATCGTGCCTGTTCGGGGCTGACAGACTGATAGAATCGTTGCCATGCTTCCCAGCTTTGGTCGGAACGCACTAAGTCGCGAATGGCGGCAAGGGGATAGTTGGGAACGCGGTCGACGAAAGCCCGCCAGTTGCGCAGGATCCAGACGCTGTCGTGCTGTTCCAAAAGGTAAGGCGCCGCACTGGAGGCGAGCCGTTTTGCCAGCGTATCGCCCTGCGAGGTTCCGAACTCAGTAATTTCCATCACCACTTCCTGTTGCTGCTCACGCGCCCATCGGTAGAGGAACTCCGCCAAAAGCATTGGGCTCGCGTGGGGAAACTTCACAGACTGCTGGATTGGAGACTGCTCCAACAGTTTTTGATGCTCTTGGTGGGCACGCTCGTAAGCCCGCAGCAGCTCAGGATCCATCGCTTTCAGTGTGCGGAGGAATCTCTTGCCCTCCAAAGCCACAGACGTGAATTCGCTAATTTGATTCCCATAAAAAAGAGCGAACGACCGAGACTTTTCAGGGGTTACTTGGGGGAACCTATATTCGAAGGCGCAGAACCCGAGGTTCCAAGTTGCCACTGCCGTCACCTTCACAGACAGGGGGAGAGAACTGTCCAAAGGCACAACCTTGCCTTCCACATCGTTCACAAGCCATGCCAGCGGCTGGGGCGGCATCGTAATCGTGTAGTCGCGGAGGACGGCTCTTTGCTCGATGGCTTCCAGCACGGTCATTGGCGGATGCATCTGTTGACGCAACGCCTCCAGCGCCCACGCTTGACCATAACCTGTGGCGAAAAGCCCTGCCATCTGGAGCAATTGGAACTGCCTTGCTTGCGGGTCGTCAGGAAACGCAAAAGGCGTCTCGCTGCCCATAATCTGGAAAAACTCGTTGTCTTTATCGTTGGCGGTGCGCTGCGCCCAATCCAGCAACTCTTTGGAGAAGCCGAAGCTGCTCAGCGGGTACTGTTTCAAAAACGCCTGAATATAGCCGGATGGGTTCTCTTCGTTCGTTAGCGAGTCGGCGTTCTCCTTGATGAACTGCTCCATTTGTTTTTCCATGCGTCGGAAGGCGCGCCAGTCGCGCAGCGCGAGCTCCATCGGGAGTGTGCGCGACAGCAGGGCAAGTTGGTGAATCTGTTTCTCCGCCTCCTCG
>NKPV01000003.1 GCA_002254605.1 Armatimonadetes bacterium JP3_11
GTCGGCAACATAACTCACATTTCCACCCGAGTCGATCCGAAATACGCTCGCAACTTTGTAATCGGAGCGCCTCTCGGTTACATAAAGAAGGTCATGGTTCCATGAACCCACATGGTCGATGTGCAAAGCAATTCCCGATTCAACAACATCGTTGAGACCTGTCAGCGTCGCCCAAGTGGGATTCGCAGTGCTTCCATCACCACTATATCGCGCGACATGGTACCTCCAGGCATTGTTATCCCATTCTCGCCTGAAGGCAAAGATCTCATCTTGTTGGAAGCCGTTCGGAAGATTGCGCTGTACGGCGACCGGGTAGTTGAGCCACCAACCAAAGCGCGTGCGAGGTAGGTTAGAGAACCCAGAAACATTGCTACTGGGAGTGCCCGAGGTATCAGGGTTTGAAAGATCGAGCTGCCACAAGTCTGTGTCCGGAGTGACGACCTGATTAGTACCAAAGCTGTCGCCAACCACCTTGTGACGACCTGGCTGGTAGGCTAAGTGGTAGGGAAGGGCAACTCTACCAACATCAGTCACCGTTACCTGGGCAAAGAGCATCTCAGTTGCTAAGGCACATACGAAGCCTACGATCAATCCAGCCGCTTTTGTGTAAGCATGATGTCTGTGAATCATCATTAACACCTCCAGATTGATTTTCACTAAATCATGACTCACTTTGGGGTGAATACCGGACAAAAAAATTGGAGATTCAGTATGTGTTTTCGCCGTTCACAATCTAAGCGCGACAGTGGCTTCGCATTGGTGGGTATTACAGCCCGTGTGTATCCGTTGAGATACTGCCCCACAAAATGCCTCGTATCGCCCCCTTATAGGGGTTCGAGAGAAATTCAGACGCTCTCACTTCCCTGCCCTCCTCTCACTCTGGGAGAGGGAAAACGGCTCACGTGGCTTTTTCAAACCCATCTGACAGATAATTTCGGTTTAGGCAAAAGGCTTGTTTTACCCTATTTAGGTTATAATTAGATTAGAACCGAGGTGCAAGAATGAGACAGCTGGGCTTTACCCTTATAGAGTTGCTGGTGGTCATCGCGATAATCGCGATATTGGCTGCGATTCTGTTTCCGGTGTTCGCGCAGGCACGTGAAAAAGCGCGCCAGACGACTTGCCTTTCGAACCTGCGTCAGTTGGGCACAGCATTTGTGATGTACCGTGCCGACTGGGAAGGGCGAAACCCTGGACCTGGAGATGGTGGACACTGTCCCGGAAGTTGGTCACAACCTGACTGGCCCAGTTGGATGACAGGATTCGTGTCGCGTTTGGATGCTCAGTGGGTACCTTGCTACCCCGTGTTGATAAATGCGTTTGACCCCAACTCCGCAGTGAGCGGAATTTGGCTCCTATGGGGTCATGTTACCAAAGGGGTGATTTACCCCTATGTCAAGAACGCTGACATCTATATCTGCCCTTCCGACCGGCGTGGGCGCGAAAAGAAGTTGAGTTACTCGATGAACGCGGTCGCTTCCTATATTCCAGAGCCCGTGGTAGAGCGTCCGGCGGAATTTATCCAACTCATCGACGAGGGTGAAACGCTCAACGATGGCTACTTCTATGCGATCGCAGGCAACCAGTTTGTGGACTGCCCTTCCATTGTCCACTCTAATGGGGCGAACTTTCAGTTTTTCGACGGGCACTCGAAGTGGATCCGAGCGCGCCATACGGCGCAGCAAGCGCGGATTGGTCAATGTCTGGATACCGTACCGAAGCACTATTTCTGCCCGAAGGTTCCCTTTCCTGAGTCGAGTATGTACGGCGCCGCCTGTCAGAGCGCGCCCTAAGCAAGTGGGAACACGAAGCCTTCTGGGCTGATAGCTTACCTACAGTCAGGAGGGGCGAGCGTTCCGCCTGCCCCTCCTGTTCAGACTTCTGTCACCACGACCACGATCATCGGGCGTCGGCTGAGGTGCTTACGGCAGAAACGGCGCAGCACCATTGTCAGCTCTTCGCGAATATTATCCCAATCGCTGATCTCGGCGGGCGCCATCTTGCCCAGTGTCTCTTGCACTGCTATGCGCGCCAGTTCGGGCTGGATTTCGTTTTGCCATTCAAAACCGCGCAGAATGAATTGGGGGTCATCGACGAGGTCGCCTGTCTGAGCGCGCACGGTAATCAGGGCGACCATGATGCCTTCCTGGGCGATGTGGCGTCGGTCGCGGATAATCGCTTCTGGCACGCCGCCTTCCACGCCTTCTTCGATGAGTAGTCTGCCTGCGGGCACTTTCTCCTCCAAAGTGGCGGCGCCGTTTTCGATACGCAACACACTCCCGTTCTCCAGCAGGAACATCTGCTCCTCGCGATAGCCCATTTGTCGCGCCAGTTCGAAGTACGCGGCTTGATGACGGGGCTCACCGTGCACCGGCGCAAGGTAGCGCGGCTTGAGCAAGCTAATCATGAGCTTCAGCTCTTCCTGACTGGCATGCCCCGATACATGCACAGGCGCAATCTCGTCGTGATAGACCTTTGCGCCTAAGCGCACAAGGCGGTTCACCGTGCGCCAGACCAGGCTCTCGTTGCCGGGAATGGGCGTAGCAGATAAAATGACGGTGTCGCCGGGGGTGATTTTCAGGCGGGGGTACTCGTCCGCGGCGATTTGGCTAAGCGCGGAGAGCGGCTCGCCCTGACTGCCTGTCGTCAGCACCAGTATCTGCTCTGGGGGATAGTCATCAATCTGCTTTGCGCTAATCATCACGCTCGGCTCAATGCACAGATAGCCCTGCTGGTGGGCAATCTCCACATTCTGCTCCATCCGCCTCCCCAGCACCGCGACCTTGCGCCCATAGAGCTGCGCCATATTAATCGCCTGCTGCAAACGATGGATATTAGAAGCGAAAGTGGTAATCAGGATACGCCCCTGCGCGTTGGCGAACAGCGTGTAGTAGGCGTCGCTGACAGTGCTTTCGGAGGGTGTCCAGCCGCTCCGCTCCGCGTTGGTGCAGTCGCTAAGCAGTAGCAGTACGCCCTCGTCGCCCAGCCGCGCCAGGTGATTGAAATCGGTGCGCACACCGTCGACGGGGGTATGGTCAAACTTGAAATCGCCTGTGAAGACCACGATGCCCTCGGGGGTGCGCAGCGCATAGCCCACGCAGTCGGGGATGCTATGCGTCACGCGAATCGGTTCCACAGTCAAATCGCCCACCGTGAACGGCGTTGGGGGCTTGATGGGGCGTAGGTCGGCGTTTAGGCGTCGCTCGCGCAACTTATGCTCAATCAGCGCCAGCGTGAGCGGCGTGCCATAAATCGGCAGGTTGCCCAAGCGCGGTAAAATGTAAGGCAGCGCGCCTACATGGTCTTCGTGCCCGTGCGTCAGCAGAATGCCCTGCACCTCGTCGCAAATGCTCCACAGATACTCTGGATCGGGAATCACTAAGTCCACGCCAGGCAAATCCTCGCCTGGAAACGAGATGCCACAATCGATGATGACTGCTTGATTATCCCAGCGTACTAAGTTGAGGTTTTTACCGATTTCGCCACTGCCGCCAAGCGGGATGATTTCGATTGCCAACGGTGATAGCCTCCTTACCCAAACAAATATAGTATAGCATGCGAGGATACTCCTTCTGTCGTGTTGTCCGCTTCGCCGCGCCCAACGCTGCAAACGCCCTCAGTGCCGCCCGCTTAGACTCGCCGACAACAGCCGCTTAACTTCGCTTTTACCTTGAATCGTGTATTATCTGGGCATGCGTATTCTATCTTGGCGTTTTGGGTTTGCAGGGCTGTTGTTGAGTTTTGCCTTGAGCGCGTTGGCGCAACAGTTCGCGACGGGTGTCGTGTTCCATGACCGCAATCGCAACGGTATCCGCGACGCAGGCGAGCCGGGCGTGCCCAATGTGTTAGTCTCCAATCAGCGCGAGGTCGTCAAAACCGACGGGCAAGGACGCTATCGCCTCCCAGTGGACGATGATACTATCCTCTTCGTGGTCAAGCCGCGCGGATGGAGGACACCGCTTTCGGAGAGAAATGTACCCCGTTTCTACTATATTCATAAGCCGAGCGGCTCTTTCCCCGTGCGTTTTGGCGGCGTCGCGCCGACGGGGGCGTTGCCCGCTTCGGTAGATTTTCCGCTCTACCCCCAGCGCGAGGCGGAACGCCACACGGCGCTGATATTCGGCGACACGCAGCCACGCGATATGACGGAGGTGTTCTACATCGGGCGTGATGTAGTGCGCGAGCTGATCGGAACGAAGCAGGCAGCGTTCGGAGTCGTGTTGGGCGATGTGCTGTTTGACGACCTGAGCCTGTTCCCCGCTATTACCCAGATGATGGGGCAAATAGGCATCCCGATCTACTATGTGCTGGGCAATCATGACCTCAACTTCGACTCGCCCGACGACCAGCACAGCGACGAGACTTGGCATCGCCACTTCGGACCGAACTACTACGCCTTCCAGTACGGTCGCACGCACTACATCGTGCTGGATGATGTGGTCTGGACTGGCGCCCAGGGCGAGCAGCGGGGGCGCTATGCGGCGGGCTTGGGCGAGCGGCAGATAGAGTTCCTCCGCAACTACCTTCGCTATGTGAACCGCAACGATTTCATCGTACTGCTGATGCATATCCCGATGTGGGAGTGGCCCGATTCGGAGCGTCGGCAGGTGTTTGCGATGCTTGCGCCGTTTCCGAACACGCTCTCGTTTTCAGCACATACTCATGTGCAACAGCATCGCTTTTTCGGTGCGGATGCAGGCTGGAACGGACGCTCGCCCCATCACCACATCAATACAGTTACGGTGTGCGGTAGCTGGTGGACAGGCGCACCT
Source organism: Armatimonadetes bacterium JP3_11 (assembly GCA_002254605.1). Lineage (GTDB taxonomy): Bacteria > Armatimonadota > Fimbriimonadia > Fimbriimonadales > GBS-DC > GBS-DC. The sequence goes on from NKPV01000003.1 coordinate 4,773, forward strand.
GACCCTGTCGGCATCCCCCACACCACCATGCGCGACGGTACGCCGAACGGCTACCTGTGGCTGGATGTGAACCGCAATCGGTATCGCGTGCGGTATCAGGCGGCGCGCCGTCCGCCCAACTACCAGATGCACATCTACACGCCGGATTCGGTCGATCACGCCAAGACGGGGGAAACGCCCGTGTTGGTGAACTACTTCTTTGGCTCGGAGTTCTGCACCGTGCAGATGCGTGTGAACGGCGGGGCTTGGATACGCATGCAGCAGGTGCAGGATACACCCGACCCCGCCTACGCGACACTGAAGCAACAAGAGCGGGAGTTTAAGCTGCCGGGACGCCCGCTTCCCAGTGTGAGCCCAGCGGTGCATCTCTGGAGGGCGAACCTACCGCCAGGACTCCCGCGTGGGTTCCACCAAATCGAGGTGCAGGTGCGCAACCTCTTCGGTGATGAGTTCACCGATAGGTGCATTATTCAGGTGCGCTGAGGTATCCTGCATAAAGCGATGGGCTTGCAGCGGTATGCATTCAACCAAATCCGTATGGGCGTCGATACGCCCATCGTGGTCTACGCCGAGCGCGAGGAGCAGGCGGTGCGCGCATGCCGCGCCGCCTACGCGCGCATCACCACACTGGAAGAGCGCATGAGCGACTACCGCGCTGAGAGCGAGTTGAACCTGCTTTGCCAACACGCTGTGGGAAGATGGGTAAAGGTCAGCCCGGAGCTGTTTTATGTGCTTTGGCGGGCGCAAACGCTGGCACGGCAGACCGAAGGCGCGTTCGATGTGACGGTCGGTCCGCTGGTGCGGCTCTGGCGAGAGGCGCGGCGCACGGGGAAACTGCCCGACGCGGCAACCTTGCGCGACGCCAAAGCGCGTTCGGGTTATCGACTTCTGGAACTCAGCCTCCCCCGACGCGCCGTGCGCTTGAAAGCCGAACGGATGCAGCTCGATTTAGGCGGTATCGCGAAGGGATACGCCTGCGATTGCGCCTTGCGCGAACTGCGCAAACATGGCATCACACGCGCCCTGATTCAAATGGGGGGAGACATCGTCGCGGGCGACGCACCTCCCGACTCACCAGGGTGGAAGATCGATTTGCCTAACTCGCGTAATGAGCTGCTTCTCAAAAACGGTGCGCTCTCCACTTCGGGGAGCACGGAGCAATATGTAGAAATCAACGGTGTGCGCTACGCGCATATCATCGACCCGCGCACAGGGCTGGGACTTACAAAACTAATTTTAGCGCGTGTGCGTGCGCGCGATGGGATCACTGCCGACAGCTTAGCCACAGCAGCCGCGGTGCTGGGCGAACCTGACGCCCAGCGGCTGGAGCGACTTTACAAAGGAGTGCAGATAACGGTGTCGCAGGTTCGCCTCAATCACTCAGGCCAACCGTGGAACGGCTCCCACGGACGGCTCACATAGTCAGCGAACGCAAACGCGAGCATAATCAGCAGCCAGAAGAAGCCTGCACCCGCAAAGAGCCACGCCAACTTACCGCTGAAGCGCACATGCATAAAGTTCATAATCACAATCGTCGCCTTCCACACGGCAATCGTGAGCGCAATCACGACGCCCAGCCAGTTTGGCACATTCGGAATGTATCCCGCGACGACCGTCGCCACCAAAAGCGCCATCAACCACCATAGCGTGTGCGTATATAGCGACACAGGATGCACATGCGATTCATCATGACCTGCCATGTCGTTTTACCTCCCGATGAGATACAGCAGCGGGAACAGGAAAATCCACACGATGTCCACCAGGTGCCAGTAGAGTCCGGTCATTTCTACGGGCATGAAGTCCGCGACGGGTTTATTTTTCGCGTGGTCTATCAGCGCGCGCCCGATAAGTATGCCGATGATAATCATCCCAATCAGCACATGGAGACCGTGCAAACCCGTCATCACGAAGTAGAAGCCGAAGAACAGGCGCGTGCGCTGTTCGAACTCTTCGGGCGTGACTTTTTTGAAGGCGGTGAACTGACCGTCGCGCGTCTTGCCTAACTCATAAAACTTTTGTCCATTTTCCTCCACTTCGCGCAGCTCGCCGATTTTTTGGGCGTGCTCCACGACGGCGTGCGCGCTATAGTCCCCGCCTGGGAAGAGATGATGCTCGAACTTCGCGCTGTACTCGAAATACTTATTTACCATAAAGACGCCTGCAAACAGGAAGGTGAGGAATAGATAGAACGCCTGTTTTTTGTGTCGGTTTTGCATCGCGGCACGAACGGCGCGTGCCATCGTGTAGCTACTAAACAGCAGCACAAAGGTGTTGAGCGTTCCTATCGGCACGCTGAGTTCATGATGGGCGAGGGTAAACTCCAGCACATACTTGAATCGGTAGATGGCGTAGGCGGTAAAGATGGCGCCGAAAAAAAGCACCTCTTGCACGATGAACGCCCACATCCCAATCAAATAGGATGTGTTCTGCTGTTCAATCGTTTCGAACTGCTCGCCTAAGATGCCATCGCCGTGATGGTGTCCATCGGTCGTCTGTTCCAGCGTCGCCGTTCTCTGCAGTTCTTGCACGCTCACAGTCAGTTAGCCTCCTCCACCTTTAGAGAGTGTACCATACTTGGTAGCCGCATCTATGCTGTAAGGGGGGGGTGGCTTGGACAGGATTGTCCAAGCCACAAAAGCCCCATTAGCCGTCCTTGCCTCCAACCACGACGGGGCGCGGCTTCGGCACGAAGCCTGTTGGCTCCTCGGGATGGTTATAGTCGTAGGCAGGGCGCGTGACAATCGGTGTGCGCTCGAAGTTGTGCGGGTCGGGCACGGGATCCACCAGCTCCCACTCCAATCCACGCGCACCCCACGGGTTGCGCTCGGTCACGACCTTACCGTACTTCAGCGACCAGGTGAGGTAGATGACGGGCAACAGGTAGCCGAGCCCCAACACCGACGATCCTGCGGTAGACAGCACATTCAACACTGCCCACTCTTCGGGGTAGCTGTGGTAGCGGCGGGGCATTCCCATGTAGCCCAGAAGGAACTGGGGGAAGAAAGTGAGGTTGAATCCCACGAAGACGAGCAGCGCGGCGAGTTTGCCCCAACCTTCGGGGTACATGCGTCCCGTCATCTTGGGCCACCAGAAGTGCAACGCCGCCAGATAGCCCATAATGGCACCGCCGACCATCACATAGTGGAAGTGCGCCACCACGAAATAGGTGTCGGTCAAGTGCACATTGGTCGCCATCGCCGCCAGATGCAGCCCCGTGAGCCCGCCAATCACAAACAGCCCCATAAAGCCCAGCGCGTAGAGCATCGGCGTATCCCAGTGGACGCGCCCCTTCCAGATGGTCGCCATCCAGTTGAAGGTCTTGATCGCCGACGGGATGGCGACAATCCAAGTCAGGAAGGAGAACACAATCCCCGCGTACATCGACTGCCCCGTGCTGAACATATGGTGCCCCCACACGAGGAAGCCGATAATCGCAATCGCGAGGCTGGAGAACGCCACGAAGTGGTAGCCGAACACCCGACGCTTGCTGAACGCCGAGATGACCTCGCTAATCACGCCCATCGCGGGCAGAATCATAATATACACCGCTGGGTGCGAGTAGAACCAGAACAGGTGCTGATACAGAATCGGGTCGCCGCCCAAATTCGGGTCAAAAATCCCGATTCGGAAGGTACGTTCCACCGCCACCAGCAGCAGCGTAATTGCAACGACAGGCGTGCCCAGCACCTGAATCAGGCTGGTCGCGTACATCGCCCACACAAACAGCGGTAGGCGGAACCAAGTCATGCCGGGCGCACGCATTTTGTGGATGGTCACGAGAAAGTTGATGCCCGTGAAGATGGACGCAAAGCCCGCGAGGAAGACCCCCACAATCGCAAGGCTCACCTCACCCTTGGCGAACGAGCTGCTGTAGGGCGTGTAAAAAGTCCAACCCGTGTCGATACCGCCTCGGAACAGCGCAATCAGCACACACGCCGCGCCTGCCATGAAGAAGTACCAACTTAGCAAGTTCAGGCGCGGGAACGCCACATCGCGTGCGCCAATCATCAGCGGCAGCAAGAAGTTCCCAAACACGGCAGGAATGGAGGGAATCAGGAACAGGAAGATCATAATCACGCCGTGCGTGGTGAACATCTTATTATACACATCCGAAGTGAGCAGGTCGCCCTTGGGGGTCGCCAGCTCCATTCGAATCATCGCGGCTGCCAGTCCACCCAGCAGGAAGAAGATGCTAATCGATACCAAGTAGAGGATCGCGATGCGCTTATGGTCGTAGGTCAGCAGCCACGAAGCGACGCTCGTTTTCCAGTTCAGATAGTTAGGCTTCTCCGTTCCCACATAAGTTGTCGTTGCCATAGTTAGTTACCTCCATTGCCAGCAAGCGATTTGATATAGGCAATTAGTTGGACTAATTGCTCTTCGGATACTTGCCCCTGATAGGGGGGCATCAGGTTTTGATAGCCGGCGTGAATCTTTGCGCCGGGGTTCAAAATCGATTCGCGAATATACGCCTCATCACCCTTGACGGTGCGTCCGTCCGCGAGTTTGATTTCGCTGCCCCAGGTTTTGGTGATGTCGGGCACTTTGACGGCGGAGTTGGGGTTCAGGTGGCAAGCGTTGCAGCCGAGCGCTTTGAAGGTTTGTTCGCCTTGCTGGGCGAGGGTGAGCGTCCCGCCGCTTGTCGCGCCGCCGCCCATGCTGGTTGTGGCAGTCGCCAATCCCTGCCCCCCCTTCTCCAGCCACGCCTGAAACTCGTCCTCTGGCAGCACGATCACTTTGCCAATCATCTCAGAGTGCTTCGTGCCGCAATACTCCGTACAGAACAGATGGTACTCTCCGGGCTTTGTGGGTGTGAAATACATCGCGTTGTAGCGCCCCGGCACGGCGTCGCGCTTAATACGAAACGCTGGGATGGAGAAGGCGTGGATGACATCCTGCGAGATGAGGCTCACCTTCACGAGGCGTCCCGCAGGCAGAGTGAGTACATTATTTTCGCGCACGCCGTTCGGGTGCTGACAGTGCCACATCCACTGTTTGCCGATGACGAACACCTCATAGTAGCCCTCACGCGGGGCGTAGATATCGGCGTAGAGTTTGGTTGCCCAGCCGAAAATGACCAGCGCCAATATCAGAGGGATAATCGTCCATGCCAGTTCCACGCGCAGATCGCTTTCGGTGGCGTTGGAGCGGTCTACCGCGTTGTTGTCCGCGCGGTAACGAACAGCGAGGTAGATCACCCCTAACAACACGATGACGCCGAACACGACTGCCAGCAGCGTGATGGCCCAGTAGAGCAGCGAGATGTCCGCGCCCTCTTTAGAGGCTGTGGGCGGTACTAATGGGAAGTTCCACATCAGTTATTCACCTCACTTGAATGGTCGGTTGTGTGTTTACGGCGTCGCTCTAACAGGAGCGCGCCGCCAATCAAGGTCGCTAAGCTGAGTACCGTAATGATACCCGCTAACTGGATCACACGCAGGATCACCAGCCCATAGCGTCCTGTGGATGGGTCGTACTGGAAGCAATACATCACGGCGCTCAGCACGGGGTTGCCGATTTTTCCTTGCGACGATTCCGCAAGGGCAAACTTCAGGTCACGCGCGGAAAATTCCACTCCCATCAGGTAGCGTGAGAGTTTCCCGTCGGGCGTAGCAACCATAATCCCTGCGCCATGGGCATACTGCTTAGTTTGTGGGTCGTAGGTGTATTTGAAGCCGACGGCGTCCGCCAAACGCTTGATGTTTTTCTCTTCGCCTACCAGGAAGTGCCACCCTTGCTCGGCGGTACCGTGTTTGTATTCCTTTGCGTAGTTCGCCTTCTTTTTGGCGGCGAGTTCGGGGGTCTCGGTCGGCGAAATGCTCACCGTCACCACCTCAAACTCCTGCCCCGCTTTCCAGTCCAGCGCGTTCATCGCGCGCGTCAACTCATTCAGCACGACGGTACAGAGCATAGGGCACTCGTAGTACGCCAACACCAAAATCACGGGGCGCTTGCCGAAATAGTCGCCCAGTTTAACGGTTTTCCCTGACTCGTCTTTGAAGGTCAACTCTAACGGGATTTGTGCGCCCAGCTTCTGTTCGATTCCAATCTGGCTGGTGATACTCTCGTAGCGCTCTTTGGCGGCGGTCTCGCCGATTTCGCCGCTGGGACCCCGATAGAGTTGCGCCGACGCCCAACTCTGCAGTATGCTCCATACTAAGAGTCCAATCCATAGTCGGTTTCGATAGGTCATAGCCATACACGCTCCTTATGTATTATTACAGCCCTTTTTGCAGGATTAGTTCCTTCGCGCGCTCCACGGGGATACGCACCTTGCCGGTTGTTTCGTCGAGGACTTCGTAGGTAGTCGTTTTACGCTGCTCTTCGGCGGCGAACTTTTCCCAATCGCGCATGGGGAAACCTTGCACGCGCGGCTCAGGGGGCAGTTGCCGCTGGAGCGCTTCAGGGCGCACCGAGGGCAAGTCTGCGCGTTGGTTTGGCAGCACCCACTGATACACAATCCACGAGATGATGAGCGTAGCAATCATCATAAACAGGATGAGCGCGAGGAACTGCGTCATTCGTCCAACCGACAGATCGCGCTCCTCATACGGCTCCTTCTGGATTAGCTCCAACTCTTTTGGGTCTACGGGTTTCAGCATTTCCGCCATAGTTTCGCCTCCTTAGTGCGCCGCCTCCAGTAGACGCGGCTCGTTCTTGGGTACAAGGGCGCGCTTGAGCAAGTTGCCCAGCATCAAGTAAAACCAAATCCCACCCAAGCCCACGAACGCCGCCACATCATAGAGACTGATGCTCAGCGTTTCGGACCACATCGGCTTAATCTGCCAGAAAATTTCCACGACGCGGATCGCCAACACAATGATCACACCGACGAGCAGCTGTTTCGGTATCCACTTCGTGCGTGGCGCCATAAACCAGAAGAACGGGATGAAGAACTGGAATATCGGGATGAGGTACGCGATATACTGCCAGCCGCCCAGATTGCGCCGCAAATAGAACTGCGTGAACTCGTACAGGTTGCCCGAGTAGGTAATCAGCAGTTGTGAGAACGAGACATACGACCAGAACACGCAGAGCGTGAACATAAAGTTGCCCCAGTCGCGGCGGTAGCCTTCATAGCCCTCGTGGTAGACGATGGGCTTATAGAGAGGCAGGTCGCGCCACGAGAGCACCATATACAGCGCGAGCGCGAGCATGTTTAGCCCGAAGCCCGCGATCATAATCACCGCATACATCGTGGAGAACCAGTGGGGCTGCAGCGACTGCCCCCAGTCGACCATCGCCAGGGTGAAAGTGATCATGAACACCACGATTCCGAACGCGGCGAAGCCCGAGCGTTGGCGCGAGAGGAACTCGGCTTTGACAGGGTCGCCGACCTCGTCTTCCTGTTTTGAGCCGTCCCAGAGCCGCTTGGCAAAGAATGCCCAAATCGCGATATAGATGACGGCAGCGATGGCGAAGCGCGTTTCGTTCAGCCACGGGCGCTTCGCCTGCAGCACAGGATCCGCAGCGACGACCTCTTTGTGTGTCCATTCAAAAATGTTGTGCGCTACGAACACATCATACAGAATCGGCAGCAGCGCCAACGCCATCAGGGGGAATATCAGCATCGCCGCCGATTCAAAAATGCGAATCAGCGGTAGTCCCCAGCGTCCTCGCACAGTGTGGAGCAGCAGGCTAAGCCCCAGCCCGCCCAGCGTCATGCCCATCCAATAGAAGAACGCGAGGTGGTAGCCTTGGAGAGCGAGCTTGGGGTTCGTCGCCAAGCCTGTCGCCCACACGGCTAAGCCCAGAATCCCCAGCCCCAGCGCGATGGGGCGTCCCCGCGTGATTCGCTGCCGAACTTCCTGTTCCGAGAGTGCCGTTGTTGTCGCTGCCATGCTTAGTTCTCCTGCGCAAGATTGCGTGGCTGACGCTCGCGTTTTGCCTGCTCCGCTTGCGCCAGCTTCTCGATATCCTCTGGAGCTAAATCTTTCAGGTTCGCGTTCTGGCTGAGTTGCAGCACGCGCACATAAGCCGCCACTGCCCAGAGTTCTTCATCGGTCATCCGCGAGCCATAGCCGTACATAATGCCGAAGCCGTATTTACCCGAGCTGAAGAAGTAGCCTATCGGCTGCGTGAGGAGCTGCTCGCGCACCAGCGACGGTACGGGTCGAGGCCACTGCCCACGCAAGGCGATCATGCCTTTGCCGTCGCCTGCGCGCCCGTGACACTGGGCACAGAAGATGTTATACTTCTCCTGTCCCTTGTTCAGAAACTCGCGCGTGAGCTTGACCTGCGGCGGTAGTTTCGTGAGCAGGTTGCCCTGCGAATCCTTGCCCGTAATGAACGGATCGTTCGGGTCTTGCAGTTTGCCTCGCGCGATGGTGTTTTCTGGCATCGGGCGCGAACCGTCGCCGTAAATCTTGCCATCGAAGCCCTTCACCGGGTCTGTGAGGGCATAAAATTCGCTATTCGCCTGTGCCTTAACTTTCTGCTGCACCCACATATCGGTGCGGCAGCCTGTGAGTACCAGCAAGCTCAGCGCCAGCAGTCCACCAAGCGCGTATCGTTTCATCACTCGGGCACCTCCGCGATGCTAATCGGGTTCAGCGACTGCAGAAACTCGTACACCTTATCGCGGTTGAAATTCGGGTCCTTGCTCTCGATGCAGACGAAGAAACGGTCGGTGCTGGCGCGAGCGAACTGGGGCACATTGAACACGGGGTGGTAGTAGGTGAGCATGCGGTTATAGATATGCGTGCCGAAGAACGCGCCGAACGCCGCCGCCAACACCATGCCCTCAAAAGTAATCGGGATGAAGTAAGGCCAGCTGAGCAGGTCACGCCCCGCCACATTCAGCGGATAGTCGACCAAGCTCGTCCATGCCTGCAGGCTGAACGCGCCGATGGCGCCGAGAAGCCCCATCGTGAACACCGTCCAGGGCACCTTGGCTTCTTTGACGCCCATCGCGGCGGTCAGCCCGTGGATGGGGAACGGCGTGTAGCAGTCGAAGTTGCGGTAGCCGGCATCGCGGGTGCGTCGCGCCGCCTCCAGCAGCTGGTCGGGCGTCTCAAACTCCGCCATGATGCCGTAGAGCCGGGGAGCGGTCTCTGGGTGTGCCATTACTGACCACCTCCTTGCGGGGCGGGTGCGGTGGGCTTGCTCTTATGGGTGTGTGCGCCGCCGTGCCCGTTATGCCCGTGATAGAGTTTGTACCAGAGCTCCTTCAACTCCGCCACCGCCAACATCGGGATAAATCGCGCGAACACGAACATCATCATAATGAAAAAGCCGATTGTGCCCAGATAGAGCCACCAGTCGTTAATCGTGGGAGTGTACATGCCCCACGCCGACGGGGTGAAGTCACGATGCAGGCTCATCACCACAATCACGAACCGCTCGAACCACATCCCGATGTTCACGATAATCGAGATGATGAACAGCGCCAGCAAGTTCTGCCGAATCTTAGGCGACCAGAGCAGTTGGGGCACGATGCCATTGCAGAAAATCAGCGCCCAGTACGCCGCCCAGTACGGACCGAAGAATCGGTTCACCACCAAGAACTGCTCGAACTGGTTGCCACTGTACCAGCCGAAGAACATCTCGCACAGGTAGCCGTAGAACACTATCCAGCCCGTGGCGAGCATCACCTTTGCCATCCAGTCGATGTGGTTCATGGTGATGTAGTCTTGCAGTTTAGGATACAGGATGCGGAACGGGATGACGAGGGTGAGCACCATCGCGAACCCCGAGAAGATGGCGCCTGCGACAAAGTAAGGTGGGAAGATGGTGACATGCCAGCCTGGTACGATAGAAATCGCGAAGTCTAACGACACGATGGAGTGTACCGACAGTACCAGGGGTGTGGACAGCCCTGCCAGCAACAGGTACGCCTGCTCCCAGCGCAGCCAGTGGATGGCGGAGTTGCGCCACCCCAGTGCAAAGATACCGTTCAGCACACGGGAAATTTGGCTCTTGGCGCGGTCGCGCATCTTCGCCAAGTCGGGGATCAGCCCCATGTACCAGAACAGCACGGAAACCGTGAAGTAGGTGGACACCGCCCACACATCCCACTCCAGCGGGCTGCGGAACTGGGGCCACATCGCCAGCCAGTTGGGGATGGGGAACAGCCAGTACGCCACCCAGGGTCGCCCCGTGTGGAACAGCGGGAAGATGCCTGCGCACATCACGGCGAAAATCGTCATCGCTTCCGCGAACCGGTTGATAGACATGCGCCAGGCTTGTCGCAGCAGGAGCAAAATCGCGGAGATGAGCGTCCCCGCGTGCCCAATACCGATCCACCAAACGAAGTTGATGATGGCGAATCCCCATGCGACGGGCTGATTGATGCCCCAGATTCCTAAGCCTACAGCTACCAGATACACGAGCGCCATCAGCAACGCGAACGCGCCGATCAGCCCCAGCCCGAACATAATCGTCCACGCCATCGGGTGGCGCTCCATCGGGATGCTGGTAATCTGATCCGTGATGCGCTCGTAGGTCTGCTGCCCCTCAAATAGAGGGAACTCCTTGATTTCTGCCTTAATGGTCTGTTGCATGGCTTGCCTCCGCGCCGCTCAGTTCTGGATTCGGATTGTCGATTTTGGCGAGGTAAGTGGTTCGTGGTCGGGCGTTCAGCTCGCCCAGAATTGTGAAGTTATGCGGCTGTTGTCGCATCTGATGCACGCGGCTCTGGGGATCGTTCAGATCGCCGAACACGATTGCTTGGGTGGGGCACGCTTGCTGACACGCCGTAACCACTTCGCCATCGCGAATGCGTCGGTTCTCGCGCTTGGCTAAGATGCGCGCCTTGCTAATCCGCTGCACGCAGTAGGTGCACTTCTCCATCACACCGCGCCCGCGCACCGTGACATCGGGGTTTTGCAGCAGGTGCAGCACAGGCGACTTCATGTAGCTGTAGCGATAGTAGTTGAAGCGTCGCACCTTGTACGGGCAGTTGTTGGAGCAGTAGCGTGTGCCCACGCAGCGGTTATAAACCATCGCGTTCAGCCCCTCGTGATCGTGTACGGTTGCCGCCACAGGACACACCAGCTCACACGGGGCGTTCTCACACTGCATACAGGGGATGGGCATCTGGTACACGCGCGGGTTCTCTGCTTTGCCCTTGAAGTAGCGGTCGATGCGCAGCCACAGCATTTCGCGCCCGCGCATCACCTCTTCCTTGCCCACGACGGGGATGTTGTTCTCCGCTTGGCAAGCCGTGACACACGCGCTACAACCCGTGCAGACGGTGGGGTCAATCACCATCGCCCATGCGTAGCGATAGTTGTCGGGGTTCTCGTAGCGGTCATAAGTCCACCGCTCCGGATACATCGTCGGATGTTTCCACTCGTAGCCCTTGCGGTGCGACTTGTTTTTCAGCTCCGGGTCCTGCTTGAACTCCTCCAGCAGCCCAGTTAGAATGATAGGACGATGTTGCGTGCTGTCTAAATGGATGTCCCCTTTCTGGCGCGTGTCGATAAGGTGATGCTCTTCGGTGCGCGCTACGGGATACCGCTCGGCTTGCGGGACGACCTCCACGCCGGTACGAATCCAGGGCGAATCCGAGGTGCGTAGCAGGTAGGCGTTGAACCCGGCGCCAGAACCTTTTTCGCCGGCGCGGGTGCGCCCATAGCCCAGATGGAGCGTGATGCAGTCGTCGGCGTGTCCTGGAATCGGGTACGCCGCCACGCGCATCGCCTGCCCGTTCACGCTGAGCGTCACAATCGGCGCGTCGCCTTTCACAAACGAGGCGTCCTCAAAGAACGCCCAAGTGCCCTTGCGGCGCAGTCCAAGCGCCTCAAAGGTCTTGAGGCTCATGTAAGCGAGGTTGTCCCAGCACACGCGCGTGACGGGCTTGGGCAGTTCTTGGAGCCATGCGTTGTTGGCGAACCGTCCGTCGTACACGGTGGGGTCGGGCGCAAAGCGCAGTTCGTAGGTCTTGACGCTCGCTTGTACGGGGGCAAGTTCGTAGATTGGCGCTTGCACAATAAGCGGCGTCTGCTTCAGCGCAACCTGCGTGACGGGCTTCGCGGTGCGGGGCAGCACGCCGTCATGCACGCCTTTGCGCCACACGGCGTCGAACTGCGCGTCGGGCGCCAGCTTCGCCTGCTTCCAATAGTCCTGTACTAACTTGAAGGTCTCACCCGGCGCGCCGTTGAGTTGCGCCATCACCTCCAACGCGCTGCGCGTGTTGGGATAGAGCGGGAAAATCAATGGTTGCTGAATGGTGACCGTGCCGTCGAACGCGCGCACATCGCCCCATGTCTCAAATGGGTGGCTTTCGGGCAAGTGCCACACGCACAGCGCAGCGGTCTCATCCACATACATCCCGTGATGGACGCTGAACGGCACTTTCGGGATGAGGTCTTTGAAGTTCAAGTCGGCGGGGGCATTGTAGGCGGGGTTCACGCCGCCCAGCATAATCAGCACTTCCACCGCGTTGTTTTTCAGGTCGTCGGCGAGCTGCTTGATGTCTTGCATGTGCAGCACGGGCTTCTCTTCGGGGGGCGCGGTGAACACGACCGTCTTACCCAAGTTGCCCAGGTGCGCGTTGATGGCGTGGGCGATGGCGTGGACGGCGGGTGGCTGTGCCTCGCCGACGATTACAAGGCTCTCGCCCCGATGCGCCGCCAAGTCGCCTGCCGCGACTTGCGCCCATTTCTGCTCGGTCTCGGTCAGCTCGCCCTCAACGGTTGCCTGTACTGGCGCTCCAAGCAGTCGGGCAATCTCGTACAGCAGGCGTGCGATCTTGCTGGAGCGGATAGGCAGATGCTCATCCGCTGTCATGCCTGTCACCGTGAACATCGGCTCCGCGACATAGAGGCGGTTCATTTCGGTCTGCCCTGCGCGGATGCGTCTGCCGTCGGCGAACTCACGGGCATAGCGCACGGCGCCTGGCTCGGTATACAGAAAATCGCTGTCCAGCGCGACAATGACCTTCGCGTTGCGCAGGCGATAGATGGGGTTGAGCCACTCGCCGAACGCGAGCCGTGCGCCTTCGTACACATTGTCGCGATTCACAGGCTCATATTGGTACCACTTCGCCTGCGGATAGGTCTGCAGGAACTTCTGAATCTGCGCAGCGAGCGATGGGGAAACCACACGCCCCGTGAGGATTCGGATGCCTGCGCCGCCTTTGGCGGCTTGCTGTCCCAGCGCGTTTTGCACATCGGCTTCAAACGCTCGCCAAGTTTCGGGGCGTCCAAAACGCAGCACAGTCTGCGAGCGGTCAGGGTCATAGAGGTCTAAGATTTGGGCTTGCGTGATGGCGTCGGTCGCGCCGAGGCTGGTCGGGTGGTCGGGGTTACCTTCCAGTTTGACGGGGCGCCCTTCGTACACGCGCCCCAGCACGCCAATCGCGTAGCCGTTGGTCAGCACCGCCGTCGCGTAGTAGTTCGAGACGCCCACCGTGCGGTCGGTCGGCGTCTTGGGACGCGAGATGACAGGACCCTGCGGCTTATAGCCGCACGCCGAGAGCCCCGCCAGCGCCATCGACGCGCCCATGAGCTTCAGAAACTGCCGACGGCTCACGAAGTCGCCCAGCGGCGCCGCCTGGCTCGGAAACTCCCGCTTCAGAATCTCCTCAAACTCAGGCGATTGCTCTAACTCGCTCAGGCTCCGCCAAAACTGTTCGCCTGCGCCTTGAGTCTCCTTGCGTGTCGCTTCCATCGCTCCTCCTTACCGATGGCAAATCGAGCAGTCGCTCAACTGCTCCTTGTGGATGTTGTAATGCTTCACCAGCAACTTGCCCAACTCCAACTGGTTGCGCGGAATGTTGTTCGGGTCATAGGGGATGCCATACTTATCTAACATCGCCTTCATCTCTTCTTGGGTGCGCGGGGTCTTGTAGTACATGTTAAAAACTTCCTCTTTGGGGCGAATGTTTTTCTCGGGGTTGCGGTGGCAGTCCAAGCACCACTGCATCGAGAAGTATTGCGATTTATGTGTCAGGTGCATCTTCTCGATGCCGCCGTGGCACGAGGCGCAACTGATGCCTTTGTTCACATGGGCGCTGTGGTCAAAATAGACGAAGTCGGGCAGATTGTTCACTTTGTTCCACACGAGGGGGGTGTTGTTATTGTAGCTATCACGCACGGGCTGCAACAAGGGGCTATTCGTCCAGATTTGCGAGTGGCAGGTCATACACACTTCTGTGGAGGGGACGCCTGCGTGCGCCGACTGCGTCACAGACCAGTGGCAGTACCGACAGTCGATGCCCAGCTCCTCGTAGTGGTGTTTATGGCTGAACGGCACGGGCTGGTCGGGCGGTTCGCCAACTTTCGTCCACCACGGCGAGCGCGTAATCGCCGAGCCTCCGACCGCCAAGCCGACTATCGCCAGCAAGCCGCCTACCACAGCCACGCGGGCTAATGTATTATGATGACGCCGAAATACCTGTGCCATAACGGTCACCTCGTACGATTAGCGTACCCTCCGCTAGGAGAACTGATTCCTCCTGCCGAAGAACGCTTGTGATAAATTGCACAAACTTAGCCACGCTAAGCATTTTCTTCATAGCGAATCGCTTTCGGGAAGACTTGCGTAGGAGATCAGGCTTCGTCGCTCGTATCCCCTGCGCAAGTCCTCCAACGACGCTATATAATACCTAATTATCGGGCGTGTTGTCAAGGGATTCAAGAGGGCAGATTGTGAATGATTTCACGGAAATGGGAGCTGATTGGAAGAGCGCCCCTAAGCCCTTCTGAACAACGCCCAGAGCATCGCCACGAATGTAATCGCGCTGAGAATCATCGTAATTCCGCCCGGCATCCATTTGCCGGTAGTGAAGAATCGGTAGGCGAAGAACACAGCCAGCGCCAACGCCACCCCTGCGCCCAAGCCGAAGCCTGCCGTGGGGTTGCGAAAGCTTAGCCCGAAGCCCAACAGCAGCAACGCCGCCGCAATCAGACCGTTGACCAATGAGACCACACTCTGTGCCTGTGTGTAGCCCATGACGCCGCCCGCAGCAATAATAATCGCATACAGCAGTAGCACCACTTGGAATGCATTCATACCGACACCTCCTGAAACACTGCAGCGAGAACTTCGATGGACTCGTCGACATCGCTTTGGGTAATCACCAGTGGGGGCACGATGCGCAGCACCGTGTCGCTGACGGCGTTGAGGATGAGGCGTCGCGCCAACGCTTTTTGGAACACAGTTCGCGCTACGGGGTGCGTCAGTTCCACCCCAACCATTAGCCCGCGCCCACGTACTTCGCAAATCGGCGCACCATGTGATTGCAAGGCACGCAGGCGTCCCTGCAGATACGCCCCGACACAAGCAGCGTTCTCCAGCAGGTTCTCTTGTTCTATGATTTCGATCACGGCGAGCGCGGCGCTACAGGCAAGCGGATTGCCGCCGTAGGTCGTACCGTGTTCACCCGCCTGCAGCACTTCGGTCGCGACGCCCCGCATCAAACACGCCCCCACTGGGAACCCACCGCCCAAACCCTTCGCCACCGCGACCACATCGGGCAAGACGCCTGCATGCTGATAGGCGAACCACTTCCCTGTGCGCCCGAAGCCCGCTTGCACCTCGTCGACAATCAAGAGGGCATTATACCGATCGCATAAGTGGCGTGCTTCCTGCAGATACTCGTCGTGGATAGGATGGATACCGCCTTCGCCCTGAATCGGCTCCAGTAGGATAGCAGCGGTGCGTTCGCTGAAGGCGTCGCGCAGCGCGTGCAGGTCATTACGAGGCAAGGCGCGAAAACCAGGGAGCAGCGGTTTGAAGGGCTCCTGATACTTCGCTTGCATCGTCGCTGAGAGGGCGCCCATCGTGCGTCCGTGAAAACTGCCTTCCAGCGTGAGGATTTCATAGTCAGGCGTCTTTTTGACGGCATTGGCGAACTTACGGGCGATTTTGATGCCCAGTTCGCACGCTTCTGCGCCGCTGTTGCAGAAAAATGCCTTTTCCATGCCAGACAGGGCGCACAAGCGTTGAGCCAGGCGCGCCTGCGGCTCGGTCAGGAAAAAGTTGCTAGTGTGCATCAATGTGCCCGCCTGCTCGCAGATACGCTGCACTAAGTGGGGATGGCAGTGCCCCACACTACACACGGCGATCCCCGCGAGAAAGTCTAAATAGGCGTTGCCCTGATCGTCGTAGAGCCGCGCCCCCGCGCCGCGCACGAACACGATGGGCTGCCGCCGATACACGGGCAAGACATAACGCTGGTCTAACTCCGCTACCGTCTCATACAAAGGCGTCGCCATACCCTGCGAGTATACCTGATAGGGGAGGTACGGAGCGAGTGCGAACACAGAATGCCCTTAAGAAAAGGAGACCCGCCAAGTCGCCTACGCCTGCCAAGCAGGCAGGCACACGCAGAAGGTGGTTCCTTTCCCAACCTCGCTCTCGACGGTGATAAATCCCCGATTTTGACGCACGACACCGTAGACCGTTGCTAACCCCAACCCCGTATTGCCCAGTCCCTTCGTGCTGAAAAATGGCTCGAAGATACGGTCGCGTAGCTCTGCGGGAATACCCTCGCCGGTGTCTTCCACAAGGAGGCAAACATACTCCCCCGGCGCCAGATCCTCGCTCTCCGAAATGTTGCGTAGTTGCTCCTCGTTATAGGTTTCGCGTCGCGTCCGAATTGTGAGTTGCCCACTGCCTTTGCTGTTCATCGCATCACGCGCGTTGAGAGCGAGGTTCAAGATAATCTGTTCGAACTGGGAGGGATCTATCATGACAGTGGTATCGGCGTCGGTCAGTTGGAGCTGCACGCGAATATTCTCGCCAAGCGTGCGTCCCAGTAGGGGCAGGAGTTCGCGAACGACTTTGTTGATCTCGGTGGGCAGGGGTTGGGTGAGTTGTTTTCTGGCGTATCCCAGCAGTTGGCGCACCAGTTTTGCAGCGCGTTCACTTGCTTCGATGATGTGTTTCAGGTCGCTTTGCACGGGATGTTCAGCGGGCAAGCGTGCCTGCGCCAGTTCGGCGAAGCCAATAATTGCTGTGAGCAGATTGTTGAAGTCGTGCGCAATACCGCCTGCCAGACGCCCGATGCTCTCCATCTTCTCCGCGTGGAACAGGCGTTGCTCCAACGCTTTCCGCTCCGTGATATCGATATCTGCGCAAATGAAGCGGGTCGTACCCCCTTGACGAATGGGGAACAGTGAAGACAAAATAACCCGCTCTCTGCCATCGGCGGTGCGAATACGCCACTCACGAAGCGGGGCGGGTTTGCCCGTGCGGGCAACCTCTTGGAGGTCTTGCAGAAACGCCTCCTGTTCCTCGGGAGTGAAAATCAGGGCGTCCAGGGTTTTCCCTTCCGCTTGCTCTTTTGTGAATCCATAAAAATCTTCGGAGGCGCGGTTCCAGAACAGGATGCGCCCTTGTTCATCGTATATCTGCATCGCGACCGTCGGAGCATTCTCTAAAATGTCTCGAACCTGTTGCAGCGCTGATTCCAGCTCCTGACGCGACTCTTCGATTTGGCGGGTATATTTCTGCTGCTGGATAATCGGTCCCGTAATCACCATCAAGGTGCTCAAGGTGAGGAAAATAAACAGCCATCCGAAGACGTAATCACGCAAATCGATGGGTTGGGCTGCTTCCCAGTACGGCACCTGTATCGCCAGCGTGAGTACAGAGACGAGGGCGATGAGGGTGACACCACGGTGTTGATACAAAAACGTTGCGGCGACGAACACAGGCAGCAACATGGACAACGCAGGCGCGGGCAGTACCGCCACGCGTTGGAGATAAAACGACCCCCACCCCGAAACCCCACATAGGAGCGTTAGCCCAATGAGCGCAACATAGTCGCGCTTGCGCATATGCCAGTTGTTCCACCAGACCAACAAAAAGCCCCCAGCGACCAGATGTCCCATCACATCGCCCATCCAGCGATGCAAAACGGAAAGCGCCCAGCTCTGAGAGGGGGTAATGCCATATTCCACTCGCAAAACGGTGTTCAGGAGGGGCGAAACAATCGCCGTCACCAAGCTAATCCCCGTAAACCAAACGACATCACGCCAGTGAAGGAAGCGCGGGTCGACGCGCAGCGAGCGCAACAAGGTCGCCGCTGTACCTGCTTGGATTAGCACAGGAATGGCGCTGAGCAGCGCGAGGTCCCATCTCCGCCAGACCATGTAAACGACTCCAATGACGCCCAGTCCCGTTCCCAGCAACCCCACTCGATAGCCCCACCAATAGGTCAGCCCCAACGCCACCCCTGCCGGTAGCCAAATCAAACTGCTACGATCGGGCAAATAGGCAAACTGCAGGCTCACCCATGCCGCAAGAGCATAGGCGGCAGCAGTAACTCCCGTTTTCCATGCCGTCGCCAAAGTGATCATGCTCTCCTAAAAAACCTTTCGGAACATCCCCAGGAAATCTCACGACAGACGCCCTAAACGGCGCCGCGGGCTATCTCCCGATACCTAAGCATACCCAAAACATCCGCAGGAGTTCTCGGGCGCAGCACGAACTTCTATCGTGTAGGAGGCAGATTGTGCAATGGATATCCTACCTGGCATCGAGGGTGCAGGAGCGTTGGCGAAGCTGGTGTACCGACGCGCGGGGCGCTCGAAACGCGTTTCCAGCTGGGATCGAACAGGCGGCAATCGGGACTTTTTGACAATTCCTCAGGGCGCGACAGCGACCTTAGCGGACATTGCTGGCGCAGGCTGTATCCGCCATCTCTGGATCACGGTGGGCTGCCGCGACCGTCTCTATTTACGGAAGACCGTCCTCAAAATGTACTGGGACGGCGAGTCGGAACCCAGCGTGCTGGCGCCGTTGGGGGACTTTTTTGGACTGGGACACGGCATCGCGCGTTCTTACATGTCGCTCCCATTTACGACGGTTACCCACGAAGCCAACGAGGGCGACTACGGCGGCGGCGTCGCGCTCAACTGCTATTTCGCGATGCCGTTTTCAACAAGGGCGCGTATCGAAGTCGCTAACGAATGCGACACGGAAATCGGCTCGTTCTACTACTATATCGATTACGAAGAGTACGACGCCCCCTTACCTGACCAGGTTCTGCGCTTCCACGCGCATTATCGCCAGGAGTATCACACGACCGGCACGCAGGGCAACCTGTTCGAGCAGTGGCGTAACTATTGGGAACTGTTGGACACCCCCAACCTAAGCGACGCTGAGAACTATCTGATTCTGGACGCGGAAGGCGCAGGGCACTATGTCGGGTGCGTGCTCTCGGTGGACAATATCGACCCACTGCCGGTTATCCGCAAACTGGGCGGTCAGGAACAGGTCATCGCGGAGTACACTTGGTGGGGCGAGGGCGACGATATGATTTTCATCGACGGCGAGCCGTGGCCCCCGTCGCTGCACGGTACCGGATCGGAAGACTACTTCTGCCAGGCGTGGGGGATGCATCCCAAAGCGTACCTCTATGCAGGCGCCTCAATCCCAGAGAACGACCCGAAACACCCCAATCGCCATCAGTGTACCTCGTATCGGTTCCATGTGGAAGACCCGATCCTGTTCACGAAGTCGATTCGCGTAAGCATTGAGCATGGACACGCCAACTTGCAAGAGAACGACTACTCCAGTGTAGCGTACTGGTATCAGACGGAGCCGCATAAGCCATTAGAGCCGTTGCCTCCTGTCGCAGAGCGTATTCCGAGAAACCTGCGTTGAACTCGTTGTGGATTTTCCCGATAGCGGTTGGTGCGGGCGCGTTCGGCTCGATGTTAGGGCTGGGCGGCGGGATTATTTTGGTGCCTGCACTCACCCTGCTGTTTGGCGTGCCGATTAAGCAGGCGGTTGCAGCAAGCTTGGTGGCGGTCGCGGCAACCTCGTGCGCGGGCGTGCAGAGCTACTTGCACGCAGGGTTGGTGGACTGGCGTCTCGGCGTGCGGCTGCTCATCCCCACGCTGCTTGGCGCGATTGCGGGAGGCTTAATGATTGGCTTTATTCCTGGAGAAATGGTGCGCTGGCTGTTTATCGTACTAATTCTGTACGTATTGAGCCAGATGCTCTGGGCGATGCGCCACCCTACCCCGCCACAAGAGACCCGTCCCGATTGCCGCACCGTGTGGAACCCTCGTCAGCGTGGGATTGCGGTGGGGCTTTCGATATTGGGCGGCGTTATTTCCGCGCTATTGGGCGTCGGCGGCGGGCTAATTCAAGTACCCCTGATTCATACCATTCTCAAGGCGCCGTTGCGTTGCGCCATCGGCACCAGCACTTTTCTCATCGGCGCGACGGCGTCCGCCAGTGCGTTGCTCTATCTTGTGCAGGGCAAACTACAACCCGATACGGTGGTGCCTGCGACGCTGGGGATAGTGATTGGCGCACGGCTGGGCGTGAAAATCGCCCAGCGAATGCCAACGCTTGCCCTGAGACTGATTTTCGTGGGGGTGATGCTGTATACCGTTGTGCGTCTCGCGCTGAAGTGATCTAACGAGTACGCGGACGTTTCCAAAGACGCCGCTTTGCCTGATTGCGCTTATGCGCGTCGTCTTGGAATCCATCCCCCGAACGCATCTCCCTGTCAATTTCGAATAGAGTTACCACAAGCCAGCCGATCCAATCGATCAAATACCAGAATAAGCCCATTTCCCGTCCTCCCGACCGGGCTAATGATACCCTCGCAAAGCCTATTAGGCTTGCTCTCATGGCTTTGGCAAGCCCAGTGCGCTCATCCACTCGATTAGTTTTTGGCGGCGCGTGGCGTCGTCTTGGGGCAGCTGCAGTGGGCGTCCTCGCGCGTCCACCACCACGCCTACCACGCCGCCTTCCAGCGTCACTTCGACGGGTTTGCCCTTGCCCGCGCCGACATCGAGGTTGCGTGCGGGGCGCAGGGTCGCTTGAAGCGTCTCACCCACTCCCAACGGCAACACACGCAGCTCACCATAGCGGAAGGTCTCGCTCTTGCCGTTGTATTCAATGGTGAGGCACGGCTCACCCTCTTTGCCTTGCCCCACTGGCGCCACGCAGGAACCCAAGCGGATCAGGCAGTCGCGGTCGAACACTTGCGCTGCCGCTTCGGGATGCACCGTCGACAGCACGCCGAGTTGAGGCATCATGAAGATGGAGTCGACCGCCAGCATGGTGACGCCTTCGGGCTGATAGGCGTCCATCATCATCAGGGCGGATTGGGCGCGTCGGGGTGCGTGGCTCAGCACGCCGCCGCTGCCGATAATCATATCGAGTGTCATCATCTGCACCAGCGTCTTGCCCGTTTCGACCTGCTCTAACGCCTCGCCGATGGTGCGTTGCTGCTGCACGCCTTTCAAACCGCGCGCCAGCTGCTTGTGGTGGATGAACGCTAAACGCAGCGCTTCGCGTGCGACGGCTTGCTCCAGCAATAGATCCTCATAGGTCTGCGGAATCGTAGTGGGGCGAATCATCTTGTTGCGCAGGCGGTTGCGCACCTCGTACTCTTCGATGTCAAACGGCAGCCAGCGGCGGATGTTCTGGATGCCCGCCTCCAGCATCACATTGCAAATTGAGTAGCTCATGCCCAAGTTCGCGCTTACCGTGCGGGTATAGTTGCCATCGAACACCGAGAACACATCGGTCGTCGCGCCGCCGATGTCCACGCCTAAGATATTGATTCCCCGTTGCTCGGCGATGGTCACCATGATTTTGCCCACCGCGTTCGGGGTCGACATAATGTCGGCGGAGGTCCAGGTCATCAGTTTGGAATAGCCCGGCGCTTGCTGCATCACATGTTCCAGGAACAGTTCGTGGATGGCTTCGCGTGCGGGCCCGAGGTTCTCGCGGTCCAAGTCGGGGCGTAGGTTATCGACGATGCGCAGGTCGAACCGTTCGCCGAGCAAGTGTTGGATTTCCTCGCGGGCATCTTTGTTGCCGGCGAAGATGACGGGCAGGTTCATTGTGCCGAAGCGTGGGCGCGGGTCTGCCGCGATGAGCAGCTCGCCCAGCTCCACTAAGTGCGTCACGGTACCGCCATCCGTCCCACCCGACAGGAGCACGATGTCCGGGCGCAGTTCGCGCAGGCGTTGTATCTTTTGATAGTCCTTGCGTCCGTCGTCGATGGCGATAACATCCATAATAATCGCGCCGGCGCCGAGCGCGGCGCGCTGCGCACTTTCAGCGGACATCTGGCGCACGACCCCCATCACCATCATCTGCAGTCCACCGCCTGCGCTGGAGGTGGACAGATACAAATCCACGCCACGCTTCTCGTCTTGTTGCGGTGTGAGAATCTTGCCGTCTTGGATGAGTTGTCGCCCGGTAAGGTCTTCCAGTTCGCGGGTGGCGTTCAGCACGCCGATGGTCACATCGTCGAAGGGGGCTTCGACGGTGGTGGGCGCTTCGCCGCGATTGACGAGTCGGTATTCCTCGCCGCGCTTCTCGATCAAAATCGCTTTCGTGGTCGTACTACCGCAGTCGGTCGCTAAAATCGAGCGCACTTCCGCCATAGGCTCTCTCTCCTGCCCTGCGAGTGGGCGCAGAATAGTATACCTAAACGCCTGATGACCGTCATTCCAAGCAACCGAAGTTGATTCGTGTGTCGTTAGGCTGTCAACCGCCCCTTCCGCAGAAGCATTTCACGCACCGCCTGAAGGAGTTGCTCTGCGCAGTCGCGTTTGCTCATGAGCGGTAGTGGCACGACGCGTCCATCCGCGTAAATGAGAGTGAGGCGGTTTGTGTCTCCCTCGAAGCCGCTCTCAGGCTCCAGCACATTGTTCACTGCAATCAGGTCTAAATTCTTGCGCATGAGTTTTTCTTGAGCGTGATGCAAGATGTTATCGGTTTCTGCAGCGAAGCCGACCACCACGCGATTGCCTTTATGCTGCGCCACTGTGCCGAGAATGTCGGGATTGGCGACAAGGCGAAGCGTCCAGTGTTGTGATTGGCGCTTGCGTTTGGTGGGGAGGGGTCGTTCGGGGCGATAATCAGCGACGGCTGCCGCTGCGATAAACACATCACACGCCTCAAATGCCGCCTGTACCGCCTCGAACATCTGTTGCGCGGTCTGCACGCGCACCACCTCTGCGCCAACAGGCGGGGTCAGCGCAGTGGGTCCGGTAATCAGCCGAACTACTGCCCCATGCGCCAGGGCGGCTTCGGCGACGGCGTAGCCCATTTTCCCACTGGAACGATTGCCCACGAAGCGCACGGGGTCTATGGGCTCGTAGGTAGGACCTGCGGTGACGAGAACCCGCACCCCTTGAAGGTCGTGCGTGCGTTGCAAGCGTTGCTGCACCGCCTGCACGATGACGGGAGTATCCGCGATTTTGCCCCAGCCTTCGTCGCCGCACGCCATCACCCCATAAGTGGGGTCGATGAATTCCACTCCCCGCGCTCTCAAGGTCTGCACATGCGCTTGGGTTGCGGGATGAGTCCACATCGCGGGGTTCATCGCAGGCGCAACGAGAATTGGCGCGCGGGTCGCTAAGGCAATCGTGGTGAGCATATCATCCGCCAAGCCGAGCGCGAGGCGGGCAATCGTGTGCGCGGTGGCAGGGGCAATCAGGATGAGGTCGGAGTCTTGTGCCAAGCGGATGTGGGCAATCTGCCCCGGCTCGGGCTCGTCGAACACATCGACAACGACGGGGTTCCCCGTGAGCGCAGCCAGAGTGGCAGGGCTAATCAGACGCGTCGCAGAATGAGTCATCACCACGCGCACGGTATGCCCCGCACGCATCAACTCCCTCGCGACATCGCACGCCCGATACGCCGCGATACTGCCCGTAACACCCAGGAGAATAGTAGACACCGCCGAGATTATACCAACTGCACCGCGTGGGCGTTATCCGCGCCGTTGCGCCCCAAACTCTGCTGGAAGGCAGCGCGACGGCGCGGACATCCACCCCGAGCAAGCAAGTTCAGAACTTGTATCCCAAGTTGGTCGCGAACACGCCCGCACGGTTGCCCGCTGGGTTAGGGCCGCCGCTCAATAACGCAACGCCCTTGCCGTCGGTGTTGATGTACTGATAGAGTAAATTGAACTCGATGTTCTCGCCGAGGTCGTAGGCTGCACGGAGCGTGAGGTAGTTCCACTCGGGTTTGCCCCGCTGGTTGTTAAGAGCCAAGCTGTTAATTTCCCAGCCGACATACTCGTAGGTGAGATGGAACCGCCAGCGCGGGGTGTAGCGATAACTCGCCTCCAGCATCACGCGGCGCAGCCGATCGCTTCCTTGATAGCCGCGGTTAAACGGGAGCTTCGCCGCGCCTGTATAAAAGTCCGCCGTCAATCGGAGAGTTAAGGCGTTGTTCACTTGATAGGTGGAGCTCAGATAAGTGCCTTTTATGTCTGAGGGGTTATAGAGGTAGCCGATGCGCCCCCAGTTGCCCGGCGCGACGAAATACGGTTCGATTTCACGATAGCCGATTAGCGCGTCCCAGCGTTCATTGAAACGATAGCTCGTACTGAGGTCGAACGCTTTGTTGCGACCTCCGACCACACGGTTGTCGCCGCGTAGCAGGATGCTCACAGCATATTCAAACCGCACATCGATCTCGCTGAAACGGGAGCTTAGGTCGAACCCCAGCACATCCACGCGGTTGACATCCGTGCGCACGGTGTTATTCAGGTGGTCGAAGGTACGATTCCGCCCAACGCCTGCGGCGAAGTAGGTCGCGCCGAGGCGCACGGGGTATTCCGTGATATGGAACTGATAGTCCAGGCGCAGCCCCGCGAGCTGGTCTGCAGGTGCACTTACCGAGGCGTTGTGGTTCGCAAAGTAGATGGGGAAAAAGCGTGTGGTGTTCGATCGGATACCGTAGCTACTGAGTAGGAACACCTGCGCGTTGAGGTTGCCAAACGCTGCGCTCAACAGCGCGCCGTCGGCGCGGTGCGCTCGGTCACGGTAGCGCTCGAAATCGAGATAGTAATCGGGTTCGATTCGCTGAAAAGTGTACGGTGTCAGTTTCAGGGGCACGCGCCCAACTTGCGCTTGCACGCGCGTTCCAAAAAGGTCTAAGGGGGCGGTGAGATACGCCTCCCAAAGGGTAACATCTGTCGCCCCTACGGTGTAGGCGTTTTTGTTGAGGCGCAGCGAGTCTGCAAGGCGTGTTCCTTCGCGCGTGTAGGGCAGATAGTTGCCCACGATGAAGGTCGCCTTCGCGTCCACCTGTTCGTTGATGGGCATATCGATGTTCAGCCCCAGCTCATGCAGCACACCCACACTTTGCAGGAATTTGCCGGAGGGGTTGATGGCATTTCCGTTGAGGGTGTACGCGCTGCGCCCATCGTAGCTGTGCGTTCCGAACACAGCGAGCGTCATATCGCCTGTGAGTCGCTGCTTGCGTCGCTCCTCTCGGCGGATACGCGCCTCCAGATCGGCGAGGTCGCGTCGCAAGTCGCGCATGCTAATTGCGAGCTGGCTCATTTCGGGTTCAAACTCTTGCGCGAGGCGTTGCAGGTTCTCCACCGCGCTGCGCAGTTGCTGCAGTTCGCGTGCTGCCTGTTGCAACTCTTGAACCTGTCGTTCTGGCGACGCGGGTTGGGTAGTTGGGTCAGCGGGCGCCTGCTGATTCAGTCGCGCCTCCAGCTGACGAATGCGCTCCTCGACCACGCGGTAGGCGCGGGCAATCGCCTGCGCAAACTCTGCACGGCTTACCTCGCGGTTCGGCTTGAACTCACCATCGGGAAAACCTTCCAAAATGCGTAGACGCACTAACTCCCGAATTGCCTGATATGCCCAGTGTCCGGGCGGTACATCGCGCATCTGTGTCCAAGCGCATGCCGTTAACAGTCCTGTCGTAATCAGAACTATGCCTGTCCGCATCGTCTCCTCCTTGAGTAAGGTCTCGTGTATGATACCCGCTCGCGCAGGGTATACTGGCAATCAGTCTCGAGGGTGTTCGAAAATTGCCCTTGCAAGGGGCAAAACCCCTTTTGGGAAGGGCAGACCCGCGTGTCTGCCCCTACAGATCTGTGTAGGGGCGCACCTGTGTGTGCGCCCTTTTCTACCCCTCGATTTTTCGAACACCCTCACCAGCCTCTTGCGGCGTGGGTGCTATGAAAATCGTGATTGCTGGCGGCACAGGTTTTATTGGCAAAGCGATGGTGCGGGCATGGGCTCCGGAACATCATCTGGTGATACTCACGCGCGCTCCTGAACGCGCCCAGCCCCAGTTGCCTGCAGGCGTGCGTGCCCTTGGCTGGGACGGCGAAACATTGGGCGACTGGGTACAACAGTTGGAAGGCGCAGGCGCGCTGATTAACTTGGCAGGCGAGTCCATCGCCCAGCGCTGGACGCCCGCGGTGAAACAGCGGCTTTGGGATAGTCGGGTGAAGACCACCGCGCTGTTGACGCAGGCGGTTCAGCAGTTGCAATCGCCTCCGCGCGTGATGTTGCAGGCGTCGGCAATTGGCATTTACGACCAAAATCCCAGAACGACCTGCGACGAGTCGTGCCCACCGGGTTCAGGATTTTTAGCCGAGTTAGGTAAGGCGTGGGAATCCGCCGCGCAGCCTGTGCAAGAGCGGGGCGTGCGATTGTGCCTAATGCGTTTCGGTGTCGTGTTGGGCGAGGGCGGCGGCGCGTTGGAACGCATGCTGACCCCCTTCAAACTCGGCATGGGCGGTCCGCTGGGATCAGGTCAACAGTGGCTCTCATGGGTTCACATTGAGGATGTGGTGGGCGCAGCAGCATTCCTGATGGAACGCGACGACCTGTCCGGCGCGTTCAACTTCACCGCCCCGAACCCCGTCACGATGAATGAATTCGCCAAGACGCTGGGCAAGGTGCTGTTGCGCCCCTCGTTCGTGCGTGCGCCTGCGTTCGCACTGCGCTTGGTGCTGGGCGAAGGCGCTGATGCGCTACTGCAGGGGTCGCGCGTGTTGCCCAAGCGACTGCTCGAGGCAGGCTACGAATTCCTGTACCCCCATCTGGAGGATGCACTGCGCCGTCTGCTTGCATCTAACCACGCCTAAGCAGGTATAATCATCCCGATCAACGAGGATGACACTCGGCAAACAATACACGCTCACCGACGAGCAGGTGGCTTTCTATCAGGAGCAGGGCTATTTGCACCTTCCTGGCGTCCTCACACGCGAGGAAGCAAACTCCTTGCGCGAGGAAGCCCATGCCCTGATTCATCGGCTTGCCAAGACGCGCGGTGGCGAGAGTGCGGTGCAAGCCCAGTGGGGGAGCGCGAAACTCGTCTCGGAGCTACCCACCACGCTCTTGCACTGTCATAATGTGCAGTTCCACAGTGCCGCGTTCACGCGCCTCATCTGCGACCCGCGTCTCACCGACCGCATTGCAGACTTAATCGGACCCAATATTCAGTTGCACCATACGAAGCTTTTCATTAAGCCCCCCGAACGCGGCGCGCCGTTCCCGATGCACCAAGACTACCCCTACTTCCCCCACGAGAAACACACGATGCTCGCTGCGATTTTCTTCTTCGATGATGCGCCCCCTGAAAAAGGCTGTCTTTTAGTGATGCCTGGCAGCCACAAGCTCGGTCCAATTCCCCATGACCCTGAAGGGGGTTGGCACTTGCCGATTGCGCAGTACCCTCTGGAAAGCGCAACGCCGGTTCCTGCTCAGGCAGGCGATGTCGTGGTGTTCAACTACCTCACGATTCACGGCTCTGGGGTCAATACGAGTTCGGAAGCACGTACGACGCTGCTGGTGCAGATGCGCGACCCGACTGACCACCCCACCGTCGCCACGCACCTCTCGCGCGGGCAAGGCATGATGTTGCGCGGGATAGACCCTGAAGCCGACGCCGACCCTTCCACCGACTCGGCGTCGCGGTTTCTGCGTCGTTTAAATAACCCGGCTTGATAGACACGGGAACCTGCCCCGAACTTTT
Source organism: Armatimonadetes bacterium JP3_11 (assembly GCA_002254605.1). GTDB lineage: Bacteria > Armatimonadota > Fimbriimonadia > Fimbriimonadales > GBS-DC > GBS-DC. The sequence goes on from NKPV01000003.1 coordinate 32,442, forward strand.
CAGGTATACTTGCATGCGCGAGGAATCGCCCCTGACGGGGCGAACGGCTCTTGCCGATAATCGTCTATACTAAGTTGGGTATCCTAAGCGCTACTACAGGAGGCGTATGTTGAGTAAGAATGCACGCACTTTTTTGACCGTCGTGGGGTTTGTGTTGGTGCTGCTGCTCCTGATGCAATACCTGCGTCATTTGCAGCCGATGGGCGCACGGGAGTTGACCTACACCGACCTCGTGAATGCGGTGCAGCAGCGCACAATCGCCGAAGCGACCGTACAAGGGAATCGGCTCGTGGGGACGCTGAAGGACGGTGCCGCGTTCCATGCAGCCCTGCCCCCGGAAGGCTCCGCACGCGACACGCTCTATAAACAGATGACCGAAGCGGGAATCCGCCTTAAGTTCACTGAAGACAGCCGCGTGCCCGACTACCTGAGCCAGATGCTGGGCACATTTTTGGTGATCTTACTAATTGGAGGGCTGTTCTGGTTCCTCCTGATGCGGTCGGCGCAGGCGGGGAACAATCAGGCGTTCTCGTTCGGCAAAGCGCGCGCCCGCCGCTACAACGAGAGCATTCCGCGCGTGACCTTCGACGATGTCGCCGGCGTAGAGGAAGCAAAACAGGAACTGGCGGAAATCGTAGACTATCTCAAGAACACGCAGAAATATCAGAAACTCGGGGCAAAAATCCCCAAGGGTGTCCTGTTGCTGGGACCGCCGGGCTGTGGCAAGACGCTGCTGGCGCGCGCCGTCGCAGGGGAAGCCGGCGTGCCGTTCTTCCATATCAGCGGCTCCGATTTCGTGGAGATGTTTGTCGGCGTCGGCGCTGCACGCGTGCGCGACCTGTTTGAGACCGCCAAAGCGAACCGTCCCGCCCTGATTTTCATCGATGAAATCGACGCCGTCGGACGCCAGCGCGGCACCGGGCTTGGCGGCGGACACGATGAACGCGAACAGACCCTCAACCAACTCCTTGTCGAAATGGACGGCTTTGACCCCAATCTGGGGATCATCGTTATCGCCGCCACGAACCGCGCCGACATTTTAGACCCTGCGCTGCTGCGTCCCGGACGCTTCGACCGCCATATTGTCGTCGACCCACCCGATGTGGAGGGGCGCAAAAAGATTCTGGAAGTCCATACCAAAGGTAAGCCGCTTGCGCCCGATGTCGACCTGGAGGTGCTTGCCAAGCGCACCCCCGGATTCACCGGGGCGGATTTGGCAAACCTCGTGAACGAAGCGGCGCTCATCGCTGCGCGACGCAATAAGACACGCATCAGCATGGAAGAGTTCGAGGAAGCCGTCGACCGCGTCATCGCGGGTCCTCAGCGACGCAATCGCGTGGTGGACAAGCGCGAGCGCGAGGTGGTCGCCTATCACGAGGTGGGACACGCGATTGTGGGCGAGCTTCTGCCAGAAGCTGAACCCGTGCATAAAATCTCGATCCTGCCGCGGGGGATGGCGCTCGGCTACACCATCCAGATGCCCGAACGCGACCGGTATCTCTATTCACGCCAAGCGCTGCTGGATCGTATTACCACGATGCTCGGTGGGCGCGTGGCGGAAGAAATTGTCTTCGGTGAGGTGGGCACAGGGGCGCACGATGACCTCAAACGCGCTACGGAAATCGCCCGCGCTATGGTCACCGAATACGGCATGAGCGAGAAACTCGGACCGCTCACCTTCGGCAGGCGGCACGGCAACCCCTTCCTGGGACGCGACATTATGGAAGACCGCAACTACAGCGAGCAGGTCGCCTACGAGATTGACCAAGAGGTGCGCCGCATCATCGAGGAGTGCTATCAACGGGCGAAGGAAATCCTGACACGCCATCGCGACAAGATGGATCGCATTGTGCAGGCGTTGATGGAACGCGAGAACCTCTCGCGTGAAGAGTTTCTGGCGCTGATGCGAGATGAAGAGGGCGAAGACCCTGTGCGCACACTCGAGCCTGCCCCAACCGAGCCCCCCACGGTAGCTCCTGAAACCAGCAACGAAGAGAACACGGCGCCCACCAAACGCCTGCGCCCACGCGCCGCGCCCAGCAGCTAACATGCGCCCCAGGGGGAGGGACACCTGGGGCGCATCGGAGAGGGAGGGACAAGATGCTATGACCGCACACTATGGGGTGTAGCAACTTTCGTGCCATTCAATCCACTCCATGCTATAATTGAGTGGAGGTTAATATGCCGTTAGAGTTTCGTAGCCGTGAGGACGAGGGGTTCTCGATCCGCCGATTCCTGAAAACTTTCGGTGCGGGCGTCGCTGTGTTTCTGATCTTCATGGCGATAGGCTACTACCTGATTGGTCCGCGCATCACGGTCTCGGAAGAGGGGCAACTTCGGCTACGCTTCGCCGCACACTCCAGAGGCGATTCCGTAGCACCACCCGATGCTAACGCTGCAAAGCCGATGCCCAAAGTCGAAGTTTACGAAAAGCTCGCACCCGATGTCACGGCAGGGACAAGCGCAATCATCGGCTCGCGTGAGGTCGCACCGTTCGATTACGAACAGTATCAACAGAAACGACGCGAGCGAAAACCGAAGCCGCCCGCGACAATCCCACCGCAAGCAGATGCGACGCCAACCGCAACGGACGACGACTATTTTGTACCTGATACCCCACCCGACGAGCCAGTTTCTCCACCGATGGAGCCTGCCCCCACCCCAACCGAGCCCCCCACGACCGAGCCTACACCACAGCCACCAACGCAGACAGAAACAACAACACCTCAGCAAAACGCGCTCTATCGGGTACAGGTGGGAGTCTACGAGAACCGCGAAAATGCCAATCTGACAGCCCAAGAGTTGCGCAGCCGCGGCTTTGAAGCGAGCATCGTGCCCTTTCAACGCGACGGCAAAACGCTCTATCGCGTGCAGGTACTCGTGACACGCGATAGAGCGAAAGCCGACATGCTCAAGTCGCAGTTAGAAAGCAAAGGCTTCCCCGCAACGATTTTAAACGCGCAATAGCGCTATTTCTCTGCGCAATGTTCGCGCGCAAGCGCACGCAGCTTCGCGAGCGCTTGCTTTTCTAATTGACGCGTGCGCTCACGCGAGAGACGCTTGACATGACCCGGCGGAATTTCGTTCACATCCAGCCCCAAATGACGATAAATCGCCCATCGCTCGCTCGGGGTGAGATGTTTCTCGATAATATCGAAGATTTCCGAAACCCACACGCGCTCCACTGCAACGGCTTCGGGGTCGGCTTCTTCGGGACTGGTTAGCAATCCCCCAAGAGGGGTACTCTGATCATCGCGTGCTTTATACTCGAGAGAATAGTTCGCACGGGCGTAACGCGATAATCTAATTACCTTGCTAACTGGCATCTCCAAATGCGCAGCAATCTCTTCCTCGGTCGGCTCCCTACCGAGTGTTGCCCGCAGCTCGTTGCGCGTGCGTTCAATCTTACGCAAGGAGTCGACAGCGTGATTAGGTAGGCGAATCATGTTCATATGAGCGTCCGCAGCACGTCCTACGCTCTGCCGAATCCAGTGAACCGCGTAGGTGCTGAAACGCAGACCCCGACTCAGATCAAAGTTGCGTATCGCTTTGACCAATCCGATAGCACCTTCCTGCACGAGGTCTTCCAGCGGTAATCCGGGGCGAACATATCGACGCGCGACGCTAATCACGAGGCGCAGGTTCGACTCGATGAGGCGGTTCTGGGCGTCTTCATCGCCTGCCTGCGCGCGGTGGAGCAGCTCCAACTCCTCCTCAGGCTGTAAAAGCGGGCGGCGCAATAACTCGCCCCAAATCGAGTCCAGAGCAGTACCACGCAAGCTCTGCTCGGCTTCAGGCTCCAATTCAGGCGCCTCGTTGCCCCAGCACTCCATTTCAGCTGCTTCCATATAATCTGGAACGGAATACATTCTCACGAATACCCCCGCTGCGTGTTGCTATCATCAATACAGCAACTTTCGTGCCAAATGATTCGTTGGAGATTCGCGAGGCGGTTTCGGTGGGGGGAAATGGCTCCAGTGTGGCGCTGGTCGGGGCGGGCAGATTCGAACTGCCGACCTCTCCCACCCGAAAGGAGCGCTCTACCATGCTGAGCTACGCCCCGACCTGATTTGAATTGTACCCCATCGCGCGCTCAGGCGTCAAGGGGGGCGGAAGGCGTTCAAAAACTCGCCTTATGGCGCGAGAGCAGCCCCCTCTCCCACGAGGTTCTGTGCCCACGCAGTCCTTCCTGCAACGGGTATAACTGCCCCGATGGCTTTTTTGCGGTATCAGATGCGTATGATGGCTCAGCTCCTTTTCTGGGCGGGGGTGAGTCTGGGCGTGGGCGTGCCGATGCTGTTCTCGTCAGGGGAATGGGTTCGCGCCTTTGGGGGCATGACAGTCGCTTGGGCACTCGTGAATGCTCTTATCGCGATAGCTTCCCTGTTCAGTGTGCGACGCAAGGCACGCCAAAATGCGCGCGTTGAGACGATTGCGGGCTGGATGCGCCATCTGCTGCGCCTACTCTGGATCAATGCGGGGCTGGATGTCGTGTATGTGTTGGTGGGTGTAGGGCTAATCCGCTGGGAGCCTACGAATCCGATGGTGAACGGTTTCGGATGGGCAGTCATTTTGCAGGGTGCGTTCCTGTTGTTGTTTGACACTTGGCACGCCGTGCGCCTTCCACGCACGGTACACCTCCCACAGGAGTAAGAGAAGCGCTTCCCCTTACCCACCGACAGGGATCCCGCCCCGTGTGGCGAAATGCTAATGTGAGGAGGTCAACAACGATGCTGCTACACCAGATTATCGAGCGTGGGGCAAGCCAACATCCCGATAAGCCTGCGCTCATTTTTCGAGACCAATCGATTTCCTATGCCCAGTTATGGGGCGCAGTGAACGCGTTTGCGCGGGGACTGCGCGATGAGTTGGGTATCCAGGCGGGCGACCGCGTGGGCATCATGCTGCCGAACCTACCGCAGTTTGTGATTGCCTACCATGCGTTGGGGCGGTTGGGCGCCATCGCCGTGCCGGTGAATCCCCTGCTCAAAGCGGCTGAAATCGCCTACATCTGGAACGATGCGGGCGTCAAAGCGGCAGTTACCTTCCCAATGACGCTGGAGACCGTGCTGCAGGCGAAACCCGAAGTGTCCAGCCTGCAGACCGTGTTGCTCGTCGGCGCGGAGGGTGAACTGCCCAAAGGGGTACGCCCGTTCGAGAGCCTCATGAAGCCGCACGGCGACCCGTTGCCACCCGCGCCCGTCAGCGTGAACGACCCCGTCGTGTTCATCTACACTTCGGGCACCACGGGATTCCCCAAAGGCGTGATGCTCTCCAGCGACAACATTCTGTTCGATATCGAGGCGTGTCAAGCGTTGCTGGAACTTGATCCCGACGAGCGTTTTTTGACCGTGCTGCCTCTGTTCCACTCGTTCGGGCAGACGGTATGTATGAATTTCTGCCTGTGGCTGGGTGGCACTACGGTGCTCATGGAACGATTCCTGCCCCAGCAGACTCTGGAGGCATTGGAGAAACACCGCATTACGCTTTTCCCGGGCGTGCCCGCAATGTACGCGGCGATACTGCATGTGCCCGCCGAGCGTGAGTACGACCTCAGTGCGCTCAAATATTGCGTCTCGGGCGGCGCGCCGATGCCCGAACCCGTACAACGCGCCTTCGAACAGCGGTTCAACTGCGCCATTCTGGAAGGTGATGGACCGACCGAGTGTTCCCCGGTAACCAGCGTGAACCCACCGCCCCACAAAGGCGTGCGCAAAATCGGCTCCGTCGGCATCCCTCTGCCCGGAGTCGAAATAAAAATCTTCGACGAGAACGACAACGAGCTGCCCGTCGGCGAAATCGGCGAGATCGTGGTGCGCGGGCGCAATGTGATGCTCGGCTACTTCAACAACCCCGAAGCGACCGCTGAAGCGATGCGCAACGGCTGGTATCACACGGGCGATATGGGCAAGTTCGACGAGGACGGCTACTTGTATATCGTCGATCGCAAGAAAGATATGATTATCGTGGGCGGGATTAATGTGTACCCCAGCGAAGTGGAGCGCGTGCTGATGGAGCATCCTGCGGTGGCGATGTGCGCGGTGATTGGCAAGCCCGACCCCGAACGCGGCGAGATACCGATTGCCGTCATCGTGCCCAAGCCCGACACCCAGCCCGACGCGCGTGAGATCATCCGCTTCGCCCGTGAACGCCTCGCGAACTTCAAAGTGCCCCGCGAGGTGATTTTCCGCAGCGAACTACCCATGTCCAACACGGGCAAGGTGCTGAAGCGTCTCCTTAAGAAGGAGTTGGAGCTGGAGAGTTGACAACGGCGATGCGCGTACGAATCGGAACCTTGGCGAGGGTAAGCGTTCTCTTACTCCTCTTCGCCCTCGCCGATGCCCAAACGCCTACGCCTGCCGAGTCGAAGCCCACGCTCGGCGTCGCAATCGATTACATCCCCGAAACCTTCAGTGAGACGCTTGTGCGCCTCGAGACGCTGGGCATGGAGGAAGTCATTGTTCGCCTGGCGGAGCTGCCCACGCCGGAACACTGGGACGCGCTGGTGCAGGCGGCGGAGAACTCTGGACTACGCTGGCAGTTGTGGCTCTCGAACCTTCCACGCGCCGACGGCTGGCAGGTCGCCCCCGAACGGTATCGCATGGCGGGCAACCCCGATGGTGTGTATACCATCCAAATCCCCGATGCGACGCGCACCTTGCTGGCGGTCTCCCCACGCGAAACGCCCTTCCTGCGTCTGCAGACAACGCTTGAACTTAGCAATGGACGCGCCATCACAGCGATTGGCGACACTGCGGAGAGCGTGCTGTTGCTGTATCCTCTGCGCCGAAACGCTTTGCCCGACCTATGGGACGGCTGGGATGCCTATCGCGACACGCTCCTAAGCCTGCTCCAGCGGCGCACACCCAAAACGCACTTTCGGGGCTGGATTGTTCAAAGCGATTGGGATGTGCTGAGCCTGAGTGCGTTCCCGATTAGTCCGCTTGCCCACGCCGAGTGGCTCGCGTTCCTCAAGACCCGCTACCCCGACCTGACCGATCTGGAGCGAGCGTGGGATGTGAGCGTGAAGTTGGAGCGGCACGAGCAGGCGGCGCGACTGATTCCACTCTGGCGTGAGGGGCGCGGACTGCCGATGCTCGTCGCGCTGGATGGATCGGTCAAGCCCCAAGAGCTGAACAGCAACCGCAGCCGCTTCTGGGACGACTGGCAAGCGTTCCTGCTGGAGCGTTGGCGTGGGGTGCTGAGCGGGCTGCGCCGCGCCTTGCACACGCACACGCCCAACTCTGAGTTTTTGGTGTTGCAAACCGCGCCGAACCCTGCCGAACTGCCCACGCCCGAAGCGTTCACCGACCCCCAGCTCCCCACAGGATGGCTCCTACCGGCTGACCAACGGGACGCATGGCGCACACGCCTCCTGATAGAAACGCAACGACGCGAACGAATCGGTGTGCCCTTGCAAACCGTCCTCTTGGAGTGGGCGGGCGACGACACAGAACGCGCCAGTCTGTTCCAAACCTTCGCGCGAAATATGGGAATTGAGCGCATCTATTGGCTTGTAGATGCGCAGAGGATCCCCGAGGCGGCGTGGCAAGCGTTGCGCCAGACCGACACCCTGCCCGATACGCCCGCGTTTCAGCCTTTCCCAATAACCATGTGGGGACTGACTCAAATCCGCCAGTACCGCAGCGGGTGGTGGCTTCCCAGCGAGCAATCCGACCTGCAACCCTTGCTGTGGGGATTCGAGATTCACGGCTTCCAGCGCGGCGCGGAAATACGCGCCCTCGATGCGCAGGGCAACCTGCAAATCACGCGCCAGTTGGAACTGTGTTTGTGGGTGGACGAGGGGGAACGCGAGATTACCCTCCGCCGCTTCGACCGTGCCCCCCTCACCGCGTTCGACTTGGACGGCAATCCCGTGCAGTTGGATGTGCGCGGCGACCGCGTGCGACTGCGTATCGGCACGGTTCCCGTGCGCATTCGTGGCTTCCAGAGCGAGCCTGTGTGCGAGACGAGTGTGGAGCAGTGGGTCGCGCGTGTGGACGCGCTGCTAAAACGCGGCAACCCCACAGGACAAGACGCTGCGGTGCTGAAGTTCAACTTCGACAACGCGCTCAGCGTCTATCGGCGCACCCCTATGCAGGGGTTCGGTCTCGTGCGCACCAACTGGTTCGAGTTCGAACGCGCCTATCAGTCCTACCGTTGGATTGAAGCGGAGAACGCGCGCCTGCATGAGTTCGGCACGATACGGCGCGACAAGGCGATGAGCGGGGGCGCAACACTTTGGCTCCGTACCATGATGCCCATTGAGAGCGTGTCGGCGACCTATAACCTCGCCCTGCGCGAAACGCAGACCTATACGATTTGGCTGGCGGTTCGCGGCGCCCCTACAGGCACGGTGGAGTGGCAAATCGTTCAGCCTGCCGACACGGAAGCGAAACCCATCGCCGAGGGGGTCGCGTTGCTCTCCGCTGAACGCGCCGTGAGCCGCTACGCCGACCAATGTTTCTGGATTCCGCTGGGGAACGCACCCCTCAAAAGCGGCGACTACCAACTCCGCCTGCGTTGGAAACCCGACGCGCAGCAACCTCCCCACTACGCCGAGTGGGATGTGATTCTGGTCGCACCCGCAGGCGTCCAGCCCAAAAATGTGTTGCCACCGATTTACTGAATCCGCCGTGCAAGGTACAATCTATGCCGAGGCTAACTGGAGGCAATATCGATGGCAAACTTGGAGTTCCGACAAGTACAACTGAACTTGAATGCGCCGGTGGGACCGCTGAACGATGTGCGACGCATGCGGATTATGGACGCCATCGGCGAGGGGTTCAATCCACAACCCGTGCCCATCGCGGGCGCCATCGCGCTGGTGAACCCTATATCGCGTGAGGCGATTTTTATCAACGAAAACCAAATCCAATATACCTGTGACGGGATGCCTGCACAGTTTTCACCCTCGCGCGTGGAGACACTGCTCAGCGCAATCCGCGATACCCTGCTGCTGGAAGACCGATTCCCGATGATTCTTCAGATTATCGCCCACCAAGACGCGAACGGCTCGGCGTTTGAGAAGACGGTGGAAGCCTTCACGCCCATCCCGCCGCCCACCCTGCGCAGTTACTTCCCCGGCTTACGGGGACTGGGGCTGCGCATCACCTTCGAAGAGACGCCGTACATCTGCGACCTGCGCATCGAGCCGCTGTTCAGCGACCCTGCCTACTTTTTCATTCAGTTTAACGCTGGCTCGCAACAGACCGCGCAGTCCATCGCCGTGACCGTAGACGACACTGCCAACTGGCTGAATCGACTGCAAGGCGATATCGGCGATGTTATTCAAGAGATTCTGGGCGCGTAGGCAGGAAGACGCCCCCGAGCCACGAACCGAGAAACCCATGCAAGAGATTACCGCTGAGTTCAGCGCGGAGGAACTGAGCAGCGCCATCCCCGAAGAGCCGTTGCGTGTCATTCCGCGCGTGAAGTTCGTCGCCCGCTCCGAAATCGGACACGCACGCGAGAACAACGAAGATAAATTCGACTTCTATGAGCCGGATGAAGAGCATCTGCTCGCGGCGCGGGGCAGCGTCTATTTGGTGTGCGACGGCATGGGCGGGCACAACGCGGGACAAATCGCCAGCGAACTCGCCGCGAAGCAGTTCCTGCACGCCTATTATCACCTTGGAGGCTCCGCACAAGACGCCGCACGGCAAGCCGTCTTGCAAGCGCACCACTACATCGCCGAGATGGCAAACAAAATCCCCTCGCGCTACGGCATGGGCACCACTCTCACCGCCTTGATTCTCAAGCAAGATGAGGGTATTCTCGTGCAAGTGGGCGACAGCCGATGCTATCGCCTGCGTGAGGGCGTGTTCGAGCAACTCTCGCGCGACCAAACCCTCGTAGCGCAACTTGTCGAGCAAGGGATTCTTACCCCCGAACAGGCGCGGTATCACCCGCAGCGCAATGTGATTCGGCAAGCCGTCGGCGTGCAAGACCCCAGCGAGCCGTTTGAACCCGATATCGAGACCTTTCCCCTACACGCGGGCGACCTCTACCTGCTCTGCTCCGACGGCTTGAACGACATGGTAGAGGACGCCGAAATTGAGGCGATTCTTCGCTCCGAGCCGCTGACCCGCGCCGCATGGAAACTGGTCGACCGCGCCCTTGCCAACGGCGGACGCGACAATATCACAGTCCTGCTCGTGCAAGTGCAATCCCTGCAGCCTGTGGAGCAGGTATAATCGCCCCACAGATGGAGCGGCGAACAGCGACCTCACCAAGCGATTGGGCAACGCGCATCCTGTGGCTCATTATGACGCTTGCGCTCATTGCGCTTGCGCTCTATGTGGTCTGGTCGGTGCGCCAAGTAATTAGCCTGATGTTCATCTGCGGCGCGATTGCCTACCTGCTGATCCCGCTGGTGGACTGGCTCAGCAGGAAGCGTCCCCGTATTTTCTCGCCGTTGGCATGGCGTGGAGTTGTCAGTCTGCTGGTGACGCTTGGCTTCTTCGTGCTGGTTGGCGCGGCGACGGTCGCGTTTATCGCTCCGTTTGTGAATGAGGCGCGCGACTTCCTGCGCGACCTGCCCCGCTATCAAGAGCAACTCAGCCAAACCGCCGCCGACTGGCAAAGAGCTTATCAAGCCTGGTACGAAGGTCTTCCTCCCCAGGCACAACAGTGGCTGGACCAGCAACGCGAGTCGCTCTTGCGCTCGCTCAATCGCGCTACAGACGACCTGCAAGCCACCATTCAGGGCGCCCTCCAGCGAACAGGGGTGTTGCTTAATCTGGTGGTCGAGCTGTTTCTCGTGCCTGTGGTCGTGTTTTACTTGCTGTTTGACTCGCATCGTCTCAAGCGTGAAACTCTACGCTGGACGCCGCCACGCTATGTACGCCTCGCGCTGAACCTGATGCATGAGACCAATCGCGTCATGCGCGGCTACATCGTAGCGCAGCTGATCCTTGGCGTAATCGCAGGGATAGCCACCTGGATTGGCTTGCAGCTGATGGGCGTCAAGTACGCAGCGACGCTTGCCCTATTTGCAGGCATCGCACGCGCAATCCCCGTTATCGGTCCCGTGGTGGCGAGCATACCGATTGTGCTTATCGGGCTCATCCAAGAAGGCTTTGGGCTGGGACTGAAACTCACCCTGTTTCTTACTGCTCTGTTCGTGATTGAGCATAAAATGGTTATGCCGAAAATCATTGGTGATCGCGTGGACTTGCATCCCGTGCTGGTGATTATTGTGTTGTTGATTAGCGGCAAGTTTTTCGGGCTGATGGGCATGTTTTTCGGCGTGCCGGTGGCGGTCATCGTTCGGAATGTGACGGCGGCGCAGCAGCGTCGTACCCGGACGCGCCCCAAGGTACATCGGCTCTCAGTCTCGGAACGCGCCGAGCCGCTTGCCTCACGCACGGGGACAGGAGGTCAATAAGTGGATATTCTACAAGCAATCTGGCTGGGCGTTCTACAGGGCTTGACGGAGTTCCTACCGATTTCCAGTTCTGCGCACCTCATCCTGATGCGCTTCTGGTTTGGCTGGGAGATTGGCGACCCGCAAGCGGAGCTGGTGTTCGATGTCGCGCTCCATGTGGGCACACTGATAGCGATTGTGGTCTACTTTTGGCGCGACTTGACGCGCCTCGTGGGCGCAGCGTTCAGCAAAAGTCCCGAACATGCCGTTGATAAACGGCTCGCGTGGAGTATCGTGGTCGGCTGTATCCCCGCTGCAATTGGTGGTGCGCTTTTTGAAAATCCCGTCGAGGAGTTTTTTCGCTCCCAATACGCCTTAATTGCAGGGCTATTGATTGGCGTGGGGCTCCTGATGGCTATTGTCGACCGATTGGGGCGTAAAGAGCGCACTCTGGAGTCGATAGGTATTTCCGAAGCCATCGTGATTGGCGTGGCGCAAGCGTTCGCACTTATTCCTGGTTTCTCGCGTTCGGGGATTACGATTGTGGCAGGGCTGATGCTGGGCTTGCAACGCGAGGCGGCGGCGCGGTTCTCGTTTCTGTTGGCGACGCCCATCACCTTGGGCGCAGCGGTATGGTCGTTTCGCAACTTGTTCAAAGGGGGCGTCCCCTCCGAGATGATTGCGCCGATGCTGGCAGGTGGCGCGGCGGCGATGGTCGTCGGCTGGCTCTGTATCGCGTTCCTCCTTCGATACCTGCGCACGCGCTCGCTGATGCCGTTTGTGGGCTATCGTGTGGCAATCGGCTTGGCAACGCTGGCTAAGATTTTTTGGGGAGGGTAGCATCAGGGCATGCGTGTGTTGGTAACGGGCGCAGCGGGCTTACTGGGCGCGGAGGTCGTGGAGCGGTTCCGCGCCGCGAATCTGGAGGTGGTGGGAGCGGCTCGTCGCCCGCACGCTGCGCCTGCTGCGTCACTTGCGGAGCCGTTGTCGGGGGGCGTGGTGGCTCTTGACATCACCCAACCCGACGCCGTCCGAGCGGTCTTCGATACCTTGCGCCCCGAAGTCGTCGTCCACTGCGCCGCTATGACACATGTGGACGCCTGCGAACACCACCCTCGAGAAGCCTATCGCGTGAACGCCTTCGGCGCAGAGGTCATCGCCTCCAACTGTCAGCGGATAGGTGCAGTGTGTGTTTATATCTCCACCGACTATGTATTCGACGGGAGCAAGCGCGCGCCATACCACGAATACGACGCTGAGAACCCCCTCAGTGTGTACGGGCGCTCCAAATTCGCGGGTGAGCAGGCGGTGCGGACGCTCTGCCCGCGCCACTACATCGCGCGTGTGGCGTGGCTGTACGGTAAGCAGCGCAAGAGTTTCCCCCAGTTCGTGCTGGAGCAGGCGCGTGCAGGCAACTCGCCTCCCGTAATCAGCGACCAGATCGGCTCGCCCACCTATGTCGCCGATGTCGCCGACCGATTACTCCAACTCATTCAGACCGACTGCTACGGAACCTACCACCTGACGAATACGGAGCCTGTCTCGCGCTATGAGTTTGCTTGTGCTTTGCTTCAGGCGGCAGGGTTCGCCATCGAGCCAACTCCTGTGCCGTTTAAGCAGTGGCACACGCCAGCTCCGCGTCCTGCCTACTCTGCGCTCATCTCGTGGCGGCTGGAGTGGGCAGGCGTGGCGCCGATGCCCTCGTGGAAAGACGCCATGCAACGGTTTCTGGCGAACGTGTCGTCCTGATCAGGCGTTCAAGCGCTCGCCCGCGCCAGTTCCACGATTTTCTGCGCTGCCTCTTGCATCGTTTCCGCGGGGATAAGCGGCGTGCCCTGCAGCAAGGCGCGTCCCTCTTCGGCGTGCGTGCCTGCAAGGCGCACCACTACCGGAATCTGCACATTCAGCGTCTCGAACGCCTCTAACATACCGCGCGCCACCTCATCGCCGCGCGTGATGCCCCCGAAGATGTTGAACAGGAGCCCTTTCACATTCGGGTCCATCAGCACGAGTTCGACGGCTTGGCGCACGCGGTCGGCTTTGGCGCCGCCGCCGATGTCCAAAAAGTTCGCGGGGCGTCCGCCAGCGCGCGCCACCTCATCGACGGTACACATCACCAAGCCCGCGCCGTTGCCGATAATGCCGATGTCGCCTCCCAAACGCACATAGGCGATACCACGCCTACTGGCTTCTGCTTCGATGGGGTCTTCGAGGCTCTCTTCGTGCAGCGCCGCCAGTCGTTTCTGGCGATAGAGCGCGTTTTCGTCGATCGTCATCTTGGCGTCCGCCGCGATGATGCGTCCGTCTGCCAACACGGCGCAGGGATTAATCTCCGCCAGATTCGCATCCACGGCGATATAGGCGCGATAGAGACCATGCAGGATAGCACTCAGCGGTCGTATGTGGTCTTGGGGGATCCGTGCAGCATAGAGTATCTCGCGTGCTGCGTAGTCGGTCAGCCCCAGCAGCGGGTCGACCGCGACGGTTGCAATCGCGTCGGGGTGTTGTGCCGCAACCTCCTCGATATCCATTCCCCCATACTTGCTGACCATCAGCACATTGCGCTGGGGAGTGCGGTCAACGGTGATCCCGATGTAATATTCGTGTTGGATTTCGACGGCTTCCTCGACCAGCACCTTCTCGGCGATAAGCCCTTGCGGGTTTTGGGGCGAGATAAGTCGCTTGCCGAGAATGCTTTCTGCTGCTTGAGCGGCTTCGTCGGGGTTTTGGGCGAGTTTGATGCCGCCGGCTTTCCCGCGTCCGCCCATCAGCACCTGCGCTTTGACCACAACGGGCTTGCCAAGTCGCTCGGCGACGGCTTTCGCCCCAGCAGGCGTGCTGACTACCTCTCCTTGCGGTGTCGGAACGCCGAAATCGCTCAATATCTGCTTCGCCTGATACTCGTGCAGTTTCATAGTGCGGCTCCTATCGGCGTAGGAGTATACCCTGCAGGAAATTCCGTACGCAATGGCGAATTCTTACTCAGTGAACGGCACGGGGTATGTAGTGCCTCAGGTGGGTTGTTCCGTATGTGGTGCGGGCTGCGAGCCGATGCAAGAGCGGTGTGCCCGTTGCCTTCATGACCCATTCGAAAATGTGGGCGTGCGGCTGGGTCCGCTTAGTACGCGCCAGTTCCTGCGCAACTTCGGCTGGAGGCTCCTGATAGGAATCCCGTTTCTGGGGTGGCTGTTTTGGCGTGAAGGCGACCATCTGACGCATTGGTACGAACTGCCTCGCTGGGCGCAGCTGGGGTTGGGCGTGCTGATTGCTGCGGCGCTGCTGACCTTTCTGTACCAGCTCTGGCTTACTTGGCAAGCTTCTCAAGCTGCGCTGGTGCTGACGCCCGCGGAAGTATGGCTCTACCAGCGACGCGGTGGACGAGTCTACTTTGAGCGCATGAGCTGGCTGGAGTGCCTCCCCCCTGTGGCGGCACGTGGCTGGGGTCTGTTGGAAGCGCTCAGCGCGTTGACCCACATCATCTTGCACGCCGGGCTACAGTGGTTGGCATTTCTGGTTCCCGATCAGGTTTACGAGCTGCGCTTGCGCAGCCGTTTCGATTCGGGGAGGCAGTGGCGGCTCGCACTGGCAGGCGCCCAATACCACCCCCGTTTCACCCTGACCCAGATAGCGCAGTTCGCCCTGCCTTACTGGCTTCAGAGCGGCATCGTGTGCATCGAGCCAGGCTACGAACCCTCCCCAGACCGCAAATTCCTCGCGCTGGATATGTCCACTCGCACGCTTCGCGCCTACGCCTTCAGCGAGGTGCGCTTGGAGGAGAGCGCTATGCGCATTCGCCACGAGTCGCACAACCCTGACGGCAGCCTCGTGGAGAACGACCACTCGCTCGACGCCGACGCCGCCCGCGCCCAAGAGAAAGAGCAACTCACTCTCACAGAACTGAACCTGCCTGCGTATGCAGTACCCTACGGCGATTATTGGCTCCGCGCTGATTGGAACCTCATCAAGCGCATCGAGCACCGACGCGCCGCCAGCGAGACCGCAAGTTTGCCAGTTCAAACCCCAAAACCCGCATAATCTCCAGCAGGAAACAAGCCGTTTGGCATATAAAGTGCTTGAATTCCCCCCGACTGCAACACACAGTCAGGAGGAAAACCATGCAAAAACGATGCTTATGGGGGATATCTACGGTTGGGTTATTTGTCGCTCTACTCAACAACGCCTCTGCGAATACAACCCTGTTTAATAACGATAAAGTAATCCAGCTCGGTATCGTAACGCTCAAAGTCACGCAAGTATCGCCCGGGATCACTACCCAGATTATCTACGGCAGCGCGCTCAATGTGCAAGCCGGGGAGTATGTACTGAACCCCACAACCGCCCCGAAGACCTGGGCGTTCTGCGTGGACTTAGACCATGTAATAAATCTGAACCAGACCTACACCTACGAGATCTGGCTTGCGTACGGGCGTGCGGGCGCGTTGCTCAACTTGCGCGATTCGTTCCTTACAGGCTCCAACCTGAACAAGAAGGGCGCCGCGTTCCAAGTCGCACTCTGGGAGATTGCCCATGACCATTCGTTGGGCAACCCTATCAATCTGAACAGCGGCGCCTTCCAATATACGGCGGATGCGACCGTCCAGAGCTACGCGAACTCGCTGCTCAGCGCAACGGCAGGTCAGGCAGATTACTACTACTTCCTGCGCAGCACGAGCGGGGCGCAGAACCTGGCGATGGTTCCTGAACCCGCCTCGATGCTCGCGTTGGCGACGGGGGTCGTAGGTCTCATCGCCCGACGGCGCAAGAATTGATGGGGCTTTTCAAGGGGCAGACCTCTCTGTCTGCCCCTTCCTACTTCTGTAGGGTGCATGCGGGTGCACCCTGAAACTCCACACGGTGTGCGTTCAACACGCACAACAAGCAACCGTTTACCGAATCTTCGTTGCTATCTTCAGTCCTCGCAGATACTCGCCGATCGCCGTTCGCCAGTGGGGCGAGTCCGCGAACTCGTGCAAGTAGCGCACCAGCTGACTGCCGACCACCGCGCCGTCGGCAATCTGTGCAATTTGGCGCACATGCTGCGGCTTGGATACGCCGAATCCCACCGCGATGGGCAGGCTCGAATGCTCTCGAATCCGCGCCACAAGGTCGGGCAAGTCGGGAGGCAGTTGGTCGCGCGCTCCTGTGACCCCCGTACGCGATACACAGTAGATGAACCCCTGCCCCCGTTCTGCCACAAGACGAATACGCTCGGTGGTGCTGGTGGGCGTAAGCAGAAAAATCGGCTGCAAAGCGTATCGTCGCGCATAATACAACCATTCGTCGGCTTCGTCGGGAGGGAGGTCGGTCATCAGGCACGCGGTGAAGCCCGCTTGCAGTGCGTCGCGGGCAAATCGCTCCACCCCATAGCGCTGCACGGGGTTGTAATAAGTGAAGGCAATCAGGGGGATCGTAAGATCGCCACTCACCTGCGAAACGGCTTCCAGCACGCGCGGCAGTGTTGTTCCGTGTTGTAGCGCGCGATGCATCGCCGCCTGAATCACGGGACCATCTGCCAGGGGATCGCTGAAAGGGAACCCCACCTCCACTATGTCCACGCCCGAATCCTGCAGCAGATGGAGGACATCAGGCAGGCGTTCCAGCGAGGGGTCGCCTGCCGTGATGTAGGCAATCAATGCCGCTTCGCCCCGCGCCTTGAGGCGCTCAAAAACAGGTTCCAATCGCTCTGTACGCATGCGAGGGGGATTGTACCTGTTTTGGCGACTAAGCCGTGCGTTCCCAATCTCCCGCCCCTGCGCACGGAATAACCATCTAAGCGCCACAAAGGTTCACCCGAACCCACCCGCGCACGGAGTTAATCAAGTAAATCGCTTCCGCTCTTAGGAGTTCCTCCATCGTGAGGATACGCTCCTGAATCGTGCCGCGCTCCAGAAGGTGCTGGCGATAGACGCCGTTCAGGAGACCACACCCCACAGGCGGCGTGTACAGCCTGCCGTCCAACCGCACCACCACATTCGCGAGGGTCGATTCCGTAATCTCTCCGCGCGGGTTCCATAAAATCACATCCTCACAGTGGGGGTAAGCGGCGCGCGCCTTTTCGTAGACCGTGCGATGCGTGGTTTTGTGGTAGAGGAACACCTCGCTGGGGTCAATCGGTTCTGGCGCAAGCGCGACGCGCCAAACGGGGGGCTTCGGCTCCAGGGGAGACATTTGCACGCGCACCTCACCGCGACGGTTCAGCAGGAGGCGACACCGCGCTCGGCGCAACGACTCGGTGGAGGCATATCGACCTGAAGCCTCCATGAGCAGGCGACGCACCTTCAACTCATCGAAGGGGAACCCGAAATAGTCTGCCGAGCGTTGCAGTCGTTGCAAGTGCTTCTCCAGCAAAAAGTAGCCGCGCCCTACTCGCCAGAGCAAAGTCTCTAATAGTTCGAACTCTGGATGCGTACGCAGCAACAGGTGCGCCTTCGTGAGGCATTCCGCATATTCGGCTTGATTCTCCGAATCCCAGACAATACCACTACCCACCCCGTACTCGAACTGTTGGGTTGCGCGGTCATAGCACAGGGTGCGGATCGCCACATTGAACTGCGCTTGCCGATTAGGCAGCACCACGCCGACGGCGCCTGTGTAGATTCCGCGCGGCGTGGTTTCTAACTCGTGGATAATCTGCATCGCGCGGATTTTCGGCGCGCCCGTGATGGACGCCGCAGGAAACAACGCGCGAAAGATTTCGGGCAACGACGCATCGGTTTGCGCCTCCACCGTGGAAGTCATCTGCCAAAGCGTCGCGTAGCGTTCCACCTCGAATAATCGAGGTACACGCACCGTGCCCATGGCGGCGATGCGCCCCAAGTCGTTGCGTACCATGTCCACAATCATCAGGTTCTCGGCGCGGTTCTTTTCACTGCAGCGCAACGCCTGCGCCTGTTGGAGGTCTTCCTCCAGCGTGACGCCTCGCGGCGCCGTGCCTTTCATCGGGCGGCTCACGATGCGCTTCCCCTCCAACGCGAAGAACAGCTCCGGCGAGAGCGATAGGATGACATACTCGCCTGCGTCGATGTAGGCGGCGTAGGGCACGGGCTGGGCGCGGTACAGGTGGCAGAAAAGGCTCAGAAGCATTCCGTCGTCAGTAGGGAGGGTTGTCCGCAATCGGAAACTGTAGTTCACCTGATACACATCGCCAGCTCCGATGAAATCCCGAATGCGTCGGACGGCGTAATCATAATCCGACTGCGTAAGCGTGGGCTGCCAATCCAGTCGCTCAACCGTCTGCCCTTTGTTTTGAACAAGAGACAAGGGTTCGGGGTAAATGTCGAGTTGCTGATACAGCCCGAACCACAAGAGCGGTAGCCCAGTCTGCGCCTTGGGGAACGCCTGATCGAACCCCTGCGCCGCCTCGTACGCCATGAAGCCGACCGCCGACAGCCCTGCCTGTGCAGCGCGTTCCACTTCGGCAAGCGCAGGCAGCAACTCAGCGTGGGTGTACGCCGCGATAACCGTTTCGGGGCGACCGCCATGAAGCCAATACGCACGCCCATCGCCGCCGTAACGCCGTACAAGAACGCCTGGGAAGGACATGCCTCAATAGGATACCTTCGGAACAGCACCGCTACCCCAAAGCAGCAAACCGCCCGCCAACATGTTTGGGCAAATACGAAAAGAACCCGTGTGGCAATCAGGTATAATCATGTGTGGAGGCGTATAACTTATGAGCGTTCAAACCGCACCGCAACTCGGCTGGCGAGAGAAGCTCAAGGGAGACAACTACTTCCTGCACAAGCTGCACTCCCTCACGGGAATTTTCCCCGTCGGCTACTATCTCGTACAGCACCTGTTTCTGAACTCGATGGCGGCGATTGACCCCAAGTACTTCAACGCGGTGGTCTACTTTTTCAACGCCATCCTGCCGAAACCGGTGCTGTGGGCGATGGAGCTGTTTTTTATCATTCTGCCCTTGCTGTTTCACTCGCTATATGGCTTCGTGATTACCTATCACGGGAAGGCGAATATCTTTCGCTATCGTTTCCGTGAGAACCTTGCTTACACGCTGCAGCGCGTCTCGGGCGTGGTGATTTTCTTCTTCCTGCTGTTCCATGTCTATTCTACGACCGTGAGCCACAAGCTGTATGGCAAGGATATCTCGTACAGTGGTATGCAGGCGCATTTCTCGGAGCCGTGGGTGGTCGCGCTGTATGTGATTGGGATTACGGCGAGTTCGTACCACCTGTTCAACGGCGTGTGGAACTTTGCGATTCGCTGGGGCATCACCATTGGGGAGCGTGCCCAGCGCAACCTGTACAAGTTCTGTATGGTCGGCTTCGTTTTACTGACTGTGCTGGGGATTACGGCGTTGGCGGGCTTTTTTATGCACGAAGCGCCGCCGAATCCCTTGGCGAACCACTAAGGAGGCAATCGTATGGCAAAGAAGCAAGTTGCCGTTGTTGGAGGCGGCTTAGGCGGTCTGATGACTGTGATGAAGCTCGCGGAAGCGGGCGTGCATGTGGATCTGTTTTCCCTTGTGCCGGTGAAGCGTTCGCACTCGGTGTGTGCGCAGGGCGGGATTAACGGCGCTGTGAACACCAAAGGCGAGGGCGACTCGCCGTGGATTCACTTCGACGACACCATCTATGGGGGCGACTTCTTGGCGAACCAGCCACCTGTGCTGCGCATGGCGGAGCGCGCCCCCGCGATTATCTATCTACTGGATCGCATGGGCGTGCCGTTCAACCGCACTCCCGAGGGCTTGATCGACTTCCGACGATTCGGCGGCACACGCCACCACCGCACGGCGTTCGCTGGCTCCACCACAGGGCAGCAACTCCTCTATGCCCTCGACGAGCAGGTGCGCCGCTGGGAAGTGGAAGGGCGTGTGACCAAGTACGAAGGCTGGGAGTTTCTCGGGTTGATTCTGGATGAGAACGGCGTTTGTCGTGGTCTCGTGGCGCAAGACCTGCGCTCGATGGAGATTCGCGCCTTCCGCGAGGAAGCCGTTGTGATTGCAACGGGCGGACCCGGCATGCTTTTCAAGAACACCACCAACTCGATTATCTGCACAGGTTCCGCAGCGAGCATCTGCTATCAGCAAGGCGCGTACTACGCCAACGGCGAGTTCATCCAGATTCATCCCACCGCAATCCCGGGCGAAGATAAGTGCCGTCTCATTTCGGAAGCGGTGCGCGGCGAGGGCGGGCGCGTGTGGGTTCCCAAAGACCCGCACGACAAACGCCCTCCCCGCGACATCCCCGAAAGCGACCGCTGGTACTTCCTGGAGGAGAAATATCCTGCCTATGGCAACCTCGTGCCGCGCGACATCGCCACGCGTGAGATTTTCGATGTGTGCGTAAACCAACGGCGCGGCATTCAGGGCAAGAACCAAGTCTATCTGGACATCACCCACCTGCCCCGCCACCAAATCGAGAAAAAACTGCTCGGCATCCTGGAGGTGTACCTGAAGTTCGTGGGTGAGGACCCACGCGAGGTTCCGATGCGCATCTATCCCGCGCAGCACTACTCGATGGGCGGGCTGTGGGTCGATTACGCCGTGAATGGCGACGGACTGATGGAGCCAGTGCATCCGCGCAACCAAATGACGAACATTCCGGGGCTGTACGCCGTGGGCGAGGTGGACTATCAGTATCACGGCGCGAACCGACTGGGCGCAAACTCGCTACTGAGTTGTATCTTCGCGGGCGAGGCGGCAGGTCCCGCGATTGTGGAGTACCTCAAAAATGTGGAAGGCTCCGCGTTTGACCTGCCCAGCAGCCTCTTCGAGCAAGAGCAGCGCAAGCATCAAGCCCAGTTCGAGGAGATTAGCAAGCGCACTGGGAGCGAGAACCCCTACCGCCTCGCCGATGAGATGCGCATCCTGATGGACGAGAATGTGACCGTCGTACGCGAGAACGCACGCCTCGCACGTACCATAGAGCAGCTCAAAGAGCTGCGCGAGCGCGTCAAGCATGTGAACATCGCCGACCACGCGGGGTGGACGAACCAAGTTATCCCCTTCGTGCGCACCCTGCAACACCAACTGGAGCTGGCGATTTGTATCACAGCGTGCGCACTCGACCGCAACGAGAGCCGCGGGGCGCACTACAAACCCGAGTTCCCCCAGCGCGACGATGAGAACTACCTCAAGACCACCATGGCGCGCTGGACACCCGACGGACCTGAGATTCACTACGAGCCTGTGGATGTGAGCCTTATCAAGCCGCGCCCACGCCGCTACGACACGCCGAAAACGGAAACAAAGACCGAGGCGAAAGTCGCAGCAGGCGTGAAGGGCGGGCAGTAGTTTCAACAGCAGAATCGGTAGGGGCAGCCACTCAGGTCTGTCCCTACCGGTGTACCGGCTGGTCTTCAACACTGCCGATGTGTCCCTCGTCCCTACCCCCTGCGCCGAGGTGCCCTTCGAGCCGATAATACCTTTTCGAGGGCGATTCGTATGCCAGAACGAGTGCTCATCGTGGATGATGAGGAAGATTTGCGCTATATCTATACGCGCCAGTTGCGCAACGACGGCTACTTGCTGGATACCGCCGCGGACGGGGAGGAGGCAATCCAGAAAATCCAGACGAACGAGTACGCCGTTATCCTAACGGATATGCGCATGCCACGCAAAGATGGGCTGGCAGTCATCGCCGCCGCACGCGAGCACCTGCCTGAAACCGAAATCATCGTCCTGACGGGGCACGGCTCGCTGGAAAACGCGCTGCAGGCGTTCAAAGCAGGCAATATCTTCGAGTATCTGCTCAAACCGTTAGACGATATTGGCGTGCTGAACACGGTCGTCGCGCGTGCGCTGGAACGGCGCAACCTGCGCAAGCACAATCGGGAACTGTTTGAGCAACTCCAACGCGCCTACGAAGAGCTGCGCCAGAAATCCGAGGCGCTCATTCAACAGGAAAAGA